>CAYTKV010000014.1:0-6886 GCA_964438545.1 Candidatus Woesearchaeota archaeon | reverse complement strand
ATTATACTGCCATAATTATGATTGTCCAGACAAAAAGTGATATAATAATTTTAAGCTATTTGAATTTGGATTAATTGGCAATGTTGTGAAGTTATAAATTATATTTTTATTTAGAGGAGTTGGAGTAATCTCTTTATACAATAAATAATTGTAAAAGTTATTTGCATCTGTCGAATTTACTCCGTAAATAAACGTTTCTACAGACTGCTCTGTATTGAGGTCGGAAATACTAACATTCAAAGTTTGATTGACGAGTCCAACAGGGAAAGAAGTATCGTTTGCAGGAGCATTTAATTTTAGAGATGGTGTGCTTGGATTGGTGTAATAAACTTTGACTAAGATTTGGTCTACTTTAGCAGAGCCTCCATTTGTTTGAGCTGTAAAGTTTATTCTTGCTCTAAAGTTCACATCTGAAAATTCACTAGCATTCCATGTTCTTCCCCATGTGTCTGTTGAGCTTCCATAAGTTAATATGCTATCACTAGTACCGCATGAGTCTGTCTGGCTTTTTTGTGCTGTGTAAGATGTTCCAGTATTCCCGCTTAAATCAATTGATATTGTAACTGTTGTGGCCGGTAAAGTGCAACCTCCAACAACATCTCCTCCTTCTATTTGAACTTCAATTCCATCAATTATTGCCCCGTTTGGAATGCCAAAGCTATAATTACTTGTGTCTAAGGCTTCTCCAATAGTTGTCTCACTTGCCCTTGCATTATCAGAAACTTTTACATTTGCTCCGTTAGTCCATTGATTTAAAGGATAGCCTGTATCTTTGGGAGGTTTGAAACCAGTGAAGCCAAAGCCTATCTCGACCACAAACCATGTATTATTAACCAGCCCTCCGCTGACTGATTTCTGGAGTTGTATATTAGTTTCATTTGATAATTTATCAGTTGTAAATGCTCTTGAAAATTCAAAATTAGTAGAGTTAGAATCATATGAGTTAATAGTAAATGTTGTTGACATATTAACTGGAATTATAGCATTATTTCTTGCGACATTGCCAGTAAAAATATCTTTCCCGCTTTGCACATAAATTACTTCGCCGCTGACTACAAAATAAGAAACCGTTACACTTCCAAAAGTTCCAAAACGTCTAAATGCAATTTGCGTTTGATTTACAAAATAGCCCTGTGTCATTACGTCATCCGGATCCGTTGTAGACGTCCTTTTTGAAAATATCAAGAAGCTCTTTGAAAGGTCAACGGGGACGCCTAAATTTTTTGTTGTTGTGGGATTTGCCGTGCCATTTTGAACAGTGGCACCATCCCAGTCAATTACTTGCCATACTACATTCGAAGTTATAGATGCATCTTCTCTTCTCAAAGAAATTTGTGTAGAGTTAAAGAATTCTCCTGTCCAGAAAGCTTTCCTAGCAAGATCATCACCTGTACTAGAAACTACGATAAAACTTTCTGTTAAGTTTACAGATGAATTTAAAGAAACATTTATTATTTGCGAACCGCTGCCTGCCGGCGCGAAAACCCCGCCTGATTGAACATTAAAATTAGAGCCTTGGATAACTTGCCATTCAACTATCGTTAAAGATGGAGAAGAAGAATCATTTTTACTTAGTTGCAGAGTAGTACTATTGACAAGCTTTCCGGTAACTAATAAATCTCTCAATGAAGAGCTACTACTCCTAGTAGAAAGCAATACAAAGGCTTTAGAGGTATTAACTGGGCTTATAGTTACATTTAATGAAACTACACTCATACTTTCTGTTCCTCTTTGGACATTTATTGAAGAGAAAAAGGATGGGTCAATAATATGCTCTAATTCTATACTTCCATTAACAACTTTTAAGTCAAATGTGTCTTGGCTATAACTTTCAGAATTTCCGCTCCATACTGGAGTCCCTTCTACAACTCTACAATTACTATAAAGCGCAGAGTCGCCCCAGCCGGGAGTTGAACCCGAAAGTCCGTCAGGACGCGGCTCATCAGACCGCTGCATTACCGACAATGCTTCTGGGGCGTTCTCTGCAAAAACATTATTGGTAGAAAGACTTATATAGTTATTCTCCTCATTTAAATTATAGTCCGTCAAGACATTATGCATTACTGATAATGCTTTAGAGGCCACATCAAAAGCCTCCTTTTTATTTTCGTTGTATACATTTTCAAAATTATCTTTTTTTTCACAAATAATATTTTTTCTCCTCACCAAAACAATATCATTATCAACATCAACGTCATAGATTTTTCCTGAATAGTTTTCTTTTGTAATATCCAAAATCCTAACTTCTTGTCCTTCAGAATCCAAAAACCAAACATTCCTGCCTTCTTGAATTAAATTATATAATTCTGTAATTTGTATTAATTCAAACTTATTTCCATCAATTTTAGCATAAACTTTATGCCTCTCGCTGACTCTCATCACGCTTCCGTCTTCCAATTCAATCTCATATAACCAGCCATTTTCGTTATCAAACTCCTGCCATTCATCTGGAACTTGCCATTCTAACTCTCCTTTTTTCTTGTTGAACGTGGCTACTTTCTCTTCTTTATTTAACTCTGAGAATAATTTCCAGCCCTCATCAGTCAAGATTTCTGTTTCATTGTCATAACTATTTCCTTGACCTAAATTAGTAAGCAATACTTTGTTATATTCATTATCTTTCAAATTCGTAAATTCAGCGATTAATTCACTTTTATTAACTTCATAGACTTCTATTCTTGGTATGCCATTTATTGTTCGAGGATATAAAGTTATATCTCTGTCTTTTGTTAAATTCTGCTCAAAAGTGACTCTAGCATAATGATTTTCTGGAATTGTTTCAGACCAATTTCCATCTAGCTCTTTAACCTGCTCATAAATATCTGAAATAAAAGTTCTATTCTCATCTAAATGTTCTGCTTTTGTTATTAATATTATATCAAAGGTTTGATTTGATAAGCTTGGAACTATCCATTCTATGTAATCAATTAAACTATTATTATTTTTATCCTGAACATTATAAACAGGCAAGAATGTGTTATTTTCTATCCAATATATTTTTATTTTTTCTGAAGTTTTAATATTAAATCTTTCATTTATGCTGGTAAAAGCTAAAACATTCTCGTAATGCACATCTTCTGGGCCAATAACTTTAACATTTTTTCCTCTTCTTGTTTCTTCTTCTAAAGCATAAGGAGCTGGAGTTTCGTATTCAATCTGCAGACTTACATTACTCTCATTTACTTCAATTGTAATTTCTTGGGTTTTGCTTTCTAAATCAGAAGGCGAAAGCAAAACTTCAGATTCATTTATTCCAATAGTTTGATTCTCTTCAATTATTTCAATAATTTCTTCTCCTTCGGTCTCATTCAAAATTGTTTCATTTGTTATTGTTATGTTTTCTTCGGTTATATTCCCCTCTGTGACATTTTCTACAACCTCTTCAGGAATTTCTGTAATTTCTTCCTCTTCTTTTTCTTCCTTAATTTTGCTTTTTTTAATAATGATTTCTTTAGCGCTCTTAGGCAATTCAATGCTAATATTTGTAGGCTCGCTGACATTAATTTGTTTAATCCATTTTACAGGCTGTCCTAAAATAGCGCCGAATTTTGTGACATTGGCAATAGTAATATCTGTTATTGTTTCGTTAATTACGGTTTCATTAGAGATAGTTATGTTTTCTTCAACAATTGGTTTTTCAATGGAAACTTGCTCTTCATCTGAAAATAATATTTCATTATAGGAAAGTTTAACATTCAAGGTTGAATCATTTGTTACAATTAGCTCAAATTTTTCAAGAGAAATGCTTAATTCTAAAACTTCATCTCCTAAAAAGTCTTCTCCAAAGCCCTGCTCTTTAATAGAATACGCTGTTGAAACTATTGCTTTATTATCTTCAATTTCTATTTTTAATAAATTAGTATCATTAATTTCTGTTCCGTTTATTCTTATACTCCTCTCAATTATTTCGGCTTTTTGTCCTTCTTGCAATTCATAAATAAAATCATTATTTTTATTAACTATTCCGGAAATTACTAATCCTTCGGGAGATAATGCTGGTTCTGTTGGCTCTTCGCTCGGCACTTCAGGAAAAGCTTCTGACTCTGAAGGTTCTGAAGGCATGCTGGGCTCTGCACTTTCTTCCGGAGCTTGTTCTGTTGGTTCTGAAGGCTCTTCTTCAGTAGGGGTTTCTTCTACAGGAGTCTCTTCTACAGGAGTTTCCTCTTCAGAAGGAGCTTCTGGCTCTGAAGGTACTTCTGTTGGCTCTTCTGGAATTTCTGTAACATTTTCTTCAGGCATTTCTTCAGCAGGAACTTCCGTAATGTTTTCTTCAGGCAATGTTATATTCTCTTCAGGTTCTTCTTCCTCTTCTTCAATTTCTTCCGGCTCTTCTATTCCTTCTGGAATTTCCTCTTTCGCAGGAGATATTAATAAATCAAAACTTATCTCAGGAAAAACTTCTTTTTCTCCCACAATTCCGTAACCTTCTCCAAAACCAGAGATATTTGCATCTCTAAGATAAAAATTTCCCTCATTTGTCTCTATATTATTGAAATCGATAAGCTCTGAAAGAACAAACTTATTATCAATATTTTCAAACTTAATAATAATCTTAGAATCCAAAGGCAATAATTCTCCAGACTTTAAATTCAGGTTTATATTTCCAGAAAGAGTTTCTCCGGGTAAATATTTCTCTTTGTCTAAAGAAATATAAAACGTCCCTAATTCTGGAGCTAGAAATATAATTTCTCCTACAAAATAAAAAAGTAAAAATATGAAGACAAAAAATAATAAAATTCCCAGAGGAAAATAATCTAAAGAAAAGAATTTATTTTTATGATGTTTGCCAAGATAAGTTGTAATAATTTTGTTTCCAACTCTTTTATTTTCATATGAGTAAGGCCCATACCTTTTCCCATTTTTATAAGTATATTTCTTATGCACCACTTTTGTAGGAGAACCTCTTTTCTATAACAAAAAATAAGAAAAATAGATATATAAGTATTTCCCTATATTATTTCTAAAAATAAATACCAATTTTACAGCGGTTCTTGTCATCGTTGAATTTGATTTATTCTTCGTAATACCGCCGCAGCTTGCTGAGGGGATAAAGCTATAAGTTTGTAGAACCCAGCGTTTAGAGGTCAGAACTTATCTTGGGACAGTTGGAGAAGGAATTAAAAGCAATGTCGAAAATTTAATTCCTTCGTTATAATAAGAAACTATAACGGAGAACCTAAATAATTGAAAAATGCTATTTAGGTTCCCCGAATGTAGCAACAGACAAACTGTTCAATTTTTTGAGTCTGTTGCTATACATAAAGAATCAAGGAAGAAAAGATGATCAGTTAAGCTAATTAATTTTGTTGATGCCCCATTGCTTGCTATGGGGTTGTTCACTAAATCCATTTAGAAAAATTCGCTCTCAATTTTATACTCTAAAGAGATGAAACCCTGCAAAGACGCGGTTTATCTGTTGCTAATAGAGTTCCTAATTCTGCATCAAATTTTTTAGTTACTGTTCTTGGATAACGGAAGAATAAAGTACGACATATAACCTCTTCATCCACTTCGTACACGAAATCGTCACTTGTCGGTGTTAGCTTTTTTAATCTAATCTTTTTAATTTTCTTTGGCTCTAAAATTTTAATTTTTTCTTTCACTGAATCATCATCAAGTATTATAATTTTTTTTACTGTCCCTCCAGGAATTTGAGCAAATAACTGTCCATCTTCGGAAATTATTGTAATTTCTGGGTCTGGTATTTCTATCTCGGTTGTTCCATGGAACATTTTAATGCTCTCTGGAACAAGCTCATCTGTTGGCCCAGCTCTGCAAACTCTGTTAAGACTTACAGGAACAAAATCGCCGCTTTCAGAAATAATCGTGATTCTAAGCGAGCCGCATCTGGGTGGCGCCGGGCATATAGTCCTATCTCCTATACAATTACAACCTATAGGACATTCTGGTTCTGGACATTGATAAATAGGACATCTATTTTGATTTACTTCTCCAGTTGGCGTGCCTCTTATTATGCTTCCATCTGCCTCAAAGCCACATATTGGAATTGCACATGGTAGAGGTTCTATAGGATCTCTAGGAGCACATCTATAAATTCTGCAATTATTCTCACTCACGCTATCTGTTCTAACAAGATTTTCTGCTGCGCTACATACTGGTAGCCTACAAGGCGTTGGCAAGCATATAAATTTAACACACCCATTAGCGTCAACTTCATTTGTGGGCTCTAGTTGACCACTTGGACAAAGTGGTACATCAGCTATGCATTTAGGCTCCGGTATACAAGTATATTTATTACACCCATTGGCCTCTTTTTCTCCTGTTGGCATAACTATCTCCCCTTCTTCACAAATTGGCCTAGCACATATTGGATCTGGCAAAGGACACTCGTAAATAGCACAATTATTTGCGTCTTTTCTTCCAGTGTCTACAGGATTTTTACCACTGTCACATGTTGGTGGAGCAGGACATGGAGGTGGCTGAAGAATACACAAATAAAGCGGACAACCATTTTCATCTGCATCTCTAATTAACAAAGTTCCATCGCACTCCGGTTGTGGTTTGCATGTTGGCGGACAAGAATAAATTGGGCATCCTGTACTAGCGTCATATGCTCCCGTAAATTCTGCCTGTCCTGAAGTACATTGGGGAATGGTACAAAAATCATCTTCTGAAATTGAAGGGCTAAAATAGACAGTTTCCGAAGGACTAAATGAAATTTTTCCTCTGAAAAGAAAAGCATTACTAAGCACAATAAAAATAATTATCAAAAATAAAAATATAAAACCAATGAAAATTTTCCTGCTCATTCTTATCCTCTTTTTAGCTTTATTTTTAAGTCAAATAGGTTTATAAATATTTCTGATATTTGTATCTACTTACCTTTATGAAGTAAAACTCCTTGAATTTTAAGATGTTAGTTTTC
>CAYTKV010000013.1:16436-18640 GCA_964438545.1 Candidatus Woesearchaeota archaeon | reverse complement strand
ATCTTTAAAGCCGTTGGCTTTAAACTATTTTTCATAAAGAATTCTCATACCATCTAAAATGTAACAATCACCAAAAAAATTATAAAAAATTGAACGGCTTCGAAATGTAAACTTTTTGTCTGTTGCGAGATAAAAATTAAGGGCTCTCTTCACAACAATATTTATATATTTCTCATAGTTCTAGTTTTCGCTAACTTAAAATGAGGTTTTTGAGATGGACATCAATCAATATTTCAAACATATCGAGAATAAGGTCAAGGAAGATTACGATGTGGCCGGAAAGGCTCGGAAGAAGGGGCTGGATCCAATAAGCGAGGTAGAAATTCCTCTAGCGACATCTTTAGCAGAGAAAACAGTTGGATTGATTTCTAGTTTATACCCGCAGACCCAAGACAAAAAAATAGTCAACAGAATTTTAGCACTTGAAAGAGAATACGGCAGCCTAGATCCCGTTGTCGCCCTGATAATTGCAGAAGAAATAGCAAAAGAAAAATTTTGCAAGTTTAAGGATCACAAAGAGGCCCTAGAGGCGGGGGCAAGAGTCGCTATGGCCTATATGACCTTGGGAGTTGTTTCAAGCCCCATAGAGGGGTTTGTTTCTTTAAAAATAAATAAGACAAAAAAAGGAGAAGATTATTTTACCGCTTTTTATTCTGGGCCGATAAGATCAGCAGGAGGAACAGAAGCTGCTTTTTCAATTGTCGTTATAGACTATCTAAGAGAAATTTTCGGCTATGCAAAGTATGATCCGACTGAAGAGGAAGTTAAAAGAGGAATTCACGAGAGCTACATTTATCATGAAAGAGTTACCAATTTGCAGTATCTGCCAACTGAAAAGGAGATAGATTTTTTAATCAGAAATATTCCAATACAAATTTCAGGAGACCCGAGTGAAGACAAAGAGGTTTATAATT
The DNA here is from genome assembly GCA_964438545.1 of Candidatus Woesearchaeota archaeon. GTDB lineage: Archaea > Nanobdellota > Nanobdellia > Pacearchaeales > GW2011-AR1 > UBA73. The sequence continues at coordinate 17,726 of CAYTKV010000013.1, read as the reverse complement.
TTAAGGACTTAGAGAGGATAGAAACTAATTTTATAAGGTCTGGTTTTTGTCTGACTTTGAATGAGGGTCTCGCGCAAAAAGCTCCGAAGATTTTGCAAAGAATTAGGAAGTTAAGAGAAAAAGGCTTTAAACTTAGCGACTGGAATTGGTTAGAAGAATTTGTAAAGTTGCAAAACAAAATAAAAGAGAAGAAGTCAGCAGGAAGTGCAAGCGCCGCCTACATCAAGGATCTAGTCGCAGGTAGACCTATTTTTGGTCATCCCTCTGCTTCAGGATCTTTTAGATTGAGATATGGCCGAAGCAGGAATACAGGATACTCAACTTTAGGCTTACATCCTGCGACCATGGCCATATGCAGAAACTTTATAGCAATTGGAACGCAATTAAAAATAGAAAAGCCAACAAAAGGATGTACGGTCGCTTCTTGTAGCTCAATTGATGGGCCAATAGTTAAGCTAAAAAACGGAGAAGTAAAAAAAATTTCAAATGCGGAAGAGGCAAAAAAAATTTATCCTGAAGTTGAAGAAATAATTTATCTTGGCGACATCCTAGTTCCCTACGGAGATTATGCGAATCGAAACCATAGTTTAAATAAAGCAGGGTATGTGGAGCAATACTGGCTGGAAGAACTAAGAAGCAAGGGCGGAAGCAGCGATTTGTTTGTAGATTTAGAAAAAGCAATTGAAATTTCAAAAAAATACAAGATAGCCTTGCATCCTTCATATATTTTTTTTTGGTCCGAAATAAGTTACGAAGAATTTCTTTCCCTACTCGATTGGCTTGCTAGAGGAGTTATTAGAGATGGCTGTTTAATCCTGCCCTACTCTTCTTCGGAAAAAGAAAGATTTTTCAAAGGGAAAAAAACACTGGAGCTGATTGGAACCGAACATAAGATAGGAATAGAAAACGTTATTCTAAATGAAGTCAGTACAAAGTCCTTACTTTTGAACTTGGGAATTAAAGACGATAATTTATCAGAAGGGATTGACAGAGTATCAATAAGGATTAAAAACTTTTCAGACAAGCTAAACAAAGACGAAATTAAAGTTTTTGATGTTATAAATAACCTTTGCGAGTTTGAAATTAAAGACAAGTCAGGAACCTTTATTGGGGCAAGAATGGGGAGGCCAGAAAAAGCAAAATTAAGAAAACTGATAGGCAGCCCGCATGTTCTTTTTCCAATCGGAAGAGAAGGAGGAAGGCTCAGAAGTTTGCAAGAGGCAATTGAGGCAGGCAAGGTAACAGCAGAATTTCCTATTTTTTATTGTGAGAGCTGTAACAATCAAACAA
>CAYTKV010000013.1:6696-16426 GCA_964438545.1 Candidatus Woesearchaeota archaeon | reverse complement strand
TCTAAGAGCGAAAAAGGTTCTGTGGTATGCAAAAAACTATATTATTGCATGGCTTGTAATAAAAATTTAACTAGCAAATGTTTAGAGCATAATAGTGGGCTCGAGTTTAGAGAGATTGAACTGGACATTAAGCATTTTTTCCTTAGGGCTAGAAAGAAATTGGGATTGAGAAATGATGAAAATTTGCTTATTAAAGGAGTCAGAGGAACAAGCAGCAAAGAACATAGTTGCGAGAATCTTATTAAAGGTCTGCTTAGGGCGAAGTATAATTTACATGTGAACAAGGACGGAACGATAAGATACGACATTACAGAACAGCCACTGACTCATTTTAAGCCAAAGGAAGTAGGAACAAACATTGAAAAATTGAGAAAACTCGGATATGAAAAAGATATTCATGGGAACTATCTAGAAAGCGAGAATCAAATTTTAGAGATTTTTCCTCATGATGTTGTTTTGCCCTCGTGCCCAGAAAGCCAGGACGAAAAGGCCGATGATGTTTTGCTAAAGATAACTAATTTTGTTGACGACGAACTTGAATATTTTTATGGCATGGAAAGAGCGTTCAATACAAAGACAAAAGACGATTTGATTGGTGTTTTGTTGGCGTGCATTTCTCCGCACAATTGTGCAGCCGTTGTAGCCAGGCTTATAGGATTTTCAAAAACCCAGACTTTTTTGGCCAGCCCATATTTACACGCGGCGATGAGGCGCGACACCGATGGCGACGAGGCTGCCGTGATGCTGATGATGGATATGCTGCTTAATTTTTCAAAGAAATTTTTACCGGTGCATAGGGGGGGAACACAAGATGCACCTTTAGTTTTAAATGCTAGGATAAAAGCAGGAGAAGTCGATGATATGATTTTTGATGTTGATGTTTCTAAAAATATTCCTTTAGAATTATACAAATCTGCTGAAAAAGAGAAAAGCCCCTATGAATTAAAAATGGAGCAAGTCAAATCAAGACTTGGAACAGACAAAGAGTTTTGCGATTTGTGGTATAGTCACGAGACAGAAAATATTAATTCTGGGCCCCTGTGCTCGAGCTATAAGACTCTGCAGACAATGCAAGAAAAAGTAGATGCTCAGATGGATTTGTGCAAGAAAATCAGGGCCGTAGAAATAAACGATGTTGCTAGATTAGTCATAGAGAGACATTTCATTAGAGACACAAGAGGAAACTTAAGAAAGTTTTCGATGCAGGGCTTTAGATGTGTCAATTGTAATGAGAAGTACAGAAGACCACCGTTAGTCGGGAGATGCACAAGATGCGGAGGCAAAATAATATTCACAATTTCAGAAGGGAGCATAGCGAAGTATATGCAACCAGCCTTAGACTTGGCAAGAACATACCACGTTAGCGATTATCTTTTAGAGTCCCTAGAATTAACTCAAATGTATATAGAGAGCATTTTTGGCAAAGAAAAAGAAAAGCAAGAAAGCATTGAAAAGTGGTTTTAGTGTTTTAAGGCAGGCCATAACACAAAACGAAAAAGACGCGGGTGAAGTTGAGACAAAAACAATAGAAAAGTTATTCGGCGCTAGGTTTTCCCAGAGCAAAGTTTTTTAAGTTATTTCTTTATAAAGTAGTTAGGCCTCTATAGCTCAAGGGCTAGAGCGACGCACCTGTAATGCGTAGGTTGAGGGTTCGAGTCCCTCTAGAGGCTTTTTCTTTTCCATAATGAAATCATTCCTCATCAACAAAATTGGCTTTCTTTTCGGCCACTAAGATACTCGCCACTTCTGAATCTAGATTTGCCAATTCTCCCGGTTTGAAAGGCCCTATCGTCTTGCCAGAGTGATCGACAAATTTTTCAACTTCCTCTTTAAATATTATCATCTTATTTTTCTCTTTTTCTTCATGACCCTTTTCATTTAAAAGAAACGATATTTTTTTATCACTTTCTTCAAACGTTTTAACTAGCTTATCAAAAACTTCCTGCTCGTTAGAGAGCATATTTTCATAGTCTCTTTTCATTATTCCTGTTTCGGCGGCAACAAGCACCAAATTTAGAATTTTCTTCTTTCTTTTTAACATAATTTCCCTGAATATTGACGCGGCATTTTCAATTTGTTTTTTTGTTTTCATGACAGAATCAGAAAAAAAATTAGAATCTGTGGAGATTATTTCTTTTTTGTCGTTTAAGTATTCTTTGAATTCGGATATGAACTGTTTGGGCAAGAGTTGTAATGTTTCAGAATATTTTTCTTTTCTTAATAATTCATATAATTCATTGTAGGAAATCATGGAGATAGAAAAATCTATTGGTTTATAAGAATAATTATATTGGTTTTAGTTATAAATCTCTCGCCCATTAGGATGTTGGAAACTCTGATGCTCTTCAGTTATCGGCAGATACTCGATTTACAAAGTTTTTGTAGCGATAGAAATGCAATACACAAAAAATTAGCAGTTAGATGAAATAAGAATTAGTATAATTAATTTTAATAATTGCCGTCGATAACAATAACAATTTTTGACATAAAGACTATTTAATGACGAATCAAGATACCTGACCCTATGGTATTCATTACAACAAACTCAAAGATAACTTCACATATGCCGAAGAGTTAATAGTATCGGAAGCTCTCAAAGATATTAAAAATTGCTTTATTCTGACTCAAAATCGTTGTTGCCTTTATTATTCCAGCAAGAAAACTATATTATCCTTTTATTAAGAGATTAGACAAGTAATATTGATAAAATCACTCTATTTGTGAATTATTCATTTCAAAAAGAGTTATAAATTAAAGTTAATACAATGAAACATGAAAACACTTAAAATTTATATATTTAGGCATGGACAAACAACTTTTAACAGAGATGGCAGATTTACCGGCTGGCTTGATGCTAGGTTAACTAGATTAGGTGTTAGGCAGGCTAAAATAGTTGCTAGAAAATTGAGAAATAAAAAGTTCCAGGTTGCTTTTTATACTAGACTTGTAAGGTCAAAGCAAACTTTAAGAGAAATTTTGAAATATCATCCAGAATGTAAAGAACTTATAGAAGACAACAGGACGATTGAGAGAAATTATGGAGATTTGAATGGAGTTTTGCATGATACTTTTATTAGAAATATTGGGAAGGGGCTTTTGAAATTAGATGTTTATGGAGACGCTCTGGAAAATTTAGAGCCAAAGAGCAGGAAAAAAATTGAAAAATTTCTCGGAGAAGAAGAATATAAATTAATTCATAGAGGGTATGACATACATCCCCCCAATGGGGAGAGTTTTGCAGATGTTGAAAAAAGAGTTAAATCTTTTATAAGAGATTTGATAAAATTGATGAAGAAAGAAAAGGTTAATGTGGCAATTTCAGCGCATGGTAATTCAATAAGATTATTTAGAAAAATTATGGAAGAAGCAAGCAAAAAAGAAACAACCTCTTGGTTTATTCCATATGATAAGGTTTTTGTTTATAAGATAGAAGCATCGTAATATTGTAAAAAGATAAATTATCAAAATGAAACAAAAAACAAAAGCTAATTATTTGTTGGTTTTTGTAGTAGTATTCACCGTCATTATTTTTTTCGTAATCCTATTTAACGCTTCAAAACAAAGTAATCAGCAAAGAGACCAACTAAACAACCAAGAAGATAATAAAAATAATGGCCCTCAAAATTTCAAATTAGAAATTTTAATTGAAAATTTAGACACGCCCTGGGCAATAGACTTTTTGCCAGATGGAAGAATGATTTTTACAGAAAGGCCAGGAAGAGTTAATGTTTATGATATTGACAAAAATGAATTAAAGATTATTGGAAACATTGATGTTAGCGAAGTTAGCGAATCTGGATTAATGGGAATTGCTGTTGACCCCGAATTTGTTAGTAATAAATATATTTATGCTTATTATACTGCAAATAGTGGAAACAGAGTCTCAAGGTTTGTTTTAGATAGTGACAGATTAGAAAACGAGGAAATTTTGTTAGATAATATTCCTAATGCAATATTTCATGACGGCGGGAGAATAAAGTTCGGAAGAGACGGAAAACTTTATGTTACAACAGGAGATGCGACAAATCCTTCGTCAGCGCAAGACATTAATTCATTGGCCGGAAAGATATTAAGAATGAATAAAGATGGAACAATTCCAGAAGATAATCCATTTAGAAATTATGTTTATTCTTATGGGCATAGAAATCCCCAAGGATTAGCTTGGCATTCAAATGGAGAATTATATTCTTCTGAACATGGCCCAACTAGGAATGATGAAATAAATATTATTGAAAAAGGAGGAAATTACGGCTGGCCCAAAGAATGTACCGATTCAGGGAATTTTAAAAATCCAATAAGATGTTTTACAGAATTTACTTTAGCACCATCTGGAATTGCTTTTTATAATAATGATTTGTATGTTGCGGGATTGAGAGGAAGCCAATTGAGAAGAGTTGTTTTTGACGAGAATGGAAATATTATACATGAAGAAGCATTTTTTAGTGAATTAGGAAGGATTAGAGAGGTTGCCGCCCATGGAAATTATTTGTATGTTGCAACAAGTAATCGAGATGGAAGAGGTTCTCCGAGGGAAGGAGATGACAAGATTATAAGAATAAGCTACAAGATATAAGAAAGTTTATAAATATGCAAACATTTAAGGAATAATAAAAAAGAGAAAATGGCTATCAATTTACTCCTGCTTCCGATTTTAGTTCTTTTTGCGGCATTTGTATTTATATTTTTGATACTGATGCTCATAGACTCTGTAACAAGGAAGTTTGATAGCGATACCGACAAAGTAATTTGGGTCTTGGTAATAGTTTTTGTTAATTTTGTCGGAGCTTTAGTTTATTATTTTGCAGTTTATAGAAAGTATAAGTCATTGAAGTGGTTCTGGCTTATTTCTTTAGGATTAGCTATATTGTACTTTTTGGTTTTATTTTTATTTATTGTTTTCTATATCAAAACCGATGTGTCCATTAGAGGCACGGGCGGAGTGGGGTCTGTAATAAGAAGGTTTAGTAGGTATTCTTTGCCTCTTTTATTCCGATGACTATATCATAATGGACAATTGAGAGTTTGGAAAAACCTAGAAAATCTAATTTTTAGGCTTGTCAATAAAGATTGCTAATAAAAATAGCGAAGTCAAATTATTAACAATATCGTAGATAAAATATAAAAATAAACATAATAACAAAGTAGGCAATTTTCCTAAGGTGATTAAATTTCTTAAAAATATGGGCTAATCAAAGTCTTCAATCGCTAAAACATTGCACTAAACAACACAATTTAAACCAACACCTCATTAAACTTCAAACAATTAATTCTGAAACAAGCAATAAACACAGCTTTATAAATCTAAATTTTTTATTTGTTTTATGTTCAAATCATTAAGAGAAAAATTGAGCGGATGGTTTAGAAAGAAGACAGAAGAAGAAACAGGCAAAGACAAGTCGAAAGAAGAAGAGAGCGCAGAAAAGGAAATTGAAGAAATTAATGAGGGAAAGCTAGAAGAAATAAAAAAGGAATTAATAGGCGAGATTATTCCGGAAAAAGAGGACGAAATAGCCTTGGAAAAAGAGATTGAAGAGACAAAACAAGCAGAATTAGAAACGCCCAAAGAAGAGCTTAAAGAAGAGTTAACAGAAGAGAAGAAAGGATTTTTTGGAAAATTAATAAAGAGCATTACTGCTTCAAAACTAACAGAAGAAGAATTTAATTCTCTTTTTGAGGAATTAGAAATGGTCCTGTTAGAAAACAATGTTGCTTTGGAAGTTGTTGATAAAATAAAAGAAACATTGTCTAAAAATTTGATAGGAAGGCAACTTAAGAAAAAGGAAGCCAGCAATGAAGTTCTTCAAGCCTTAAAAAATTCTATAGAGAAAGTTTTAATTGAAGGAGAAAATTTAATTAAGACGATATTGGAAAAAGAGCATTTTGTTATTTTATTTTTTGGAATCAATGGCAGTGGTAAATGTGTTCATGGGGAGAGCAATATACAATTGAGTGATGGTAATGTTGTCAAGGCGAGGGAGTTCTATGAGAAATATAGCGAGAGGTTTGTTGAAATAGATTTAGACAACGGAAAAATAATTGATGTTTCTGATGGTAATGTTATAGCTCCTTCTTTCAATCCCAGGACATTAAAGATAGAAGACAAGAGGGTTACTCATTTATGGAAACTTGATAAGAAAGAATTAATAGAGATAAAATTAGATAATGGAAATGATTTTGGTATTAAAGTGACTCCAGAACATCCGTTTTTTGTAATTAGGAATGGAAATGTTGTTAAAGCAAGAGCTGATGAGATTAAGGAAAGTGATTATGTTGCTGTCTTACGCGATGTTAGTATAGCGGGGGAATTTGTTGATTTGTTTGATGATATTAAGAAATTGAATCTGGATGTTTATTTAACTCCCGAGGAGGCTAAGAGGCGTGTTTTGTTGAGATATTCTACATTAAAAGAAGCGTACCGAAATTTGATGTATCGGAAGAATTATTGCTGGCTTAGTGGTGATGTTAAGAAAGGAAAAATTCCGATAGAGCTCATAGAGAAAGAGGAATTTAATTGTTTGAAAATTAAAGGAAAGTTAGATAAGAGACCAATTAGTTTCCAGTTATTTTTAACCTCTGAATTTGCAGAGTTTTTAGGCTATATTATTGGAGACGGGCATATTGGAAAAAATTATGTTGAGATTAGCAATGAAGATCCTGAAATAATTTGTCGGTTTGGAGAGTTATCTAGAATATTGTTTAATCTTGTTCCAAGTGTTAAGAGAGATGCAAGAACTAAGAATATGTTTAGGGTTATATTGAGCTCTAAAACGCTAGTAGATTGTTTGCAGATATTTGGATTAAGACCTGGAAAGAAAGGCAGGAGATTAAGGGTTCCCGAGCAGGTGTTGTTGTCAGGCAACGATGTTGTGAGATCTTTTATTCGGGCTTATTTTGATTGTGATTCTTGGGTTGCAAGTAAGCAAAGAACCATAGAATTAGTTTCTGAAAGTGAGGGATTGATTAGACAAATGAGTTTATTATTGAATAGATTCGGTATAATGTCAACAATAACAAAAAAAGATTTCAAAAATGGATATTGGCGACTCGCTATTAGATCAAGATATGCAGGGAAGTATGCCGATAAGATTGGGTTTTTAGTAAGAAAGAAACTGGAAAGGGTTGCGAAATATGAAGAAATTGGTTTGGTTCAAGGATGTGGTAAACAAGATATGATTCCTTTGTGGAAATCTCTAAAAATGTTACGTACTCTTTTAGGATTTTCAATAGCCGAAATACAAAAATATGTTGGAGGTTATGGGCTATATGAAAATATGGGTTTTATATCAAGGGAAAAATTGAGCGAATTGGTTGATTTTTATCAAAATAGAAAAGAGGGCGTGTTTTTGAAGGCATTGTTGCATGTTTCCAATGGAGATAATCTGCGGGAAATATTTTCTAGTTATTCTTTAAATGGAATAATGAGTCGTCTGACGAGTCAGGGTTTTGTTGTGTTGAATGGTAGACAGATATTGTTAACAAAAAAAGGTGAAATTTACTTAGAGGAGATGAAAAATAATAACGATAGGGTTTGTATTCTTCTTGAAATGTTTGAGTCTTTAGCCCAATCTCATGTTTGCTGGATTCCGATCAGAGAAATAAATAAAATTGAGAACGAAGAGGATTATGTTTACGATCTAACTGTTGAGGATAATCATAGTTTTATTGCGAATGGATTTGTGGTTCATAATACCACTTCGATTGCTAAGTTAGCATATAAGCTAAAAGAAAAAGGAGTAAGTTGCGTTTTAGCGGCAGGCGACACTTTCAGGGCAGCATCTATTGAGCAATTAGAAGAGCATGCTAAAAAGCTAGATATTCCAATGGTTAAGCACAAGTATATGTCTGACCCCGCGGCAGTCGCATACGACGCCATTAATTATGCCAAGAAGCACAAAATAAAAGTTGTTTTGATAGATACGGCAGGAAGAATGTATACAAAGACAAATTTGATGAAAGAAATGGAAAAGATTGTTAGAGTCACAAAGCCAGACCTAAGGGTATTTGTTGGAGAGTCAATAGCAGGAAATGACTCTGTTGAGCAAGCCAAGATGTTTAATGAAACTGTTGGAATTGATGGAATAATATTAACCAAAGCAGATGTTGACGAAAAAGCAGGGGCTATTTTATCAGTAAGCTATATAACCGGAAAACCGATTTTATATCTTGGCTTAGGACAAAGCTATGAAGATTTAAAAGAATTCAAAAAAGAAGATGTTTTTAGAGGGCTTGGTTTAGATTAGGACGACAAAAAATATATTGTCAGATAAATTTTCTTAAAACTCTTATGTAATGTTTGTTTAGTCCGCCGGAACGGTAAATAATTGCTCTTTTGTATCCTGCTTCTTTTACAAAAGCAAGATCTTCTTCTAAATTTTTAGGAGATAAAATATTGTTATGTTCCTTTATGCCGCTAGCGATAATTCCCAAGCCAATTGAATAATGATTTTTATTTTTTAGTTCCCTTAAGCTTTTTTCCGTCTTATTCCTGACAAACTGTCTAAAAAGTTTTGGGGCAAGGCTAGAATAGCACATTGGGCTCTTTTCCAACCTTGCAGCATAATCCAATCCTAAAAACCTCGCCGAAGCAGAGGTCGTAGATTTTGGGAATTGAGCAGTTGTAACTCTTTTCTTATTTTTTTCAAGAAACTTTCTTATGATTTTTTTATTTTTTCCAAAATTAAATAGATTTTTAAAAATCATGACTTTTCTCAGCGGCAATTCAAGGTCAATTAATAAAGGTTTTTTACATTTTTCAAGTTCCTCAAATTTTTGTTTCAAATCTCGCGTATTAGAAAACGGAGATATCCAATAAGAGTTTTTAATGATAGGCCAGTAGCAGCATAGAATTCCATTATTAATTTTTTTTACTTCATTCTCTGAAATTTCAAATTCTTTTGTCGAATGAGCTGCAATAAAAATCCTGCATGGAAAGTTAATAAGTTTCAGCTTTTTTAAATTGCGTTTTGTTGGAAACTCTTCATAAAAATCAATTTTCATTTTTTCTCAAAGGGAATTCAGTTAAAATATTTAACTATGCGAATTCTTTCTTTTTGAACTAAGATTTTACTTCATAGCCTTTCTTTTGCAAAATTCTTCTAACGCTTTCGTTTATTCTTTCTTTGTTGATTTTTCCTTCACTAGCTGCTAATGCAACCGCCCTTATTCTTCTTTTAATTGCTTTGTAAGGAGACGAGTTTAACAAATTTAAGTTAATGAAGTCTAACAAGGGGACATTAATTGTGTCTAATATAATGTCGTTACCTGCTTGCATGGCATTAACATATGCTCTACTAAAATTAAAGAAATAATGGCCTCTTAAGCCTAACATCGCAATTGCATCGGTGATAACAAGCCCATTAAATTTTTTTCTTAGGTTAGATATTACTTCCCTAGAAACTGTTGCTGGTTTGTGTTTTGAGTCTACTGCTCCATAAGCAATCGGATGTCCAATCATAACAGCGTCTGTTCTTGCCGCAATTGCTCTGGTAAAAGTGATAAGATCTTCTTCATAAACTCTTGCCTTATAGCTTCTAAGATGAGGGTCTCCAATCATGCTGACTCCCGGATAGTGTTTTGCTGTTGTGAGAACTCCATTTCTATGTAAGCCCTCCATGTAGGCTTCTATTTTTTCGCTTATTTCATCTAAAGAACCTTTAAAAGTTCTCGGTGGCCAGATTCTATTCCTTACGTCACATACAGGGGAGAAGTTTAAATTAAGCCCCATAGTTTC
>CAYTKV010000013.1:0-6686 GCA_964438545.1 Candidatus Woesearchaeota archaeon | reverse complement strand
ACGCGCCTCTCTTCCACTCTTAACATCTGCAAAGGTTTTAGATTGGTAAAAATTTTTGAAAGGATTCCATGCGCCTTCTAAGTCAGTAGCAAAAAAAGGCTCTATTGAATGGGCCTCTTTGTATCTTTCTATAAATTCTTTGTTTTCTTTTGCGCTCTCAAAAACACCAAACTTTCCCATAAAATATCCGCCAACTCCTAGCTCCACAATGCGCCCATCAAAAATTTTATTTGGATTTACAATTACCATTTGGGCTATTTTTCTTTCTAAGGACATCTCGGATAGAGAAATTACTCTCTCCATCTTTTTGCTTACTATAGCCACTTTAAAAAGTTTTGTAGAAAAAATATTGTAAACTTATCGTCAGTTAGGCAAAAATAACTGCTATGGTTTCTTTTTTGATTGATGTCTAATAACTAATTAATAATCAAAATATCGAATTAAATGATAGATGGTTTTGAAAGACCCTCAAAATATGATTTCTTGCTTGTTAATAAAAAATGCATGTAACAACAACAAAATTATATAATTACAGAGAACTGAATTAATTGTTTTATATTATCAATCCAATTCTCTGTCTGTATAACTGAAAAACTTGTAACTTAATCAATTCAGTTATCCATAATAATATCATCAATAATTCGCAAAAATAAATAAGGCAGCAAAATGGCTTTTGTTGTCGGTGATTAAATTTTTTTAAAAATTGCGTTATGTTATAGCTTTTTGAATATCTTGTTTATTATCAAATTTAATCCAAATGACTTTAAATAGACAGTATCGTAGAAAAACAGGCAACACTTATACAGCAAAAACAACAATCTTATTAAAAGCATTTATTATAGATATCAAATGAGAGTTCTTTATGGAGTCAGCGGAGAAGGCCTGGGGCACAGCTCCAGAGCAGAGGAGGTCATCAGGCACTTGAAGAAAAAAGGACACGAAGTTTTGGTTATGACTTAAGGGCAAACACTTCCGCATCTAAAAAACTAAAATAAAAAAAAAATTGACGGAATAAACATTTTATACGATAAGAATCTGCTCTTGCTGGGGAGGACAATATTATATAACATTCCTTGGCTTTTAAGGAACATAATAAACTGGAACGAACTTAAAAAAAATATAGAGAATTTTAATCCTGATGTGTGCATTAGTGATATGGAGCCGCTAACTCCTAGGATTTCTAATTCTTTAAGAGTCCCAGTGATCAGTTTAGATAATCAGCACATTTTAACGCACGCCCATCTAAAAATCCCCAAAGAGAGAAAAAAGGGATATTTTGTCGCAAAAATGACTGTCAAAGCAGCTGTTCCCAAAGCAAGGAGGGTTTTAATTTTATCTTTCAATAAGGTTAATGAAGTGAAACATAATGCGCGCCTGATAGATCCAATTATAAGAGAAGAAGTTTTAAAATTTAATCCAAAAAAAGAAAAATTTGCTTTGGTTTATTTGTCAAAGCAAGATTTTAGCATTGTTGAGACTTTAAAAAATCTTGATGAGAAGTTCATTGTTTATGGTCTTGGCAAAAAGAGAAGCGAAGGAAATTTAATTTTCAAAGAAATTGGGAAAGGTTTTTTGAATGACCTAAAAAATACAAAAGCGATTATTTCCAATGCGGGGTTTTCTCTGATTTCTGAGGCACTCTATTTAAAAAAACCATACTTCGCAATTCCGTTAAAGGGACAGTTTGAGCAGACCCTCAATGCGTTATTTCTGGAAAGAGAGGGCTATGGAGTTTATTCGGAAAATCCAATAGAGAAAGAGATTAAAGAATTTCTAGTGAACTTGAATAAATATGAAAAAAAATTGAAGAAATACAAAATTAATCCCAATAGAGCTTTACAGGTCATTGATGAAGTTTTGGAAGAGACATCTAATAAAACTAGCAATATCTTTTCATGAAATGTTCGTTTTCATTAATTTCGGTTTTCTTGTCGTTTGTTCGATTTGTTGATTTAAATTCAATTTTTTCAAGTTCTTGCTTTATAAAATTTTCAATTTTTTTACTCATGCTTATTCCTTGCTCTTTGCAATATTTTGAGAATTGTTTGTAGATTTTCTCATCAAGATTAAAAGTTTTCAACGCCATTTTTCTGTTTTTCCCCTCTTTATTATTTAATATTATTAAAGGTTATTAAACTTTTTCTTTTGTCCCATTATTTAATATTATTTAAAGTTATTTAATCAATTCGTATTTTGCCAGCGTTCTATAAACCGGACCCATGGGCTTAAGTTCTGAGGATTTTAATTTAAAGCTTTTCACTTCAAAAGAAATGGGTTTTATAGAAATCTTTTTTATGTGGTCTTCGAATCCTTTCTTATCTTTAACATTTTTTATTCTCGCTATAGTTAAGTGTGACATGAATCTTTCTTCTTGCTTGAATAAGTTTGTTAATGAAATATCAATTTGCTTTTGAAGTTCAAAAATCTCTTTGCTGCCTATCTTTATCCAGACAATTTTAGGATTGTTTTTATAAGAAAAAGTTCCTATATTTTCCAGTTTGGCTTCAAATTTCGGAAAAGAAATACTCGACAAAATATTATCCACATTTTCTAAATTTTCTTGTTCTGTCTCGCCAAGAAATTTTAATGTCAGATGCAAATTCTCTAGTTCAGTTAATTTGCCGGTAAATTTTGCATTTTTAATTAAGGATTGAACTCTCGCAACTTCTTTTATAACCTCGTCTGGAAAATCTATACATATAAATGTTCGGATTTTATTTTCCATTTTAAAGAAGATAGAGCAAGGTAATTAAGTTTTACCATGGAGATTTTATGTCTCAACTAAAAATAACTAGTTAAATCTTTCCGCAAAAATTTGTTTTATTTTCTTTTTCTTTTTTCAAATCTTCTCCAGGCAGACACTATGGCTTTAGATACAGACCCTAGTCTTCTTAATGCCCTTCTGCGCAAGTCAGTTGATTTGATAAACTTTCTTCTTTTTATAGTCTTTGTTATATCTACCGCTATTTTTTTAGCTATTTGTTTTCCTTTAACCAAGCTTAACTTGGCTTCCCTTGTAGCATTTTGTATAGCCCTCTCTAATTTTTTTATGCTATATTTCTCTCTCTTTTTATTACGCTTGATAACAACTGGCATATCAAAGTCCACCTCCATTCCATAATACGATATTAGTGCTGTATAAATACCTTATCATTTTCTATTTTGATTTTCGATTGCCCAAACTAAATTTTGATATTAGGAATCTGGGCAATCATAAAAGGAATAATTCTAATAAAAAGAAAGGAAAATGTTAAATTGGGAATTGCCATGATTATTGGAGCTATTTTAGCGATTCCGGTTTTGATTTTTTTACTTAATGTAGCTGTTCTATTGTTTGGAATGTGATAGTACATTCATTTCGGCACTATAGCGGCAGTGCTATATTCTTTTATCTTAGCTAAATTTTTTACTTGATTCAATGTTACTTTTTTTATGTCTTCATCAAATCTATAATAATCTTCAGCGCTTCCATTAAGCTCAGAATACATAAGCCCGCCCATTACATTTACGCTTTCTTCGGAGGTTACTTTTTTTAGCCCTATTAGTCTTTCTTTTGCTTCTTCCAAATCTTTTTCTGTCATGTTTTCTACATTTTTGAACTCTTGCAAGATTAATTCTTTTACTTTATCAATAGATTCTTTCGTTGTTCCCACATAGATAGCATAAAATGAATAACTTTTTTCTGATTCTATGGAACTATTCACGGCGTAAGCCAGGCCTCGTTTTTCTCTTATTTCCAAAAATAAGCGAGAAGACATACCATTTGCCAAATAAGCATCCAAAACTTGCAGCGCATAAAAATCAGGGTCTTGGTATAAAGGTGTATGGACCGCAAAAACAAAATGAGCCTGGTCTATGCCGGGTCTTTCTTCAATTGTTTCAGAGTTTTTCTTTTTTATTGGAATTATTTCTATCTTTTTTTTTCGCTTTCTGAATTTTTCTTCTAAATGCGAGCATATCTTATCAAAATCGGCAGAGCCCACAATAGTCACAATATAATTCTCTGGTGAATATATTTTCTTGAAAAAAGAAGCAAGATAATCTCTTTTTAAAGCAGAAACCGTTTCTTTTGAGCCTAAAATGAGCTCGCTAAATGGCTTTTCATAAAGATTTTTTTCAATTTGCTCATAAACATGATACTGTGGAGTGTCGTGGTGCATTTTTATTTCTTCTAGAATTACTTTTTTCTCTTTGTCAAACTTTTCTGTATCAAATTTCGGATTGTTTAGCATATCTGTTAAAATATCCAAACCAATAAAAACATGCTTGTTTGGGAGTTTAAACCAATAAGACGTGACTTCATGTGCTGTAAACGCATTTATAATTCCCCCCTTTTTTTCTATTTCTCTTGAAATATCTTCATGCGTTCGTGTTTTTGTGCCTGTGAAAAGCATATGCTCAATAAAATGAGCAATGCCCTTTATTTTCGAGCTTTCAAAGGCAGCCCCAAACTTGTTTGTTATGGAAAGAGATATCAAAGGCAAATCTCTTTTTTCCATTATTGCTATCATGCCATTTTTTAAAACGCGCTTTTGGAAATTTTTGAGATGCATGAATAAAAATAAAAAGAAAGATTAATAAAGCTTACTTTTAATAAAAAAAGATGTGTACTGAAGTAACAAGCCATATTGATGCAAATGCGCTAGAAAAAGCTCTTGAGATAGTCAAAGTATTAGATGCTGTGGAATCTGGAAAAGCGTGTTTTATGCCATGTGAAGAGACAAAGTACAGAAGGCTCTTAGAATCACATGAAGTAGGGAAAAGAGAATACGTGAGAAGAATAGAGGCCATCAGACAATCTGAAAGAATAGGACAGGATTATAATATTATAGTCTACTGATTATTCTTTATCCTCTAAATGCAAATTAAGTTCTTGCTCTTTTGCTTGCGCCATTGTTTTTGCTCTTTCATAAACAATTTTATCCACGCTATCTTTTTTTTCTGTCCTGCCTAAAATTTTTGACTTACTATTTTCCCCGAACTCTTGCTCAAAAATAACATATTTTCCATTTTCAAACATTGGATAAACAACACCAATATATCTTTCAATTCCAAATCCATATTTTTTTGTTAAATATAACCAATAAGAATTAGTGTCTAAAGGCGTAACACTATGGGCTGGAGTAAAAGAATCCTTAAACAAAACTAATCTTTGCTCTGCCATAAATTTCTCTCTCTTTAGGCATTTTTAATAATTTGTGTAATTTGATATATTTTTCAATATTCATAATGTGACTCTACACGTTGCGGCTCTCCAAAGGAGGCTAATTTTACAAGATTTAATAGCCCAATGTTTTTAGTACGCATATAAATATTTGCCATTTGCTCCCATGTAACTTGCTCTGGAAGTTGTTGCTTGTATAACTTTAAGACATGATCCGCAGTAAATTCTGAAGCACGCTCCCTTTCTCTATAAATCCTGTACACCATAAATCCCGGATTGAAAATAAAATTTTCAGGTATTATTGCAAAATCTCCTGTATCTAAGTACTTGCATAGTCTTTCAAATTCGCTCTGCGTTAATCTTTCTCTGGATTCGTCTAATCTTTTCTGGATTGCTTTAAAAAATTCTAAGCCTTCTGTTTCATTCTCAAGAACCTCTACTATTCCCGCCATATTTAAAATTCTTTATTTCTGGTTAATAAACACTATTGTGATAAAATATATTAATGCATTGAACACTTTTAAACCATGCCAATCAATGCCTCTCCAGAATATTATCAAGCAGAGAAAAAATATCTCAATGCCCAATCTCAAGAAGATAAAATCTATTGGCTAGAGGAAATGATTAGAAAAGCTCCACATCACAAGTCTAGCGAGAATTTTTTAGCAGAGTTAAAAAGAAGATTAAAAAAATTGAGAGAGAAAGCAGAAAAAGCGACAAAAAAAGCAAAGGGAAAAAAAGGAATAAAAAAAGAAGGCTTTCAGTTTGTTTTGGTTGGTTTGCCAAATACAGGAAAAAGCTCTCTCTTAGATAAATTAACAAATGCAAAGCCAAGAATTACAGAATATCCTTTTTCAACATCGCAGCCAGAGATCGGCGCATTTAATTATCAGGGTGTAAAAGCGCAGATAATTGATACTCCGCCAATAGGAAGCGAGAATTTTGATATTGGTATTGTTAATATGGCAGATTGCTTAATCTTGGTTATTGAAAATCTAGACGAATTAGAAGAAATAGAAAAATATCTTTTAAAAGCAAAGGGAAAAAGAATCGTTGTTGTGAACAAAGCAGATAAACTGGGAATAAATGAATTACGTAAACTAAATGACAAGATAAAAAGTAGAAAAATTAATGGGGCTATTGTTTCTTGCCATACAGACTTAGGAATTGACGAATTGGAAAATAAATTAATTGATATTATGGAGGTTATTAGAATTTTTACCAAGGAGCCGGGAAAAGAGAAATCAAAAGAGCCAATGGTTTTGCCTGAAGGCTCAACTATAAGAGATGTTGCGGAGCATATTCTCAAAGGCTTTTCCTTAAAAGTAAAAGAAACTCGCTTAACTGGGCCATCAGGAAAATTTCCAAATCAAAAAGTAGGTTTAAATCATGAATTGAGAGATTTGGATATTGTGGAGTTTCATACTAGGTAATTGTTATTTTTAAGAATTAAAAAAGAGGTTCTCACAAGAAAGAGAAATAAACAAGAATTTAAATCAACATAATAATATTTATAACAATA
>CAYTKV010000012.1:0-18800 GCA_964438545.1 Candidatus Woesearchaeota archaeon | reverse complement strand
CTATAGTGAAAGACGTAAATAATTTACCAAAAGTGTACGTCTTTCCCTTGATAGCCAAGGCGCAAACGGTTAAATTTCAGCGTCCTTGACTATATCTTTATTTTTTGTGGTGATTAATTGATTAGTGCCTACAGAAATTTAACAGTGCGTCACAATAAATCTTATAAAACCTTATTCTATTTTCTGTTTTATAAAATGATAAAAAAAGGTTTATTAGAGCAAAGACTAGAAACAGAAGACGTTTTTGTTCCAAAATTACAAGACATAGATATCCAAATTCAAAGGATATTTTATTTTGGTTCTATAACTGTTAATGAGATAATAAGAGATTTTTATGAAGGATTGGCTAAAGCCATATTTTCAGGAGAATTAAGAGACAGGCAAAGAGAAAACGTTAGTATAGAGCCAGATCTCACTGATAGGACGAGAAAAAGATACATAGAAGTAAAAGCCGCTGGGCGTACGAGAAGGGTCATGTTGAAAGATGAGCAAATAAAAAAATATCTAAGTTTGCAATTTTCTGATTATCCTATAAGAGATCCTAGAATTTATTTTGTAATTTTTAGATATGGTACAAGAGGAATTAAAAGAAGAGTTGATGGTTTATCAAGAGAAGGAGTTCTAGAATATTTAGCCGGCGACACAAGATTTATGATTGGTTTGCCTTTTAGCATTGTTCATTGTGTACATGAAAAAGGCCCTCAAATTAACAATTTCTTTAGCCGTTATGATGGAGAAAGAACAGCATGTACAAACTTTTCATCTAGGGCGATAGACATGTTCTTCGCATACCCCGAAGAAGCAATTAAATGCATGTCTCTAAATCCCGATGATTTTAAAATTAGAAGAACTAAATTAACAAGTGATGTTACAATAAATTCTTACAATGTACAAGCATTTCCAATGACTCTAATAAAAAACACTGACGAATATAATGAATCGTGGAGAAAAGGTTTGTTAGGTAAATTAAAAAGAGATGTACCTTTCTAAAAGCTTAAAAAACTATTAAACCATATTTTATAATGTTAATCTTGGGAATTGATGAAGCAGGAAGAGGGCCATTGATAGGGCCAATGATTATAGCAGGAGTTTTAATAACCAAGATGCAAGAAAATAAATTAAAAAAAGAAAGAGTGAGAGATTCCAAAATAGTTCCGCAACATGAGAGAATAAAATTAGCTAAAACAATTAAAGAAAATTTATTGGGCCATGTGACTATAAAAGTCAATCCTGAAGAGATTGATAATTCGTTGGCATCAGGGACGAATCTCAACACCTTGGAGGCAATAAAGGGCGCGCAAGCAATCAACACGCTAAATACCGGAAAATTCCGCAAAGAGAAAATAAAAGTTGTTGTTGATTGCCCTTCTAATAACAAAAGCGCTTGGGCAGAAAAATTACTAAGCTTTATTGGACACAAAGGCAATTTAGACTTGATTTGCGAGCATAAAGCTGATGCAAATTATGTTGCTGTTTCTGCAGCATCAATTCTTGCAAAAGTGATAAGAGAGGAAGAAATTGCGAAGTTAAAAAAAATTTATGGAGAATTCGGCTCTGGCTATCCTTCTGATCCTATAACTCAAAATTTTTTGAAAAATAATGGAAAGAAATTAATAAACAGTGGAATATTCAGAAAAAACTGGCATACATGGAAAAAACTCTTTCCTGACAAGGGCCAAGCCACTTTGGATATTTTTGGCTGAGATTCATCCTCTCAGCATAAAATAAAAAATCAAAAAGGCAATTATGAGCATAACTACAAAAGAAATAACTGCAAGAAACATGAGAATAAATTCTGTTTTCTGTTGCACTTCAGGACTTGTTGTAGGGAAAGATGAAGCATAATCAGGCAAGGAAGGAGAGAGCATTATATCGCTACTATAAATTTTTATTACAAATATTAAAGAGATTATCAATATCACAAAGAAAATAATAAAAAATATAATTAAACAAGATAAAAATTTTTTGACTTTTGATTTACTCTTATCTGTTTTTTTATTTCTCATTTTCAGATTTTTTAAACTATTCAAGGGGATTGGCGCGCCATTCTTTAAGCATTGCCGATTCTTCTTCATTTATGTAATTAGTTTCTTTTGCAACTTCAATTAAAGTATCATAATCTAAAAGAGAACTTGCCTCGCATCTTGGAATTAAATCATCAAATAATCTAGCGGCACTATGAAAACCATAATCAAATATTGCTAAGCAATTATTACAAATTCCGTGTGCATTTCTTATCGCTTTTATAGCTTTTGCAGAGCTTGCTCCTGTCGAGATTAAATCTTCTATCAGAACAACTCTTTTTCCATCTAAATCTCTGTCAGAATCTATGCCTTCTATTTGATTTTTTAAGCCGTGTTCTTTTGGCTTTTCTCTCACATAAATCAATGGCTTATCTAAAAAATCAGCTAGTGTTGTTGCAGGAGAAATTCCTGCAGTTGAAGTGCCTGCAACTACATCAAAAGAAACTCCTCTAGACTCTATCAAATCACAAAAACCTAGTGCAATTAATCTTCTGTAATTTGGATAAAATAAAAATCTTCTATTATCGTTGTAAATTGGCATCCTATAGCCAGAGGACCATGTGAAAGGTTTGTGAGGATTGAGCTTAATTGCTTCTATTTGCAAAGCCGCTTTAGCGATTAGCCTAGAGTAATTCATAATTTTTAATCTGTTCAAAAACTTATAAATCTTCTTATAATCAGATATTCATAATCAAAAGATGTTTAATAAAAGTCCACGAATAAAAATAATCTTCCCAATAATCTTCTTTAGTAATATTAACAGTTGTAGCTCTGCATTAATTATAGCTTTAGATAAGCAAGATGTTAATTCTAAAGAAAAGTTTTATCTTTTTGCAGCTTAGGCAAGAAGGCATATTTTTTAGAGAAACGACACTCTTAAAAACTCTTTTTCTTTCTGTATATTTGAGAGGTAAAATGCTAGACTTAATTAATTTGACTCTTATCTTGCAGATTTTTGTATTGCTAAATCCTCTTTCATCTTTTCCTGTTCTCATGGAGGCTCATAGAAAGAAAATGGATGTCAGTAGCATAGCCCTAAGAGCTGTTCTGACGGCTTTAATTATCGCCATAATAATTGCATTAGTAGGGCCTTACTTGTTTAGTATTTTTGGGGTAACAGTTGATTCCTTTAGAATTGCTGGAGGAATTGTTTTGCTTTTACTCGGTATAGACACTATTCGCGCAAAAGAAAGAGCCGAAAAAATAAATAAGGTTGATAGCTTTATATCCATAATTGCAACTCCTCTCTTAACTGGCCCTGCAACCATTTCTTTTATAACAGTTAAAGCATATGAGCTTAGCCAACCAACACTGATCACAAATCTTCTAGGAGCTTTTGTTTTAGTTGGAATAGTTTTCTTTATTTTTTCAATTAGTGTCACGCGCATAAACCCAAAAATAGTTGGCATAAGCTCAAAGGTTATAGGTTTATTCTTGACTGCTGTAGCGATAGAGATGATTTCAAAAGGGCTTCTGCATGTTTTAAGTTGAATTTTGATGTTTTACTGTTTAAATATAATATTATAATAACCGAATACTATTTTTGATAATTGAGAGTGTAGCATCTTTTCATAAGAAATATTTTGCAGTATAATCTGCATTATATTTTAAAAAGAAAAAAGTAAACATTAAATACTATAATTTCCATTTAGACATATGGAAGTCATACTTGATACGAATTTCATTATCTCCTGTTTGCTAAAAAAAATTGATTTTTTAGATGAATTGGGAGAAATGGGTTTTGTTCCTGTTTTTCCTAGAGAGGTTTTAGAAGAATTAAAAGATTTAAAAAAAGACAAAAAAACTTCTCATGAAGAAAGAATGGCCATAAATCTAGCTCTGGAATTATCCAGCTCAAAAAGAGTTAAGAAAATGACTTTGGGACATAGAAAGGTTGATGATGCTTTAATAGACAAAGGAAAACAAGGAGTTTATATTGCAACTCTTGACAGGGCGATTAAAATTAGAGTACCAAATAAAATAGTGATAGACAGCGCAAGAAAAAATTTAAAGATAGAAAGAAGTTGATTCAAAGCCTCCAAAAAATCAGATAAAGGTCAATGATTATTTACAATTAATTGGCAAGAGAAACATATTTGCAGCAGGAGATGTGGAAGAAGACTTATTTCTATTAGCAAGTTCTTCCAATATCGCCATTTTTATTTGGTCTCTTTCAAATTTTAAATTTTCTTGGCTTCTATTTTTTTCTTTCCAAACATGTAAGGAATCAAAGCTTTTGGAATTGTTATTGAGCCGTCTTTTTCTTGATAATTCTCCATTATTGCTATAAGCGCTCTTGACGTCGCAATAGCTGTATTATTTAAAGTATGAACAAATCTTCTCTGATTTTTTTCATCAGCATATTTTATATTTAGTCTTCGTGCTTGCGCGTCTTCCATGTTTGTCAGTGAGCCAATTTCCTTATATTTTTTTTCTACAGGGCTATAAAACTCCAAGTCGCATGATTTTGCTTTTAAATCTGCCAAATCTCCAGAGCAACACTCCAATACTCTAGTCGGAATTTCCAAATTTTTGTATATTTCTATTGCTATGCCTAACATTTCGTCATAAATTTTGTAAGATTCACTAGGCTTGCAAATTACAACCATCTCAACTTTGTTAAATTGATGCACTCTGAAAATGCCTTTTTCGTTTATGCCATGCGAGCCAACCTCTTTTCTGAAGCACATGCTGTAAGAACACAATTTTTTGGGAAGCTCTTCTTTTTTTAGCGTTTTGTCAATGAACATTCCTATTAGAGCATGCTCTGAAGTTGCAATTAAATGCAAATCTTCATTTTCTATCTTATATGACATGATTTCAATTTCTTCATTAGAGTAAACTCCATTTAAAATCTTCTCTCTTATCATTAAAGGTGTTTCAATATATTGATAGCCTTTTTTTATCATTATTTCTATACCAAATCTTATTAGCGCTTGATTTAATAATGCTAAATCTCCGATTAAATAATAAAATCCGTTTCCTGATACATTTGCAGAACTGTCAAAATCCACTAATCCTAAGGACTCAGCTAGTTCTATATGGTTCTTCAACGGAAAGTCAAACTTTCTTGGTTGGCCTATTCTTTTTATTTCAACGTTTTCAGAAGCGTCTTTTCCTATTGGTACAGACTTATGAATGATATTTGGAATTTTTAACATGAGATTATCAATTTCTTCTTTCAGTTTTTTTGCCTCGTTTTCAATCTCTTCTATTTTTTTAGGTATTAATTTTGCAGTTTTCATTAATTGAGCAACATTTTTCCCTTGCTTTTTAGCTTTTGCAATTTCCAAAGAAATTTTGTTTCTTTCATGCCGCAATTTGTCAACTCTAGTTTTGAGATTTCTCCATTCAGTATCGTTTTCTCTTATCTTATCAACAAGAGCAATTTTCTCGTTTTGAAATTTTTTCTTTATATTTTCCTTAACAAGTTCAGGATTTTCTCTTATTAGGTTAATGTCAATCATAATCTGTAAAAGTAAGAAGGTTATTTAAAAGTTATCTGGCCATAGGCTTAGCATCTAAATATGGCCTATCAAATTTTCTCTTGTATAAAATTCTAAGAGCGCTTTTTATTTTTGGCTCAATTCTTTTTCTTTTTTCAATTGCATGATTTACTACTTCTTCTGTTGTGTCAAACAATTGAAAAGTTTCTTCTACATTGAATCCTAAATCTTGCGCCTCATAAATTTGGCTTGTTAATCTGTAAGTTAATCTTTTGTATTGCGGAAAGCTCTTTAATGGTCTAACGTTATTTCTTTTGCCTATTTTTGTAAATCTTTGTTTTGCGACATAATGAGGAACACTTGCAAAATAAGCAATATCCGGAGCTGACATGCCCAGAGAAAAACCTCTTTCTAAAGTCTTTGCTTGTTCTTTTGCCAGAGTGATTCTTTTAGGATATTTTCTGCATATAGTTTCTAATTTCATGCTTTCCAAAATGTTACTGACTGTTGCAAAATGTATTTCAGAAATTTCCCCCAATTTGTCTAAAGATGTTCTTCTTCCGTCGCTTTTTGCTTCTTCATATGTTTCAAATAATCTTAATAAACTGTCAAAAGAGTAACGAGATTTTGGATGTAACTTTTTATGTTCTACTGCCTTTTCGTAAGGCCAACCTTTTTCTTTCGCTAATTGTGAAACTCTTGTTTCTAAACAAGAAACTAATGCTCCAAGGATCTCTTTTTTTTCCTGTTCTTCTCTTCTTGGTTTTTCTTTGGCTTCATTCCGTATTTCTTTCCATGTTTCATGAAGTCCCGCTTTATGAAGAAGTTGTCTTGCTCTTTCTCTTGAAAATCCTAATGCGTTTCCAATGCCTTCTAGTATTGTTCCTCGTCTTGCTAGTTCTTCTAGTCTACTTCTTCTTGATTCAATCATAAAAGTTCTACTCTGCATCTTAATTTTTATTTAGCTCTCTGGACAAAGCTAAACCTAACATACTTTTATAAATATTCTCTCATTATTTAAATAATGGTTTTAGGATTAGAAAGATTATGGCAGTGGTTCACAGTTAATTACAACAGTTCTTTGGCATTGATTGTTTTTATATGGGCAATTGTTATAGCTATTATTTCATTATTCATTTGGGAGTTTTATAAATCAACTTCTAAAAAGAATATACTTAATTTGAATTTAAGCAAATACAATGTTTCCACACATCCGATACTAAAAAAATTCCTAGCATTGATTCTTTATTTGCTAGAATACACTGTGATTATTCCGTTATTGATTACTCTATGGTTTTCGGGTTTGTCTGTAGTTTTGCTATTTATAGCGAGAGGTGTTTCTATTGATTATGTTTTATTGCTTTCGGCTGCGCTTATAGCGGCCATAAGGATTCTCTCTTACTACAATGAAGAAATTTCTCAAGATCTAGGAAAACTCTTCCCCCTCATAACTTTAAGTGTTTTTCTTTTATCGCCAGGCTCTTTTGATTTAAACAATTTGATCGAAAGATTCAATGAAATACCGACTTTATTCACTAACATATTTTCTTATATTTTTTTAGTCTTTGTTGTGGAAATTGTTATGCGAATTCTTTATACTTTTTCTGCTTTTTTCATAAGCGAAGAAAAAAGATTTGGCTTATTTAGCATTTTTGTTCCATCTCCAAAGCCAGTAAAAAGAGAGGAAGGTGAAGATTAGGGAAACAATTAAGAAGGGAAAAATTTCTTTCCTTAGACCTACTATCAGAAACAAAATTCCCACAATCGGATAAAAAAGAGTCTTAAACATTTCTCCCATGTTTTTAGAGAATACATTGTATTAAAATATTTTAGTGTTTTAGAATAGATAATTTTTTAAAATAACCTTTTCTACTAAAATTATTATATTCACCTCGTTTTTGGCTGGGGTGAAGGAACTCCACTCTCGCGGCGAGTGGAGTTCATTTAAATTTTTGAAATTGATATGAATTTTTCATTAGAATCCGGTAGTAAGATAGATTTTTATAAAAAAAAGTTTTATTTTATGGATGGCGGGAAAACACAGGGTATACAGCATTTCTGCTATTATTTTGATAATACTAATTGTCTTAGGAATCTTTAGGATGGTACTTGATTTGTTCACGAATATATTTGATTATCCAAATCCGGCAATTCCTGCCGTAAGCTTTGTGATTTTAATTGCTTTGTCTGTCATAGCTCTGGTTGGCGTTTTAATAAAAAGAAAATGGGGAGTTATTTTAGTTTTGATTCTGGCTGTGGCAGATGCACTCTATGTGATGATTTCTTTGGCTTTTGAAACATCAGCCACATTTAAAATTTACTTTCTGATTTGGGATGTTTTATTAATAATCCTTGCTGTTGAGATACTGACAAGAATTAAGTGAGATTTTAATATTCAAGAAAGAAAAAGCCATTTGTTTAATTTCTTTTTGTAAAAATCCCCCGCCAAGAACAGAATGAAAGTGTTTATTTAGAGAATAAAATGAAAACGGCTTCTTTTTCACTTTATCACACCTTGCATTTCTGGAATGTGCGAAACAATAAAATCTCTAATCTCGGATTTGTGCTGTGTGTTTAAAGAAAGACCTGTAAATCTTCCCTTCTTATGAACTATTACCCACCCAATTTTCTCAAGTTCTTTCACACATTTATCTAAATTTTGAAATCTCTTAAAATGTTCGGTTCTATCATATTTATGCCCCCAATTTTCCTTACGAGCAAGCTTACGCATAATTTGTGCTTTTTCTAAATCAAGATTTGACATATTCTTCCAAAGCTTTCATATTTTTAAATGTTTTTATTTTTGAAATATTTTATGATTGAATAGAAAGATTTAAATATATTTAAATTGTATTAAATAGAATTAAATTTAAGATAATTAAACAAATTAAATAACAAAATAAAACAATGAAAATCAAAGAAAATAAAAGTTTGTTTTTGAAGCAGTTTGGCGACACGCCACGATTGAGAGTCTTAGACTTTCTGATAGACAATTATAATTTTGATTTTCCTATGACTGAAATAGCCAGAGAGAGCAACGTGAGTTATAATTCTATTAAAATTTTCTTTCCTTATTTGATAAGCTCTCGGATTATTGTAAAAACGAGGCATATCGGAAAATCTGACTATTACAAACTAAATTTGGAAAATCAATTTGTTAAGAATCTTATGAAGTTGGATTGGAGTTTGGTTGAGGAAAGTGTGGACCAAAAAGAAATTCAATTAGTTGAAGCGTGAACTTACACCCATTACTTTCAGATAAAGAGAAATTGCTTCTTTGGTATTTTCTAGAAGTTCTTTCATTGTTTTTCCTTGTGTATGGCATCCTGGAAGCTCAACTACTTCAGATATTAAATATCCGTCTTCTCCTTTTTCTATGACTATATTAAACTCCATGTTTTATTAAGAAGTAATAGGTTTATATAATTTGCTTTTTTTAAAACCCCTCCTAACCCGAATGAAAGTGTTCGGAGTGAAGAATTATGTTTGCTTGGCATCTTTATTAATTGTTTATGTTATTGCTTATTGTATTTAATTCCATGCAAATTAAACAAGTATTGTCTTACTTTTTGCCTTCCCCAATGTCCGCTTTTTCCTCTGTGGTATCTTATAGTTATGTGAGAAGCATTAATTATAATTCTTCCTACTTCGGACTTTGTAGGATATCTGTTATTTTTTTGGACAAATCGATTAAGAAGTTTGTTATATTTCTTTATTGCCCCATCTTCAGTTTTATAAGACAGGCCATAGCCCTCTTTAAAAGTAAATTTCAAATAACCATAACCAGCCTCTAAAGTAGGTTTGTGAAATTTTGGTTGTACAATTTTTAACAATCTCTCTAAAGCTCTACCTATTAACTTAAACAAATGCATAATAAGATTTAGGGAAGGAGATTTATAAGAGTTATTAAATCAAACAAAAAGATTACTAATTTTGTTTATTGAGGTAATTAATTCCATAACTATTTAAAACAGAATGTCTTTTTTAGTAACATCGAGAAAGTAAATACTGGGGGCTCTGTAAGTTTTGAATATCCTAGAGGACATAATTCAAGATTAAGGTCTAAGGAACGAGAAGAATTAAAGGACGCTTGGATTGCAGCAAAAAATCCAATCATAAGTGTTTTATAATAATTTGGAAATCCCTTAAACAGGTTCTTTAGGTTCATCTTTTCTTTCCGAAGTTTACTCTTCTTAATCCTAACTCACTAATAAACTTTCTAAGTAGATTATTTAAACACTTCTCTACTGAACACTTGTGTTCAATCCCCCCGCCAAGAATCGAACTTGGGATCTTCCGGGTTCTGCCATTGCCAACGCAATCAACACCGCTCACGCTTCATTCTTATCCTCGAAATAGAGGAATGTCTGCGCCATTCTACAGCCGGACGCTCTAACCACTGAGCTACGGAGGGATTTTAATATATAGGAAAAGGTGTTTTAAGGTTTTTGGTCAATGTTTTTTCGTGGCTGTTTAGTGAAGACTCTCTGTTGGATGGTCTGATTGGAACGGGGGGCAAGTATAATAAAAAAGATGTTTACAAAGCAAGTTTTGTTTCTTTGCAATTCTTTTTGCAAAATCAAATTTGTCAAATTTTATCCTCTTTCCATCTCCAAATAGTTTGAGCAGTTTATCTAAAAACCCTTCATCAATAAAAACTAATGTCTCTTCCATTTTTCTCTCCTTAAGGAATCTAATCTAGAAATAATATAATCATCCAGCGACCTCGTAGGAACTGGGGAACATTCTAATATTGCTATTTTCTTCGCCTTTATAAATCCAACTCATGGTTCTTTTTTAATTTAGTTTGAGAATAGTTTGTGTGTCATTTTTATTTTAAATTAAATGATCGTAGTTATAAAAAACTTATTAATCCATACTTCTTTATGTTAGCATGAAAATCAAAGATCTTCCAGAACAGAATGGTCTGAAAGCCTTAAATAGGACTTAATACTATAAGATATTATATGGTCAACATATTGACTGAAAGGGAAAGGGAAATAATAAGCAAGAAGATGAAAGGGGCTAGTTTAACTCAGAATGAATCAAACATTTTAAGCAAGTGCATAAGGCCTAAGCTAAGAGAAATGAAGAAAATAAATCCGGATGAAATCTTGAATAAAACAGAGTATAATCAAAAAGCTACCGATACAACATATAACTTTTATCAAAAAGCTACCGATGGAAAGGTAAGCTTTAAAAACCTCAAAAACATATAAAATCATGGAAAAATCAGAAATATTAGATGTTTTGAATGATTGGAATTTTTGGAGAAAAGAAATTGATGTTGGAATAAGAAGGGAAATTATAGTCAAAAGAATAGGAGAACTGTCAAAAGCAAAGGAGATTGCAGTTATTACCGGTATAAGAAGATGCGGAAAATCAACTTCCCTTCTGCAGTTTTGCAAGGAACTTATAAATTCAGGAACAAAAAAAGAGGATATTCTTATAATTAATTTTGAAGATCCAAGATTAAATAATCTAAATTTGGATTTGTTAAACAAAATTTATGAAATCTATTTAACAGAGTTAAATCCAAGTAAAAAACATTATGTTATTTTAGATGAAATTCAACTTATTGATAGATGGGAAAAATTCGCAAGATTTCTGCACGAGAACAAAAAGATAAATGTTTTCGTAACTGGCTCAAGCTCAAAATTACTTAGTTCAGAATATTCCACTGTTCTGGCGGGCAGGCATTTAGACCTTGAAATTAAGCCCCTTTCATTTAAAGAATATCTTTTCTTTAAGAAAATTGAAATTAAAAATAATTTAGATATTTCCCAGAAAAGGCATGAGATAAAAAGGGCCTTTGCCAATTATTTAAAAGAAGGCGGATTTCCCAAAGTAACGCTTGCTGGTAATGAAAAAGATAAGAGAGATTTGCTTGATGCATATTTTAGCGATATAATAATTAAAGATATCGTTCAGCGATATAATATAAAAGAGATAAATAAGCTCAATGAGCTCGCAAAATATTACCTTACAAATGTTTCTACCCTTCAATCGTTTAATAATATAAAAAATGTCCTTAAGCTTAATTTGGATACTGTCGAGAGATTTTCTTATTATCTTTCAAGTGTTTTTTTACTTAATTTTGTAAAAAAGTTTTCTTACTCAGAAAAAGAGCAAATCTTAAATCCAAGAAAGGTTTATTGCGCAGATAACGGATTAAGAAGCTCTGTAGCCTTTGTTTTTTCCGAAGACTATGGGAAATTAGCGGAGAATATAGTCTTTAATAAATTAAATAAAAAAGATTTAGAAATATATTATTGGAAAAGTCCAAAGCAGGAAGAAGTAGACTTTATAGTTAAGAAAAAACAGAAGATTATCCGTGCAACTCAGGTTTGTTGGAATATTGAAAAGCCGGAAACGAAAGAAAGAGAAGTTAGAGCGTTAGTTAAAGCGTGCAAAGAATTAAAACTTAAAGAGGGATTAATTCTAACAGAAGACACTTTATCAAATGAAACAATAGAAGAAATTAAAATTTATTTTCAGCCAATTTGGAAATGGCTGCTGGAGGAGAGATAAAAAACAAAGTATTTTTAAACTTGCATTTATATTTAATTAGAGTATTAAGGTATATAAAAGAGAATGAAAAAAACAAATTGCCCGGTTTTAAATCTTATTTAAAATAACTCCCGCTTACGTTACAAGAGAAATCATAAAGTTTATTAACTATTTTTAATTCAGTTAAAGATGAAAAAGAGGCAGGACATTTACTTTATTTTTGTAGCGATAACTTTGCTTGCTTTTTTATTTTCTTTAGTTTCGGCCGCTAGCTCTTATGAAGATATAGAAAGCGAAATGAAAAAACTCTCTCATTATGCCGAGGAGTATGAAACAGGAAACATTGATTATGTCAGACTATTGCTTTATATCACCTCTATAAGAGAAAATCTAAACGAAAAATTGGGGGCAACAAGCAAACGCGAAGGAGGAATTTTTGATAGAGAACAGCTTGAAAAGAGTCTGGGCGAGCCAACCGAATTCACTAAATGGGTTTGGGTTGAAAGAGAGGAAAGAGAAAAAAGACTCGAGAACGAGGTTCCTGTTTGGAGAAAACCTATTTTTGATGGAAAGAAGATTCAGATAAGACTAGAAGCATTTCCCTCTCTTTTTAGGAAACACAAAAATTTTGAATCTGAAGATTTTGAAGAAAAAAATGATTTCAATAATTTAAATGAGAAAGAATTTGAAGGCGAAGAGTTTTTGGTTTACAGATTACATTTTCAGATAGAATTCAAAAGGCCACAGCAAGAGCTTAACATAAATGAAAGAATTGAAGACATTAAAGAATTAGCCGAGAGTTTTGATGCAAATCCTTCAAAGGAGAATGCGGAACTCTTGGCCAAAGAAAGTGTTAATCTTGAAAGAGCTTTTGAATCATTTTACAGGCAGAGCTCCTTGCAATGTGAAGCTGTAATGGAGAATATTTTTGGCTCTGAAAACAAGAGAGGAACTCAGGAGATATTTTCACAAGAATTTGTTTTTTTTGAGGGAGATAATTTTGATGTCAAAGCCCATTTAGAAATGTGCGAGAAATGCAATTGGAATTGGGTTAATCTTAACTTTTGGGTAGAGGGAAGAGGACCTGGTTTTGATATAGAAAGAGACCAGCCACAAGACCCTAAGTTCTCTAAGGAAAAGTATAAGAATTTTGAGTTAGGGGATTTTGAAAAAGAAGCAAGCAAATTGTTAGGAGAATTCAGAGCAGCTCTTGAAAATAAAGAATCCAGAAAAGCGATGTCGATAAAGAATGAATTCTGGGCATTGAATGAAGCCTGGAACGAAAAAGCCAACAATGTTTGGGAGGAGATTGACCGTGAATACAAAATAAAAAGAGAAAGCATGGGCGAAGAGGAACAAAAAGAATATCATGAAAACTTTGGCTGGATTAAAGATGAGCAGGAAAGAAGAGAAAAAGAAAGAGAAATAAGACTTGATAATTTTAGAAGAAGGAAAGAATTTTATTCGAACTTATTCATTGATTATGAGAAAAAAGAGTCTTATTTCACTCAAGAAGAATATGAGAAAAGGTTGATTGAAAAGTTTAGAGAATTTGGAGAAGAGCAATGTAACAATAACATTGATGACAATGAAAATGGATTGATTGATTGTCAGGAAGATCAATGTGGAGGCAAGATTTGTGGAGAGGGAGAAGTAGAAGTATTAATGGGAAACGAAACAGTCAAGGAAAGAAGAGATTTTTATTGTATCGAAAAAATCTGCCAGCCTAAGGAAGAACTTATTAAAGAGCAATTAGCGGTTTGTGGCAATCATATTTGTGAAGAAAATGAAGAAGAGAGTTGCAGCAAGGATTGTACTGCTTGTGTTGAGCATGAAGCAATAGAATGCAAAGGCAGAGTCATATTTAAAGGAAAGGACGAATTAGGCTGTCCTTTAGAGCCAATTTGCTTAGAGGAAGAAACTTCTTGCAAAACTAGTGAGGATTGTGTTCAGCCTTTGTGCGGTGTTGCAGAATGTGTTGAAGAGAAATGCCAAGTAGCTGAATTAACTCAATGCAGAGAGCCAGAATGTGTCGAAGGAAATAAAAAAGTTCAAGAATGTGAAACAGGAGAGGAAATTATTGTTGAAGAATGCCTAGAAGGCCTATGGAAAGAAACAGGAATTGAATGCGAAGGTGGATTTGAAGAAATTGAAGAGCCTGAAGAGCCAGCAATTGGGGAGGAATGTATTGTGAAGAGCGACTGCGGCAATGAAAATGATGTTTGCAGTAATGGAAGATGCGTCACTTTGCCCGGAGTTATTGAGAAAATTGAGGATGTTGAAGAAGAAATAGAGGAGATTGAACAGGGAGCAGAAGATCAAATTTTAGAGGATGAAGCAGATAATGAAATAGAGGAGCAAGAAGAGAGAGAAGTCCAATTAGAACCAGTTCCAGAAGAAGAGCAAGATGAACAAGATTCTAACATTGTAGGCAATTTAATATTTTCGTTCTTCAAAGCATTAAACAAAAGGCTTTCTATTACCGGCTTAGCGACTGATGAAGGAAGCGATGCGACAGAAGGCACAGATTCAGCAGGAAGTGATGTAACAAACGAGGAAACTAGTCCTGAAACCTCTGATGAGCAAACACCAGAAATATCTAACGAAGAAATAAAAGAAGAAAGGCACGAAGAAGACTTTGAGGAAGAGGAAAGGCGTCGTGAAAGGGAAAGGGAAGAGGAATTAGAGAGAAGGCAGAATGAGTGTGAAGAAAGATGCGAAGATGAATGCTATCATAGGATAATTGTTCCTTGTGTTGAGTCTTGCATTTGGGATGAATGTGGTCAAGAATTAGAGTGCAATATCGACGAGGAAAGAAAGAAATGCGAAGCAGTTTGTAGGGATGAAGGAGAAGCAGATAAATGTTCAAACGAATGTACTGACAAGTGCG
Organism: Candidatus Woesearchaeota archaeon; assembly: GCA_964438545.1. Classification (GTDB taxonomy): domain Archaea; phylum Nanobdellota; class Nanobdellia; order Pacearchaeales; family GW2011-AR1; genus UBA73. The sequence goes on along the minus strand of CAYTKV010000012.1, from coordinate 3,930 downwards.
TAAGGGGAGAAAAATTTCAGCCAGAGTTTGAAGAAGGAAGAGAAAAGCATAAAGAAGAAAAGGGAGTGTTTAATGTTGGCGGAATGTGTAGAATTGCAAAATCGAGGAAAGAGGCATTTATTTGGTTTGGTGGCTGGGGAGAACCCTTCGGCGAGATTCAAAACTTAAAGCACAAATATTATTCTGGAGGAGAAGCAGATTGGTGTAAGAATGATTTAGAGAACATATTGAGACAAAGAAAAGAGTTTGAAAAAAGCTTTAATGAGAATTTTGTTATCTGGTTTTTTGAGAAATATCTTGCAAACACAGCAGAAGAATGGGAGCAACATGTTTCTGGGATTTTTGAGCTTTATTGGAGAGATGTTGAAATCTCAAGAGAAATGATCTTCAAAATGCAGTGTTTAAGATTGACAGAGTTGCCTAAACACGAACTGATAAATGTGAAATATGAAACACAATATGGAAGCTTAGAATTTTGGGAGGAAGTTAGAAAAGCAAGGTTGCCGGGAATCAAGGAAGAGGTTGATATAATCACTCCTTACATGAAAATTTGGATATTTCCTCCTAAAGAATTTATTGAGCATGAGATGAAGACTGCAATGGAAAAACATGAATTTCCAGGTTCGGAGGAGGAAAAATTAGAAAGAGAGTCTGAGGGCGGTCCAACAGAAGAGGAGAGAGAACAGATAAAACAAGATAAGCAATTCATGAGAAAAATAAGAAAGATAACAGAGAAATATGAAGGAGAAGTTAATGCTTTTGTGCAATTTAAAGATCTTGAGAATGATGAAATAGTATTCAACTTGTATGTCATAATCAATGAAAACGAAATAATTAATATGAAACCAATGTTGCCCTCTGAAGTCCCATCAGAGAATATTGATTTGACAGTTACATTAGATTTTGATGAAATTTACGAAATGATTTTAATTCATGAAAGAGAAATGCGTGGAGCAGAGCTGGAAAGTCCTCCATGGGACAGGAAACCGAGATTTGCTTCTAAATTGAATGATATAAAAAATGGAGTAAAAATATACTTTAAATTGAGAAGCATTGTTAGCTCAGCAGAAGTTCAGCCAGAATCTGCGAGAGATGATGTAATTGACTTATTTAAAAATTTTGTGTCAATGATGATAAGAGGTGGTGGCAGAGAAAATATAGAAGGAGGAGATTTAGATAAAGACTCTGAATTCAATGAAGAAGAGCTGCCTGCAGACTGGGAAGAAAAAGGCCTTCTCACAGGCGAGGTTATTAGGATTTGATATAGAACATAGGCTTATCTTGAGATTTTTGGTTTGATATTCCTGCGGAACCTTTCTAAGCCAGGTTGCATATTCAACAAAATGAACAACTCTTGGGCCAGTGATATAATCTCTTTTGTGATAGAGCGAAATTTGATGACCGGGATAATCAGGAATACATTTAATAATTTCTGTATTAGGAAAAAGTTGTTTTAATCTGTCCATTCTGCCTCTGATTTTATCATCACAAGACTCAGCTGCTTCATTAACAAAAATAATAATATCAGCGAAAGAGCACATTATAGCCCAATCAAAGAATATATTTATAAATCCATTTTATCAAACGTTAGAATAGAGATGCTCTATAAATCAAATGGAAAATTCATTAATACTCTTCAGGTTCGTTCTTACCTTTGTTTTAACATTTATTTTTGGCTTTCAAAGGCAGAAAAGCAACAAGCCAGTTGGTTTTGGAACTTTTATTTTTGTTGCTATAGGCTCATGTGGCTTAACTATAGCTGCTCTACAAATGAATGTAGAAAATCCATTGCCTCTTCTGGCTGCGATAATAACAGGGATAGGTTTTCTCGGAGCAGGAGCTTTGATTAGGACACCTGATAGAATATTTGGCTTTACAACTGCCGCTAGTATCTGGGTATTTGCAATTTTTGGTTTGATTATTGGCTTAGGATATTACATTGAAAGCTTAATATTATATTCATTAAGCTGGTTTATTGTTTTGTTTGATAAACACCTAGAAAAAAGAGGCGTTGGCTCTTACAGGAGAAAAATATCTATTGTCCATAAAGGGCTTCTCGACAAAAAAGAAATTGCAAAAATACTTTCCAAACATTGCACAAAGTTTAACCTTGTGCAGATTAGTATTGACAAGAATAGTAAGGAAACGCAATTGATTTACTTGATAGAAGGCGCAACCAAAAGTATAGAGTTATTACTAAAAGAATTTTATAATAAAAAATGGTGCAAGAGTGTAAGGTTTGAGTAGATTTATTTCTTTAACCTATACAACTCTGGTTTTGTGTTTGGAATTCTTTCAATAATTTTCTTATTGAGATTAAACAATTTGTTATATCTTTACTCAACTTTTCATATTTGTTTTTTTCAATATTGAGAGGACGTTTCCATTCAGAGTGTTTTGCTTGGATTTTTTGTTGAGGCATTTTAAAAAAAGTGATTTGTACTATTTAAAATTGTTTGATGCTTTTTAGAAAACTATTTAAGAATTGAAGCCAAATTAATGTTATGACCAAAGGAGAATATTTTGAAAATGAAAAGATACGGCTTGACAATCCTGCTTTTCTTCTGGCAGTTGAATATGGAAGAGAAAGATTGAAACTGGGAAGAACATTTACTGAGGAGGAATTGGAAAAATATAGAAGACAAGATTGCTATAATGAAGAGTTTGAACAATTGAAGTCAGGTTTAGATAAGTTCTTTATGATATACGAGAGGGCTAAAAAAGAAGGAAGAGCTAATCTTGGTATGGGAACTCTTGAAGACCAATTAGCTATGCTCGAGTGGACGTTAGATGACATTAAGAAAGAAATACTGAAAGGAGGCAAACCAGCCAGATTTAAAGAAGAATTAGCAGTTCGAATGTTTAATATAATAAAAAATCTGGAACAAAAGTGAGGAATTTTTTCTGCACAAGCAAATTAAGTTATTACAACCTTCTCATTTTTAGTTAAAATAATAGTATGCTCTGCCTGTGCAACTTTTTTTCTTTCTTTTTCTATGAGTTGAGGATAATGATGTATTAAATGAGCTTCTTCAATTCTTTTTAATGCGATTAATGCTCTAGAGCCGAATTTTTTAACAAGCCAGCGAGAGCAAAAAGGCAGAGTTTTATATTCTTCTTTAATATGAGCTAGAACTTCTCTTGCAAAGTTATCTCTGACATTTCCTTCTTTTTCTAAAATATAAATTCCAGAGGGCTTGCCGTTTATAACATGCCCTGCTCCTGAAGTTGAAAAGGGCTCGATAGCATAAACTCCTTCTTCTATTTCATATCCTTGAAAATTATCATGATTTGGAATTGTTATACCAGAATGCAAATTATAGTGTGAGATTGAATGACCGCTTAGATTTCTGATTGGCTGAAAACTGTAAGATAATATTGCTTTTTCTATTGCAATTCCAATTTCCCTTAATTTCTTTCCAGGAGAGATTGTTTCAACTGCTTTTTTTAATGCGGATTCTGCAGATTCAATTAATTTTTTATTTTCTTCTAAATTTTCTAAATCAATGCTGATTGCTGTATCTGCCACAAAGCCATCAATATGCACGCCTATATCCACTTTTAACAAACCTCTTGCTATTTCCATATCATTGTAAGATGGCGTTGAGTGAGCGGCAATTTCATTAATAGACAAATTAACAGGAAAAGCTGGTTTTGCTCCCAAACTAAAAATTTTTTCTTCAATTTTTTCTGCAATTTCTAGAAGAAGCGCGCCTTGCTTTATAATTTCTCTCGCATATTTCTTAGCTTCTTTTGCAATTTCTCCTGCTTTTTTTAATTTTGAGATTTCTTCTTTTTGCATTTTATTTAAAATCTTTTATATTCAAATTTTCTATGGTCAAAACCAGCAAGGAAAACAGAATTTTCTTTATCAGATATTCTAAAGATCAGTCTGAATTTGCCTATTAATCGTGTTGCCTTTAAACCATA
>CAYTKV010000011.1:0-19012 GCA_964438545.1 Candidatus Woesearchaeota archaeon | reverse complement strand
ATAATTCTATTTTGTGATTTTTCCATTAAAATCGAGGCAAGTCATAGTTTAAAATCTTTTATACCCAACAAAAAATATTTCAAATTGAATATTCAGCAAGAGCTTCGATTCCCATTAATCTTAGCTCTGTTAATTCCTCAAGTTCATATGTTCTATCGCATTCATAACAATAAAATCCATCTTCTTGATTAAATTCTATGTTTCCTTCATTATCAGAGCCACTATATCTAAAATTCCAATTTGTTATAGGAGTATCATGTCCCATTGGGCAAATTAATTTTTCTAATGTATTTATATTTCTCACAATTACTAATGAATAATATTATTTAAAAATATTAAGGACTTTGGATAATCTACACTTTTAAGAAGTTTAATTGCTCATAAAAAGAGCCCATTTTATTATCTTATTTATTCTTGATGAATTATCAAAAATGTTATTAATTGTTAATTGTATCTTAAAAGTGGTTACAATAGAAAAGCTTAAAAGGACAAAAAATAACACAAATATATGACAAATGGATTCATTGCTACAAATCGAAAGAAAAAAATAGCATTAATGCCAACTGAAGATTCGTTTAGTATTGACTCTAAAAATGGAATCTTGGCTGTTGCAGATGGGGTTACAAGAGATCCCTATGAATTTTTGCTAGATATGAAAACATTGAGAGGGAAAATTAGATTTTCCTTCGGGTATCCAAGACCAAGTCCTGCAAAAATTGCATCTGATATTTTCACGCAAACTTTTCCATTAGTTCTAAGAGATTACGATTTACCAAACAGAGATGAAAATGCAATAAGAACAGCTTTTGAGGAAGCGAATAAAAGAATTGGAGAATGGAATGCTAAAAATATGCCTAATCCAGATTATGTTTTAAGAGATTTTGCTGGTTGTGTTTCTTCTGGAACACAATTAAATCAAGGTTTAGTTTATCTTGGATTTTTGACAGATTGTGGGGTTGCAATCTTTGATGAAGGTGGGAATTTAAGATTTAGAACAGAAAATCAAGGTCCAGATAAACATGATAAATATATCTGGCAAGATGAAAAGCTACAAAAAATAGACTGGAGAAACCCGGAAGCAAGAAGAATTGTGAGAAGAGATTATAGAAATAACCCTACAGAAGAACACTCATTTGGGGTTTTAACAGGAGAAGAAACAGCTATGCATTATGTTAGAACAGCAACACAGGAAATAAAACCAAATGAACATTTAATTGTTTATTCAGATGGTTTAGAGCCAATTATTTTTTCAGAAGAATTTGCAGACAAATTAAGAAAAAGAGATGTTAGAGGATTAGAAAATCTATGCAAACAAAAAGTTAGAACAGAAGGAACATTGATTTATCATTCTGAACCATCAGAAGTTTATAGTTCTTTAAGCTCCCATGAAAAAGAATTGCGGGTGGCTAAAGGACCGAATCTTGGATTGCCTGGTCCTGATGAATTAGAAAACGATAGGTTGTTTTAAAGACTCACAAAAGCAGATTACGAATGATTTTTATAGCTGTTTAGTTTCTTCAAATTTATGTTATGGCTAAAGAAGATAAAAGCTGATAGTTATCTTAAAAATTTTGTAAAATTTTGTAAAGAAAGATACAGAAATAATTTAGTAGCCATAACAATTTATGGCTCATATCCTTGGGGATATTTTGATAAAAATAAAAGTGACTATGATGTTTTTGTGATTTTTAAGGATAAAACGCCAAAAAGCAAAAAAATAGCTCAAAAAGAATTTTTAAAAAAATTCCCAAAAATCTCATTGCAGTATTTTTGCACGACAGATGAATTATTAAAAAAGGTTGAAGAAGGTCATTGGTCAATTTACATAACCCTTCTAAAAAGTGCAAGAATACTTTATTACACTAAAGAATACAAAAAGTTTCTTAAAGAGTTAAAGAAGGTTGATTTTATTGAGCAACTTAAGGATACTGCCGCAATGGAGTATAAAGCCAATTTTGAAATTGAAACATTAAAGAAAAGTAGGGGATATAAATCGGCAAAATGGGCTTTACCATCAATAAGAAAAAGATTGCAACTTTTAACCTATATTAGAAGAAAAAAAGCAATTTGGAATATAAAGAAAGTTGTTAAATTGAATAAAGATATTTTGACAAAAGAAGAAAGAGATTTTATAGTTAATTTAGACAAAGGCGTGAAGAAAAGAGAAAATTCATTTACAAAAGAGGACAAGGATAAATCAATTGAAATTTTGAAGAAATTAAATCATCAGATTCTCTTTAAAGAATTGGCTTCTATAAAGATTTTATATGGAAAGTTACAAAATGAAACAAGAAAAATCAATTAAAAATTTATTAAACTTTTCAATAATAAATTTAGACAAGCCTTCCGGGCCAACAAGTTTCCAAGTTTCGCAGTATGTAAAAGACTCTTTAAGTTTAAATAAAACAAGTCATTTTGGTACTTTGGATCCTCAAGTAAGTGGGGTTTTGCCAATAGCATTAGGAAGAGCGTGTCGTTTAAGCGATTATTTTATGCACCAAGATAAAGAATATGTTGGAATAATGAGGCTTCATAATGAAATCTCGCAAGAAGAATTAAAAAAAATAACTAATCAATTTATAGGAAAAATAATGCAAAAGCCTCCAGTAAGATCAAGGGTAAAAAGACAAGAAAGAGAAAGAGAAGTCAAAAAATTTGAAATTTTAGAGAAAGAGGGAAAAGATGTTCTGTTTTTAACAGAAGTTCAGGCTGGAACATATATTAGAAAATTATGCGATGATATCGGAAAAGAAATTAATGGGGCGCATATGCTTGAATTAAGGCGTACAAGAGCAAGCATTTTTTCGGAAAATGATGAGAATTTTATTGATTTATATGAATTTGACAAAATTATAGAAGAATACAAAAAAGGAAATATAGAATTATTAAAAAAAATTTTAATTCCAGCAGAAGAAGCAATAAAAAAAGTCCTGCCTTTTGTTCAGATTTATGACAAAAATTTAAAACAAATCTTAACTGGCAAACCATTAATGAAAGATGATTTAGATAAATTACCTAGTAAAGAAAGGTTTGCAGCTTTTGTTGGCGAGAAGTTTATAGGTGTTTACAAAAAATCAGACGAAAAAGATATTATGGCCAGAGCGGAGTTTGTTTTTAATTAGCCTTTCGCCATATTAATCTATCATACAAGTTTGCTCTTAAAAGAACAGAAGCAATATCATAAAACATTTTCCATCTAAAAAATTGTCCCATTAAAAAGCCAAAAATCTTTTCTCTAACAAAATTTAAAACCTCTAGCCAATAAATTCTCTCATGTCAAGAATACTTAAAATTACATTCTTGAGCATCCTAAGATTTAAAAGTAAAGAAAGAGAAATCTTAGAATGAGAGAATTTATTTATTATTCAAGAACCGCGCCAACTTCTGGCAGCTATATAAAAGAAAACTTGCAGGAATCTGGTAGGATAGATATTGCGATTCATACTGTAATAGCTTCCTTCTTTCTTAGTCATAAAATTAGAAACGATGTAAAATTACATTTAATTTTTTCAGGTCCGCCAACTCCGCCGAGACATTTAGAATTAATGCCTGTAACAGAAGGAAAAACAGGCATAGATAAAATTTATTTGGCAAAGACAAATGTTTCAGCAGTATTAAAAAAAATGTTGTACAAATACAGAGAAGGAGAAAAACGCGAGGTTTTTCCAGGTTTTTCCATAGAAAAAAAAGGATTTTTAGAATTAGTAAATGAATTTTTAAAGGAAAAAAGAAACATCTATATTTTAGATTCAGATGGAGAAGATATAAGAAAAGCAGAAATAAAAGATAATCCAATTTTTATTTTAGGCGACCATAGAGGATTGCCATTAAAAGAATTAAAAAGATTAAAGAAAATTTGCAAAGCAATTTCATTAGGCAAGAAAACATATTTTGCCTCGCAAACTCTTGCAATTGTAAATAATGAGATTGACAGAAGAGAAGAAGAGGGCTTATTATGAGGTTTGGATAAACAAAATATTTAAATAGTACTTATTCTCTTAGTCCCATATGGGAGAAATTAAAATAAAAATATCGGATGAAACAGAAAAACAATTTAGAATGTTAGCCATGCAAAAATTTGGATTCGGGAAAGGGTCGATTAGCGAAGCTGCCGCAGAGGCAATTGAGAATTGGGCTGGTTCAGGCAATGAGGATAAGTCTTTTAGATTTTCTTTTAAGAAGATGAAGGGCGTGTTAAGAAACATTAAAAAGAGTTCTGTTGAATTACAGCATGATGCATGGAGGGGCCTTTATGAAAAACACGCTAATAGACACTAACATATTTCTAGAATTGCTCCTGGACCAGGAAAAAGCAGATGCATGCAGTGAAATTTTAAACGATTACGCTTCTGGAAAAAAATCAGCACACGTTTCAAGTTTTACAATAGACACAATAATCATCATATTACAAAAGCATAAAATTTCCTTAAAAAAAATTGAATATTTTATCAAAAGCATTATAAAATCCAACGGTTTATTAATCTACGACTTAAAAACTGCTGATAGGCTGGCTTCAATAAAACTAATTGAAAAATATAAATTGGATTATGAAGATGCCATAATTCTACAATCAGCTATTTCATGTAATTGCTCTGAAATACTAAGCTTTGACAAGCATTTTGATAAAATTAAAGAAATTAATCGTATTGAACCATGATTTATTGTAAAAATGAAGATAGGTATAGACTTAGATGAAGTAATAGCAGATTTTATGAATGCCCTTCTTTCTTTCTATTACAAAAAAACAGGAAAGCTCTACAAAAAAGAAGATTTTCCCGAATGGAACTTGTGGCCTTTACTAGGAAAAACAAAGGAAGAGGCAGTAAAATTCGTAGATGAATTTCATGAGTCACATTCTCTAGAAGAGGTTAAACCAATGGGCAATGCGATTGAATCGATAAAGCGGCTAATAAAAAATAATCATGAAATCTTTATTATCACTTCTAGGCCAAAAAGATTTAAACAAAAAGCAGAAGAATGGTTATTATATTACATAAAATCAAAAATAAAGGTAATTAATGCCGGAGATTTTCATAAAGGGCAAGCAGTTTCAAAAGCTGAAATTTGTAAAGAGCTTGATATACCTATTTTACTTGAAGATGCGCCAGACACAGCATTAGAATGCACAAACTCTGGAATTTTCGTTATACTATTTGATAAGCCCTGGAACAAAAAAATAAAGCACAAAAACATAAGAAGAGTCTTTAATTGGACAGAGGCAATAAAAGAAATTGAAAAATTTATGAAAATCAATAATTAAAGACTAGTATAAAAATAATTAAAAACCCTCTTTATCTGAAAAATTAATGGCAAGGGGAGTCTCAATAAGGTTTAAGTCATATAATGAAACTGTGCCAAAGCTTCTTGGCTTATTAAAACTAGAAAGAGAGTTGAAAAAATATGATAAAATCATTTTAAAGCCTTTTCTTACAAATGCTACTGAAAATTCAGTCTCAAAAGAATTTTTAGAATCCGTGCTAAAATTTATTTTGCAACATAAAAATCCTGTAACCGAGATATTCATAGCAGAAGGAGCAGATGGTTACGACACCGAAGAACTTTATGAATCTCTTGGTTATAAAAAGCTAGCGGAAAATTATGATGTTGGTTTAGTTGACCTAAATAAAGCCGACACTGAAGAAGTAGAATCTTCTGATTTTTTAAAATTTTCGAGCATAAATTATCCTAAAATTCTAAAAGATAGTTTTATAATCTCCTTAACTAAATTAAATGAAGATGAAGAAATAGGATTTAGCGGTTCATTGTCTAACATGTTAGGAGCTTTCCCTTCAAGCTACTACAAAGGATTTTTTTCAACAGCCAAAAACAAAATAAGAAGATGGCCAATAGAATATTCAATTCACGATATAATAAAATGTAAAATGCCGAATTTAGCTATTGTTGATGCGTCTTCTCAAGGAGCAATATTAGCAGGCCTGCCTTTAGAAATAGACAAGCAATCCGCGAAATTGTTAGGCAAAGACTGGCAAGCAGTTCCTTATCTAAAGTTGATTGAAGACAGTTTTCCTGAAAAAGAGCAGAGCCTAATATAAAGCCAGGATTGATAGTGTACTGTTTAATTAATGAGAGATGTTTAATTTTTTAGAACATGTCGTAGTTTAATATTTGGATAATTTCCTTAGATTATCAATTATGTTGACGATGAGTAATAATTTCTCGACGATTTAATTAATTGTGAAAATATGATGGCAAAAAAAGTATCTTCCCATATCATGGATAGCCTAGAGTACCGCTTGATAGTAAACTATATTAATACCTTAATTTTATTTTTTTTATGAAAAAGTCAAAAAGAATAACACTCACTGGTTCAGTACAAGGAATTTTTTTTGAACAGTTCATAAAAAATAATGCAGATAAGATTGGAATTAGAGGCTATATCAGAAAATTAGAAGATGGCCGAGCTGAAATATTCATAGAGGGGGACATTGATAAAGTAGATGAAATGACCGAGATATGCAAGAGAGGCGCGAGATATTCTCAAATTAGGCACTCTGAAGAAAAACTAGAAAAATTTCAAGGTTTTAAGGAATTTAAAATAATAAGGATATAAAATTCAAAATTTATTCTTTTTTTACTCGTCTATATCTTCGTCGTCATTTTCATCTTCATCGTCATCTTCTGAGTCGTCATCAAAATCTTCTTCGTCTTCTTCTATTCTAGGCTTCATTTTTTGACCTCCTCTCGCAGAGCAATATAAAAATCACCCTTTTTAAATCTTGCACTCCTAAATTATTACATCAATTCACAATTAAATATTTAAAATGTTTTGTTAATCACAGATACTTCAAACTTATCGCCAGGCAGGTAAAAAATAATTCTTTAATTTATTTTTTGGAGTGATTCCTAATAATATTATTTTTATTTGGTAATCAAAATGTCGAATATAAATATAATAATTAATAGAGTAAATTTATCGTTTTAGCTTTATCATTTGCCACATCTCCTAAACGTAATACAAATTATTTTAAGTAGGTAATATCTTGGTCACAATCATGTCAAATATGTATTCTTAGCCGCTTAAAAAACTATATAAACGTATTTTCTCTTTTTTTAAAATGGGCAGGGAAGAACAAATCATCAATGAAAGATTGAGAAAATTAAAAGAGTTAAGACTGAAAGGTATTAACCCTTATCCAAACAAATATGAAGTAAAACATGTCTCTAAAGATTTGCATGAAAAATATAAGAATTTAAAGAAAGAACAAAAAACAAATCAGATTGTAAAAATAGCAGGAAGACTAATGAGCATCAGAGACCTTGGCAAAATAATCTTTGCAGTTTTACAAGACGGCTATGGAAGAATCCAAATAACTCTTCAAGATAAAGAAACTCCCTCAAAATTAATTGAATTTTTTAAAGGTTATATTGATATTGGAGATTTTGTTGGAATAGAAGGCACAATCTTCAGAACAAAAACTAATGAACTATCTGTTTTAGTAAAAAATCTTGAAATTCTTTCGAAGTCTATTCTTCCTTTGCCAGACAAATGGAGCGGTTTTCAGGATGAGGAAGAAAGGCTAAGAAGACGTTATCTTGATATTTTAATGAGCCAAGATGTTAAAGAAGTTTTTATCAGAAAAAGTAAATTCTGGCAAACAATCAGAGATTTTCTGATAAGCAAGGGATTCTTAGAGGTAGAAACTCCTGTTCTAGAAAATTCGCCAGGAGGAGCGGCAGCCACGCCTTTTATTACGCATCATAATGCTTTAGATGTTGATGTTTATCTAAGAATTTCAATGGGAGAATTATGGCAAAAAAGGCTTATGATTGCAGGTTATCCAAAAACCTTTGAAATAGGCAGGCAATTCAGAAATGAAGGCATCGACATGGAACATTTGCAAGATTACACGCAAATGGAATTTTATTGGGCGTATGCGAATTATGAGGGCGGAATGAAACTTGTGAAGGAAATGTATACCAAAGTTGCAAAAGAAGCATATGGCACAACTAGATTTGAAAGATTAGGACACAAATTTGATTTAGCAAAAGAATGGAAAATAATTGATTACTCTAACGAAATTAAAAAGCAAACAGGCATCGACATTTGGAAAGCAACAAAGCAAGAAATAGAAAAAAAATTGTTTGAACTAAAACTAGAATATCAAAAAGGTTTGGAAAAGCCGCGTTTAATTGATATTTTATGGAAGCATTGCAGAAAAAAAATTTCAGGACCTGCTTTTTTGACAGGCCAATTAGCAGATTTAACTCCTTTAGCAAAAAGAAATTCCAAGGATCCTAGAAAAGTAGAGCAATTTCAAGTGATTATTGCTGGAAGCGAGCTAGGAAATGGTTATTCAGAGTTAAATGATCCTCTGGAACAAGAAGAAAGATTCAATGAACAAAGAAGAATGAAAGAGGCAGGCGATAAAGAGTCGCATGAGCACGACGAATCATTTGTCGAAGCTTTAAAATACGGAATGCCTCCAACTTGCGGCTTTGGCGTTTCAGAAAGACTTTTCGCATTCCTAGAAAACAAGCCAATAAGAGAAACAGTCATTTTTCCTTTAATGAAGCCAGAAAAAAGTTCTTCTCAAGAAAAGAATGAAAAAAAGGAGGCAAAAAATGATTGACTTGATCGTAAAAAGCAAGATAAGAGAAGCTGTTAAAGACTTGAATGTTTCAAGTGATGTAGCTGAAGCTTTGAATAAAAAAGTAGAAGCATTGCTAAGAGAGGCTGCACAAAGAGCAAAAGCCAACGGCAGACGCACATTACAAGCGAGAGACTTATAATGATAAAAAAGGTCTATTTAATTCATGGATGGGAAGGTTCTCCAAAAGAGCCAATGCATCTCTGGATAAAAAAAGAACTTACTTCAAGGGGTTTTCAAGTCATTGCTCCAGAAATGCCTAATCCTGAAGAGCCAAATATCGCTTCTTGGATAAACAAGTTAAATGAAATATGCAAAAATCCAGATTTCAACACATATTTCATTGGACATAGCATAGGTTGCCAGGCAATTATGAGGCATATTGAAAAACTACCAGAAAAAATAAAAATCAGAGGAGCAATTTTTATAGCTCCATGGATCAACTTGCAAGGCCTTAGCGAAGAGGAAGAAAATATCGCAAAGCCATGGCTAAAAACTCCGATAGATTTTAATAAAGTAAAATCACACATGAAAAATATAGTAACGATTTTTTCGGATAATGATCCCTTTGTTCCGCTGTCAGATAAAGAAATTTTTAGAAAGAAATTAAAAGCGAAAGTGATTGTGGAGCACGACAAAGGCCATTATACACAAAGCGATAATGTTTATAGCAATCCAATAGTTATTAATAAACTAATTGAGATCTCAAATAAGTAAAATGCCATTCAATAAAGCAAAAGGCTCAAAAGCCGAGCGTGAACTTCTTAAACTTTTTACTCAGCATGGCTGGCGAGCAGTAAGAGTTGCTGGCTCAGGCATAGGAGAAGACTCTCCTTGCGATTTGCTCGCAGCAAAATTAGGAAAAAAAGGATTTGCCATAGAAGTAAAATCAAGCAAGAAGCAAGCAATATATATTTCTAAATCGCAAATTAATGATTTTATTATATTTTCTAGCATAATTGGATTAAAACCAATCATAGCAACAAGATTTAATCGCGAAGGCTGGCTTTTTTTGAATCCCAAACACATGAAAGATACTGGAAAATATTTTTCAATAAGTCTAGAAAGAGCAAAATCAAAAGGAAAAAGATTCAGCCAGTTTTTTGAAAAAAATTAATTTCAAGTCTTTAAATCAAGAAAAGTTAATGCCTTATTCATCTCTTCTTCGATAATATCAAATTTCCTTTTATCTAAAAATTCTTTTTTCTTTAATTCATTATTCAATTTTCTTCTGAGCTCTTCTTTTATTTTTCTTTTATCATTTATACTCCAATTTTCTTTTAACGCTATTTTCTGTGCTTCTCTCATTAATATATCGGCATCTTTAGAATATTTTTCTGCATAAATTTCATTAGGATTAACAATTGCTCCAATTTTATGCCTCAGGGCTTTTGATAAAATATTTGTTAATTCATGAATTCTATTAGCTTTGCCCATATCAATTTAGAATTTTGTTAATGCTATCTAATTTATTTTTTATAATTTTTCTTAATTGTCCTATCATTTTTTCGTCAATTTCCAGATTATTTTTTAAATAAAAAAATAAAGAATCTCCAATCAATGATTTTAACTCATCATTAATCTTTTTTGGATCTTCATCTTCTTCTTTCAAAAATTTTTCAATGGTCAAAAGCCTCCTTAAATTGTTATAAAAAGCTCTTCCTTCTACTTTTATTTCTAATATATCCTCTGGCATCATCAGAAGAAATCTAATATGATTTTTATCAACTTCTCTTTTTTTTGTTATTTCAAATTTTTCTTTTGAGACACAATAATACAACATGCTTCTCGTTAATGGACAAGATTCTTTTAAGAATTCAAATCTTTCTTTTCGAACAATCAATAAATGAAACTTCAGATTAAATTTATTTATAAGCGCATTATAAACTTTTTCTTCTAAGTTTTCATTCTTTTTTTTGGTTATAATTAGCAGATCGATATCATTATAATCTATTTTCTCAGTTAAAAATGAGCCAACCACAAATATTTGTAATATTTCACTAAATTCACTTAATAAAGAAAAAACATCTTTAATTAATTTTTCTTTAAATTCGCTAATTCTTCCGAGATTTTTAGAATAAAACAGCCCCATATTCTTTTTTAATAATCTTACTTCTACCAAATCGCCAACTTCAAACTCTCGCATTTCTTTTGGTATATAGATTTGATTAAATCTACTGCCCTTTGATATCCTATGCACAAATCTCATAATACGTATTTAGTACGTACTATTTATAAATCTTTTTGTTCAGGACTTGCTTATCAAAACTCGCTCCCTTGAATGATTATCTGGCATTCGTTTGGAGGAGGTTGTTTATTGTTAAAGTCCATACACTTTATGTAATAAATCTTATCAGGATCCCAATCAGTGAAATGAACATTTCTTTTTGTTGGGTCTTCATAGATTAAAGGCAAACCATCGTCAAAGTTATAGTTACAATTTGTTAAAGAGTAAGCGCATTTGGACTCCTCGTCTGTTATTATCTTTAATTTGTTTCCGTTTTGGTCTCTGAATGCTCTTGTTACTTTTGGAGGCTGTGTGTCCACTTTTATTGTGAACGTTGTTTCTGCTTCTGCTGTGTTACCGCCAGCATCAATGCATCTGAAGAAGAAATGATAATTTCCAGCTGTTTTGTCAATTGGTTGCGTATGCAAGAAAGTATTTTCCCCTAACATCGGCGTATTGAAGCTTCCTTCTTCTTCTGTTTCAGAATAATAGCATGTAGCTTTTCCTTCATCTGCGCCATGAGCTGTTTTTACTCTTAGTTCAACTGTAACAACGCTAGTTGAATTTTCTATTGTTCCTTCTGGAGCGGCACTTTCAATGACCAGTGGCTCTGTTCCTCTTAATGTTAATTTCTCGCTTGTGAGCATTACATTAGGCCCGTCTGAAGAATAGTCCCTGCATCTAAAGTAAAATTCATTGTTTTGCATATCTTGAATTCCTGTTAATTCTCCAGAGCAAATATAATTCAATTCGGCGTTTATTTCAAATGTTTCCCTTGCACAATTCATTGTGTTTTCCATTGTTCCGAATGCCTTGTCTTGTCTGCTCCATCTGCATTCTGCAGGCTCATCAGTATAAACTTCAATTGGAACACCGTCAGCTTCAAATCTTACTGGGCTATTTGGCTCTATTGAAAACCCCTCTATTTGCGGCGGTGTTGCATCAGGGCCAGGCAAAACACAGAATCTAAATGCAACCATTGCAGAATCTTTTCCATTTCCGTTAGCATCTATGCATCTTGCCCACAATGTATAAGTTCCATCTTTGTATAGGGGTGGAATGTCTGCTGGAGGATTTTCAGGAGTTTTTAGTTTTTCTGTGTGTTGTAATCTAAACAAATTAGACTCTCCAAACAAGAATTCCATTTCATCATAATTATTTTTTGGCTCAAAGTCTAATCTGCATTGAGCCGGCTCATCTGCATTAATTCCAAACTCTAATCTTGTAAATGCTTTCAAGCATCCTCCTGAGCCAGGTTCATTGCTTAAAATTCTGAAGCCGGTGTTAGGAGGACTTATGCTCGTGTCAGGAACATATCTCAAACCTTGGGGCTTTAAAGCATCTTGCCATGGCGTTATTTTTGGGGCATTAACATCGTTCTTGCTTTTCCAGACGCAAATTTCTTCATTAGTGCCTTTGTTTTCTAATTCGCAGGCTTGTCCTAAACTTTTGCATCTGTATTCAGAGCAAGGCAAGAAAGGATCTTCATTGCATTTTTCACAATTCTGACCTCCAAGAGGCGGTTCCCAAGGCAGACACTCAAATTTTATTAATTCTTTTTTTTCTTTTTCATATGTTGCGAAGAATACAGCAACTCCTACGCCTAAGCCAATTAAAGGTGCAACTCCAAGAGGAAGTGCTGAAGTTCCTCCAGAGAAAAGTGCAGAAACCGCATGAGCTCCTTGCCATGACATTATTCCAGCAAAAGCGCTTAACGAAAGTGAATCAGCAAGTCCTTTATCAATAACACCAAATGCACCTAACAATTGAATTGCTCCTGCTACTAAGCCGCCCCATTGTAATCCATTAATTAAGTGAGATGCAACAGCTGATTTTACCCCAAACAATCTTCCAAGAAATCCTGGCTTGCTGCCTGGAGCGCTTTTAGCAGCAACCTGCGTTGTAGCTCCGGCTTGGGTTAGCGTTGTTGAAGTTTTAAAATAATGTGGTTCTCCTGTTGCAGCATCAGAATAACCGAATTCGCTAGGTAAGTCAGTTTCCTCCTGCGCACTTCCAACACCAACATACTCGCTAAAAATAAAACTAACTGCGAAGCTAAAACTAACTAATAATATTATTTGTAAAATAGCATAATTAATTATCGACATCCTCTTTTTTTGAATTAATTTGAGCATTAACTATAAAGATAAGTTATGTTTATAAATATTCTTGAAATTACGGCAAACTATTTCTTAGATAACACGCAAGAAACCTCTTTGCTTTAGCAAAGAGGTGAATTGCGTCAAATATTTATTTCTAAATTAATTAAAAAAGTGAGATGGTGTTGGAAATAGTGATTTCACAAGAACATACGAATATATAGAAAATCAAGAGTTGTACCACGCAACGCAATAAAACGAAATGGACGCCCAGCCCTTTAGAGCTGGGAGGATGTCATACATTTTAATGAAGAAAAAGTTATATAATTAATCTTTTTGTTGTTTTAAAGTATCAATTCCCCCCATATAAGTAACCAATGCCTTTGGAATTTTAACAGCTCCATTTTTTTGTTGAAAATTATTAAGTATTGCTATTAAAATTCTGTTGGCAACTCCAGCAGTGGCATAAATAGTATGAACAAATTCTTCTTTTCCATCGCCAACATATTTTATGTTGCCTCTTCTTGCCTGAAAACTTCCTGTCATTCCAATGCTTCCTGCCTCTCCCCAACGATTCTCCCCACCTAACCAAATCTCAATATCTTTTTCTATTGTTGCTTTGTTTGGCATATCATTTGCTCGATGAGTAATTATCCTGTGAGGAATCTCAAGCAAGGTATAAAGCTCTTTTAAGTCATCAAATAGTCTGTTATATTCTTCTTCTTCTTTTTCAGGGCTTGTTATGAGTGTTAATTCCACTTTGTCAAATTGATGTGTTCTATAAAGTCCTTTATCGTCTGCGTGATTTCCTGCCTCTCTTCTAAAACAAGGAGTATAACACATAAATTTTTTTGGTAGATCTTTTTTATTAAATAAATCATCTTTAAAGATTGCTAAAACCGAAATTTCCCCAGTTCCTACAAAAACTTTTCCGTCTTCAGTTTTATACACTTCTTTTTCTCCCCCGGGATAATGTCCAGTTATGTAAAGATTCTCTTCATTTACATAATATGGGGGGATTAATTCAAAATATCCTTTTTTTCTCCAAAAATCAAGTATGAAATTAGTTATTGCTCTTGCTAATCTTGCGGCATCCCCCCTTAGAATCCAACTCCTATCTCCTGCCGCCTTTATTCCTCGTTTAAAATCTACAAGATTCAATTCAGTTAAAATATCCCCGCTAGTCTTAGGTTCAAAGTCAAATTTAGGTTTTTTTAAATCACTTTCCCAATCAACTCTATCTTCTTTTGCAATTGGGACGTTTTTGTGTAGAATATTTGGGACTTTATAGAAGAGAGTTGTATATTCCTCATTGAGTAGTTCATACTCTGGCTCCGCTTTTTTTAATTTTTCATTATTGTCTTTGCTTTCTTTTATTATTTTATCCGCATTCTTCTTTTGTTTCTTTAATGTGTTAATTTTTTCTGTTAAAACATTTCTTATTCTTCTTATATCATCAATTTCTTTTTTTAATTTTTTTAATTTTTCATATTTTGAGATGATTAAGTCTATATTTACATCTTTCTCTCTGGCTTTAACAGAATGTTCTACAAGTTCTTTGTTCTCAATTATGTATTTTATGTTTAGCATATATTTAATCAAAATTAGTGGTATAAAAACCTTTTTGATTTTTAGAAAAATTTTATGCAAGATTAAGCTCTTTAAGTAGATTACATACTTCACACTTCTCTTCGTTGCTTGTTTGTTTTGTTTGTAAGAGAAAAAATGTTTTACAATTAATGCACTTTTTTTGTTCAGATTTTTTTCTTTCAGTTCTAATTTTATTGAATCCTATTAGAATATGGTGCTCAATCCCTGGCCATAAATCTTGGAGTTTATCTGATATGTAATAATAAAATCCTCTTGAAACAGGACCTTTATCAAAAGCAGTAGTTGGTCCTTGATTAGAGAACTTTTTAGCAGTAATATTTACATATAGCCCTATTTCTTTCTTAGTCAAAGGGAATAGCGGAAATCCGAAGGTTAAATCTCCAATTTTTCTTTGAGGAAAGTCGAGAACTTCATATCCTGTAGTAAAGAATCCTAAAAAACTTGAGAAAAGATCTTCAAGATTTAAACCTAAGAAGATTTTGTTAATCCCAAGAGTTTTTGCTTTTTCTTCAATTCCTCTTCTCATAAACTGATGGAGAAAATAAATTGTATGCACTCCATATTGATTATCTGAATCTATTTTAGAAAGAGTGTCAAACAAACTCTGTTTTAATCCGAATATGCCCTCAATCTGTTTTGGGTTTACAATATGTTGTTCTATGTTTAATTCTTCACAAATATTTTTTGTGTAATCAAAAGAAGTTGGATCTTCCCAACCTGCAACAGTAATCGCCGATAATTCAAATTTAGGAAGTTTATTTTTTAATCTATGAAGCAATAACAATAGTGCTAAGCTGTCCTTTCCACCAGAAAAACCTACCGCTATTCTGTCTCCTTCAACTATTAGTCCGTGCGATTTGATAAAGTCTATAAAGATACTTTCTACAAGACTCTTAATCTCATCTTCTTTATACTTGTAAATTTTTCTCTCAATATTTCCTCTATCGAATGATATAATTTCTTTTTGATATATACTATTCTTAGAATTGCGAACAATTCTTTTTTTTGCAAGAATTGTCGGAAGATCATAAAACCTTACCATCTCTAATTTAAGATCATCATTTTCATCGATTATGTGGTCTTCTGTAACAATTGAATTTTTATTTCTGCAAATTACAGAATTAAGGGGGATATTGTTAGAATCTAATATTTGTTTAATTGTTTTTCCTATTTCTGTTTCAACAAAGAAACTTCTACCCAATCTATCTCTAAAAGAGATTCTTTTCAGTTTCATTCTCTTGTTTAAAGGCTTGCAGTACTATCACTACAACACACACTAAATCTTAGATGGTCTAAAGCAATTTTCTCTTCAACCATCTTTTGAACTTCTACTAAGCTGAAGTTCTCTTGTCGCGTTGTTTCGATTTGAGGCGTCTCAATAACCTCGGATCTCTCCGTTACATTTATGGTTTCCATAATTTTTAATAATGTATTAAATATATAAGTCTTTTGAACTCATATTTTTTGTTACTACACATAAGTTTATAAATGTTTGGTTAATTTATTTTAATATGATAGATATTAAGAAAATAATACTGAATAAAGAAGATGTTGAAGATAATCTAAAAAAAAGAGACCCTTCTATTTCGCTTGATGGAATAGTAGATTTAGAAGAAAGAAGAAGGGGTCTTCAGAGACAATACGATGAAAAAAGAAGATATCTAAATAAATTTTCATCAGAAAACATAACACAAGAAAAAAGGGAGCTATTAAGAGAAGAGAGTCGTTTGGCAAAAGAATTAAATAAACAAATTGGGATTATTGAAGATGAATTAGAAAGAAAACTTCTTGAATTGCCCAATCTTCTTAGTTCCAATGTTCCTGTAAGTCCAAATAAAGACGATTATGTTGTTGAACATATTTTTGGCAGTCCCCCATCTTTTGATTTTACTCCAATCGATCATGTTGAAATAGGAAGTAGATTACAGCTTATAGATTTTGATCGTGGTTCTAAATTAGCAGGAACGGGATTTCCAGTTTATATTGGAGATGGTGCTCGTTTAGAATGGTCTTTAATAAATTTTATGCTCGATCGTTGTTTAAATAATGGATTCAGACAAGTTATGCTCCCTTTTTTCAACAATACTGAGACTCTTACTGCTTCTGGAAATTTACCAAAATTTGCAGATGAATTATATTATATTGAAAGAGATAAATTATTTGCAATACCCACTGCGGAAGCTCCTCTAACAAGTTTTTATCGCGGGGAGACCATTGAAGAAAATAACCTTCCAATAAGATTAGTTTCCTACACTCCTTGTTTTAGACGTGAGGCTGGTTCTCATGGAGTATCTGTTAGAGGACTAATGAGGATGCATCAATTTAATAAAGTTGAAACATACACTCTCTGTAAACCAGAAGATTCTCAAACCGAGCTAGAGAGAATGGTGCAAAATGCCGAAGAAATTATCGAGAAATTAGGATCGCATTATCGCACTGTTCTTCTTCCTTCATGTGATCTTGCTCACCAAGCATCTATTACCAAGGATGTTGAAATTTGGTTACCGCACTTAAAAAAATATTCTGAAGTTTCTTCTGCGAGCAATTGTCTTGACTATCAAGCAAGAAGAGCGAATATAAGATATAAGGGGCAAAATGGAAAAGGGTTTATTCATACACTTAATTGTTCTGCTCTTGCTACTCCAAGATTAATGATTTCTATATTGGAATCAAATCAAACAAGAGAAGGAAGGGTAATTGTTCCGGAAGCGTTAAGGAATTATATGAAAAAAGAACAAATTTAATTTCTAAATCGCAAAGCGACTTCTTTTTTAGGAAAGAAGCAAATCAAAGATTTTTATGTTTTCCTCATTTCATTCGGAAAAAAGAATCAAAAAAGCGCCCTCTCAAATACAATGGAACGTTTTGAATTCTCCCTAAGAGCAATTTAATCCTAATTCATATCAACAACATTCTTTTCCGATTTTACAATCACCTTCGCTAATCTAATTTCATCATAGGAAAATTCTTCATTAAAATAATTATAAATTGGAGCAAGCCTTTCAGTTCCAAATTTTTCAAAGACAGTTTTTATTTTATCAAACTTTTCTTTTGAAAGAAGATAATTAACTTCAATCATTTCTCCACCCTCTATAAGTTTCTCAATATGATAAATTATTCTCCTTTCTTTTAATCCTTGTATTCTTGCAATTTCATCTATTGAGTTTTCTTCAAAATCATCTCTTTTGTTTTAGCATTATTTATTAAGATAAAGAATGCTTATAAATATTTTGAAGCTAACGAGAATTTATTCGCGTTTTTCGTACACTTCATACTCGCTGCTTCCGATATATACTCCATTTAATTTCCAAATAGATCTATATTTGCCAGCAGGAAATTTTCCATGATTCGGATGACATAACAAGCATACCTCATTCTGAGAAAGGGCACGGATTGGCTTATTAATCCGACCAATTTCTTTTCCATCCTGGTTTAACGCAATAAGTTCTAGATTAGAATTGTTATACACGCCACTAATCATGGCGCAGGCTATGAGTGGCTCACCGCTTGCAAATCTAGTTTTCACTCCGATGAAACCATCCGGAAAATTAGAGTAATAATCGTCAATTAACCTACTCTTGTCTAGAGCATTAGCTTCAAAAAATAAATCAGGTTTTTGTTTTCTAGAAGTATAATTCAATCTATTAGTACTGTCCCCAACATAAACATTCTGCTGTATATTGCTTTTTCCAGCTTCTGCAGCAGATCTGGCAGCGCCATAATCAGTAACTGCTCTTCCCATTGTGAGCGCATTAAGGTTGCCTTTATGCAAACCAACGCCCATTAAACCTAAACCCGCTGCAGCGATTAAATCACCTGAATTAGCTTCGCTGTTTTTTTCTTCTGGAGGTCCAAGGCCTCCGATCAATTGGTCTCCAATATACCAATCTTCTCCTCCATCAGCGCGCGGCACTGCTCTGCAGCCAACACTACCTACAGCCAATAATGAGGCCAATCCAGCAGTTGCAATTTTTCTCTTTGCCTTGTTAAATTTATCTTTCAAACTCATATCTTTTTAATATCTTTCAACTATTTAAGTATTTCTATTTGTTTTAACTATTTAGAGATTAATAAAGTTTGAAATAAAACATAATAATATTTATATATTTCAGCTCCATAATAAATAAATGATAGCTCAGACTTTAGAAGAAAAAGCCCAAGAATACAATTTACAACCGGCAGAATATGCTCTTCTTAATTCTGGTCAAAGAGACTTTTTAGCAAGGTTAGACAAATTTGAGGCTCCCTATTTAGAGGAAAAATTACTTAGTGATGGTGTTTTTAATTCAAGAGAAGAATATCAAGAGGCATTTATCGAGTTTAAAAAATATTTAGCACTAAACAAATTCTCAAACAAAGTTCTTGGAATGATAAGTGAAAAGGTAGACAGATTATGGCACCAATTTATTCTTTTTACGGCGAGCCGTTGAAAGAAACGCTGCAGGGTTTTAACCCATAGATTGAAT
>CAYTKV010000010.1:10969-21442 GCA_964438545.1 Candidatus Woesearchaeota archaeon | reverse complement strand
CCTTAACTTTTTTCTCTATAAATTCCCAAAAAGGTTTCATTTCTAAGGTTTCTATTTCTTCAACTAAACAATTCATTCCAAATGCATAAAGATAACTGTTATTTTTCCCTCTTAAGCCAGAGATTTGCAACCATGCCGCCCTAAGCCAATCTTCATCTTCTGAGGGTCCATTTTTTAATTTTTTTAATATCTCCTGGACTTTTTGATATTCAATTCTACCTTTAACACCGCTCGCCTCAACTTTTCTCCAGATTCTTTTTTCTTTCTCTTTTTCCTTTATTTTTTGAGATGATTGTGTTTGTGCCTCTCTTCTGCAATCTTTGCAAATTATAGCGTCAGATCTCCTTCCAATTATTTGCCTTCCGCAGTCTCTACAAATCTTCTCATTTATCCTATTTTTTACCATAATCTTAATAATCTTATTAAGCCTAACAGCTTAAGACAAGAGGCAAAACAAGTTACTTAAAACCTTTTTGACCTCTAAAAACATCCCATAACCTCAAAACCCACTCAAAATGATAAGAAATAAGTTCAGGAGGATATATCAAAAAAGGTTTTATCGACTATAAAATAATCCGTAATAGCCTAAAAGTAAAAGTGGCTATTAAACCACACAATTTTTTTATAAAAAGTCCTTTGAGACAACATTTATAAAAGCTTGATGGCTACACAAATCATAAGGAAAAGGCTATTTTACCGTCGGTAAAATTGATTTAGAGCAAAATGATTATCGAGATTATTCTCGCTTTATTGCTCGGATGTCTCATAGGCACGTTTACTGGTTTATTTCCAGGGATTCATATTAATCTGGTTTCTGCTAGTTTGTTGGCTTCTTTAACTTATTTTGACTTCATTCCCGTCATGGCTCTAGTTGTTTTTATTGTGGCAATGGCAATCACACACACTTTTATTGATTTTATTCCTAGCATATTTTTAGGAGCTCCTGAAGAAGATTCTTTCCTTTCTGTTCTGCCAGGACATCAGTTGTTAAGAGAAGGAAAAGGTCACGAGGCCGTTGTATTAACTCTTTATGGCTCATTAGCTGCTCTTCCAGTCATAACAATTTTCAGCCTTGTTTTTGTTTATTTTTTGTCACATGTGTTTAATTTTATTCAAACCTTAATTCCTTACATTTTAATCTTTGCTTCCTTGTATTTAATTTTCAGAGAAGAAGATTTTATTGTCTCTTTAATTGTTTTTATTTTAGCTGGTTTTCTTGGCTTGCTAACTTTCAATCTTCCTGTTAAAGAGCCTTTATTGCCTTTGCTCGCTGGATTATTTGGAATTTCTTCTTTAATTGTCAGCATAAAAACAAAAATAAAAGTTCCGAAACAGAAAATAATGCCAATTAAAAAAGTAAAATTAAATAAAAAATCTTTTCTCAAATCTAGTATCGCAGCGGCTATTGCCGCTCCTTTGTGTTCTTTTTTACCTGGAATAGGCTCAGGTCATGCAGCTGTAATAGGCAGTGAAATAATGGGAAGAGAGGCGCAAGACAAAAGAAGCTTTTTGTTTTTGGTAGGATCGCTCAATACAATTGTCATGGCTCTAAGTTTTGTGACAGCCTACGCAATTGGAAAGACAAGAACAGGCTCGGCTGTCGCAGTGGAAAAATTATTAGGAACAATTTCAACAAGTAATTTAATAATTATCATAGCGGTTGTTTTTATTTCAGGAATTTTCTCATTTTTTGTCGGAATTAGTTTATCAAGATTGTTTGCAAAATATATTTCTAAATTTAATTATTCAAAATTGTCTTTAATAACAATTTTATTTTTACTGATTGTGAATATCATATTGTCTAATATTTATGGCTTAATTGTTTTGATAACTGCCTCCGCCTTGGGAGTTTTTTGCATTTTGTCTGGCTCCAGAAGAATTAACCTAATGGGTTGTTTGTTAATTCCGACGATTGTGTTTTATTTGACTTTGTGAAAAATTTTTGTTGGACAGATACTACTCGACAGATTTTAAATGAGTATATTTCAAAATAAATATCAAGAAAGATGTTTTAAGATACGAGAGAGTTTAAATACTTGTTTCTTGAAAAATTAACAATGGTAAGAAATTACAATTCTTTAAAAGAAAAGGTAATGAGAAGTGCTGCAGCCTCTTTGGTTGGAATTTCTTCTCTTGCTTCTGGCTGCGTGGGTTTATCAACGTATGAAAGAAATTGCCTAAGAGAGATGAAAACTTATGGTTTGGATTATCAGGAGCATAAAATAAAAGAGCCTCTTGTTTCTGCCTTTCTTAATGTTTTGCCTGGAATCGGGAATTTTTATAATGCTATAGGCACTGAACATGCGGATCAGGCCTTGGTCGGTGCTCTTAATCTTTTATTTTGGCCACTTTCAATAACCTGGGGTATTCCAGAAGCCGCAATTGATGCCGACATAATAAATAAAAAAGAAGCGATTGGTTTTTATCTCTACGGCCCTGGAAAAGAAAAATTTGAAGAATTAAGAAAAAAGCCAAGAACATCGCAATAGAAAACTAGATTTACAATCATAAAAAATCGATTAATTTGGATTGATTTACTTTTCTCTTTTGCTCTAAACAGCAAGTGAGCTAATATTTCTTTCATCAAAAAGCTTTTTATAGGAATTTAGATTCACTTTTAAATAATCGGCCTTGTAGTATAGTGGCAAAACATTCGCTTGACGTGCGAGGGTCCGCAGTTCGATTCTGCGCAGGGCCATTTTATCGAATGAACAAATGCTTAAATTGACGAGTTGTTTAGGCAGTTTTAACCTTAAAAGAATAAATAATATTGGCATCAGTAGACAGGAAAGTAAAATTTCATACTATTTTCTAACCTTCAATTCATCAAGAAACAGCCGATATTTTTATTTTTCTTACTAACTAAGTAACTAACTTATTAATTAAGTAAGAAAAATTTATATATTGATAAAGTCCTTATTGAAAGATTAAAAAGAGGCTATAATGAAAAAATATTTGCTTTTAATTGAAGACGAAGAAATTTGGAATAAATTCAAAAAGATAATTAAAAAAGACATTAATTCAGAAATCATTGAACTAATAGAAAATAGAATAAATGAAAAAAAGAGGAAAAATGGAAAGAACATATAAAAAAGCGCAAGTAGCGATTTTTGTGATTATCGCTTTGTTAATTATAGGGGCTATTTTAATTTATTTTTTTGTTTTTCAAGGCGGGGAGGAAGAACCGCCTCCTCCTGCGTTGTCTCCTGTTTTTGAGTATTACTTGGGCTGTATAGAGCAAGAAACAAAATTAGCGGCAGAAATAGCCGGCTTGCAAGGAGGCAGAATAGTGGCTGGAGATTACATTCCTGGAAGCGACTACGCTCCTTTTTCTAATCACTTGAATTTTTTAGGAAGCCCAATTCCTTATTGGTATTATATTAGCGGAAATGCTTTAGTCAGGGAGCAAGTTCCTAGCAAAGGAGAAATAGAGAGCGAAATGGAAGATTTCATCGAAGAAGGTTTGAGGAATTGCGATTTCGAGCAATTCTACCAAAGAGAATTCGATATTAACAAAGAGCAACCAGAAGTTAATGTCGTTATTGAAGACACAAAAATAAAAGTCAGCGTTGATTCTGATTTAAGAGTTTCAAGAGAAGTCCAGACATTTTTGAAAAGATCACACAATGTGGAGATTGATAGCAAGTTAGGAAAATTTTATCGCATCGCACGCGAAATATATGAGAAGCAGAAAGAAGAGGCATTTCTAGAAAATTACACGACAGATGTTCTTTACTTAAATGCTCCTGTGGATGGTGTTGAAATTGAATGTGGCCCAAAATTATGGAAGACTTCTCAGGTAGAGAGTGAGCTTAGGGCGAGCCTAGAAGAAAATTTAAATTCAATTAAATTTGAAGGAAACTATTATTCTTTAAAAAATCAAGATAGAAAATATTTTGTTGTTGATTTGAACGTAGACGAAGCAGTTAATGTTTTATATTCTAGAAATTGGCCAACAAAAATAGAAATAGAAGGCGAAGGAGTTGACGAAGAACTGATGATTGCTGAGCCTATAGGAATGCAACAAGGTTTAGGAATCTTAGGATTTTGTTACGCCCCCTATCATTTCGTTTATGACCTGGCTTTTCCTGTTTTGATTCAAATATATAATAATGAAGAGCTATTCCAATTTCCAGTTGCAGTTGTTATCGATAACAATCTCCCCAGAGAGGCATTCCAAGGACAAAACTTAACAGGGGAGGATTTTGATTTGTGTAGATTTAAAAATCAAAACATAGAAGTAAGAGTATTTGATATAAACTTCAACGAGATAGACGCGAATATTAGCTACGAATGTTTTGATCAAAGATGCAGACTAGGAGAAAGTAAAAACGGAAGATTTTTTGGAGAGGCTCCTGCTTGCGTCAATGGCTATTTGCATATAAGAGCAGACGGCTTTGCTGAAAAAAGAGAATTATTTTCGACTAACTCTGAAACATTTTCTCAAGTGTTCTTGGCCAGAGAACACGACGTTGTTGTAGATTTATTGGTTGGGGGTTCTAGGGCAGGGCAAAGCGAAAATGCAGTCATTTCTTTTGTTAGAGATGACGGAAAAGCTACGACTTTAGCTCTGCCAGAAAATAACAGAGTAAAATTATCAGAAGGATTTTATGATGTGAAGGTTTATGTATACGGTGGCAGCAAAATCACAATTCCTGGAACAACAAAAACAGAGTGTGTTGGCACTCCGAAAAATGGATTGTTAGGATTTTTTGGCTTGAGCGAAGAAAAATGTTTTGATATTTCTTTCCCTGAAACAGACATAGAAAGCATTTTGGTAGGTGGAGGAAGCTCAAGAATTTTTATTCTTGAATCAGAACTAGAGAAAGGAGCAATGAGAGTTAATGTTGAAAGGCTTCTAACGCCAAGATCAATTGAAGAGTTGCAAAATAATTTTGAATTGTTTAGTGTGAAAGGAGTGAACATAGATTTCATATGAAAAAAAGAGTAATTTTTGTTATTTTAGCAACGATTTTTTTAGTGTGGAATATTTATTTTCAAATTGATGTGGTTGATGCGCAAACGCAAAGGAGTTTTAGTAGCAGCTCTAGCGCCGCATATGTGAGACATCAGACAAGACCAACTTATCAGACATTTTATGGCAATGACTTATATACGTATTGGCCAATTCTTGGAGATAAAGACACATGCAGAGCAAGAGAAGATTTGATTTTAGGAGTTGCTCCTTTTGGTTGTGCGCCTGCTGTTGTTAGGTCTGACTTATTAGCGGAGCAAAATGTTCCTGTGTTTTGCCAGATAGATGCTTTACAAATCAATCCTTTGATTGATATAGAGCAAATCAGAAACATACGTTTCTTAGGAAATTATCCTCCTGAAGTTGTAGGAACAGGATTTCATCCGGCGAGAGCAGCTTTAAGATCTTATGATAGACTGCTTGGCAGTCCGACAATAAATAATATTGGTTATGTTGTTGTTGTTTTAAGAAAACAACCAGATGAATCTAAGCTTCCAGATTTCATCAATGTTACTTTAGGGGCCCAAGTTGATTATATTTCTGGAAACGCCTTAGGCGTAGGGAGATCAGAGTTTATTCTAAAGCCAATCAATGATGAAGAATGGGAAATAGGAGGAGAAAAGTTAAAGCAAAGCTTTTGGAGCGGAAAGTTTTTTGTTAGGCTGGAAGAAGCAAATGCAGATTTTGCGATTGTCTCTATTTATGATGGAGATGTAAAAATTATAACACAAAGAGTGGAAAAAGGCAAAATCTCTAATGAAATGTTTGTTCCAGGAGCTTTTTGCAGAGCAGGATTGCAAATAGCATACGACGGCATAACTTTTTCGGAAGAAACAGCAAGAATAGAAATTTCATCTGAAAAAGGAACAGAAAGTTTAGACGTCATAAAAGGAATGAATTTTTTAGACGGAAGATGCAGCATAAGAGACGTTTTTGTTAATTCAACTGGAAAAGGAGGAGTTGTCAAGGGGCAATGTAAAGGAAAAAGCTTTGTTTTGGAGCTGAGAGAAAAAGAAGTTTCTGCAGAAATAGCGCTAAAAGATTTAAAAGACAGAGCAGATTACTCATCAAATACTAAAAAATATTTTGGCGAAGCGCTTAAAACTTATAAGGAGACAGCAGAAAATTATTTTTCTGAGCCAGAAAACGGAGTACAAAATGCTAAAACATACGGAGAAATAGCATTAGAAGAAGCGGAATCTCTGGCCAAAGATTTTGGAATGCAAAAAACTCAAGCAGAGTTGTTGCAAAAATTAAAAGATATAAGTGAAAATAAACAAAAATATGAAAACGAGTTTAATGAATTATCGAGCATTGATAGAACAAGAGCCAGCGAAGTTGTAGATTTTGATGACAGGTTCAGAGTCATAAGGTTAGTTAGTTTGTCTAAACCAAATAAAACAGCAAGCGCAGAGCTGGTTTTTGGGAACGAAAGAATTAAAGTAAATGTTAGAGAAACAAGAGAACTAGTATCAAATAATATTCGTCATGGAAACATTACTTTAGAAAGAGTAAGCGTTGAGGAAGCAGAGATAAGCGCACATTGTCTTAACAGCGAAGGAAAAGTCATAAGAAGAATACAAAGAGAAATTCTAAGACTTGATGGACCAGCGAAAGATGTTTGCGGGGCTTTAGTAGCTTTAAATAATGTTGATGTTGGAACAATAGCAAAGATAAGAATTCTTCCAAAAGTCGAAGGGACAAGAACAGAAACAAACTTCACAGTTTCTGTTGGAATAGAAAAAAGGGCTTTCAAGTTGAATCCTGACAAGACAAGAGAAAAGATAAGCAATTTGGATGACAAAATAAAAGATTGGGAGAAAATTTCTAGTAAGATGACAAATACTATAAAAGGAATGAAGGCAGCCTGCTTTGCAACCGCAGGAGCTTTAACATTTAAGAATTTTATTTCTGGTTTGAGTGGAGAGGCTTTGGCGAGACAAGAAGTTATGAATGGTCCTAATGGATGGAAAACAAGATGCGGGAATAATGATGCCTGCTATCTTGCTAATGCAAATCAGATAAATAATGACGTTGCGGCAGCCAGTGCTGCCTTAAGAAATGTCAACACAAAAATTAAAGAAATACAAAAAAATTATGTGGTTGACCAAGATATATTTGGAAAGAGCATTAATACATCTGGCTTAAGTGGGGCCTTGGCAGCTAGAGCAACAGCTGATTATTCTAGCTTGGAGATTAATACAAAGGATTTTGATGGTAGTTGGGGAGAAAAAGGCAAAATTAATGTTGCTGAACTCTTATCTCAACAAAATGTGAAGAACAATGTTGTGACTAGTGATACAATAAGAAGCACAATGCTCTATGCTGAAATGTTAAAAAACCCAAATTTAAGTCCTGAGCAAAGAGAAAATATTGAAGCAAAGCTTAGAGAAACAGCTAGAATATCCAATAGCAACAAAATTTTCCAAGAAGAATTAGAAGTAGCAAAGGGTTTGCAATTGCAAGGTTATCCTTCTGCTTCTTCAATAAAACCAGAGAACAGAAATGAAATCGCAACAAGCGTCAAACCAATAACCTCTGAAATAAAACAAAAACATAATTTTGGAAACGATGTGACACATTTTGCTGTATTAAATGCAGAAAACGGGAATTTAAGAGACAGAGATAATAAAATTTTAGCAAGTTTTTCAGGAATTTATATTATCGGCTTAAGTGGAGACCCGGCAGCAGGAAAATATGGAATAAAAAGCATTTCTGATAAGGATGGAAGGCTTTTTTCTGAAGAAGAAAAAAATAATTTCTTGGATGTTTATAAAGTAGGGACAATAAAAGCAGTTGAAAAAATATCTTGCATTAATGAAATGGCTCCCCAAGACAGAAAAGTTAGATATTATGAAACAGAACCTTACAAAGGAATGCCTGCGGTTGTGCCGTTTAATACTAGAGAAGGATGGTATGCCGCAACAAGACAAAGTT
Source organism: Candidatus Woesearchaeota archaeon (assembly GCA_964438545.1). GTDB lineage: Archaea > Nanobdellota > Nanobdellia > Pacearchaeales > GW2011-AR1 > UBA73. The sequence goes on along the minus strand of CAYTKV010000010.1, from coordinate 13,530 downwards.
TGCCTATTTTCGGAGGAATAGGCGCTTTTGACGCTAGTGGCAGAGTCACAAGTTTTTGGGTTTGCAATGTCGGGGAAAATAAGAGAATAGAATTTAATTCTGGCTTTGGAGATGATTTATGTCAGCAAGTTAATCTGAATACAGGTCAGCCTCTCGGAATTTTTCCTTGCTTGAGCGAAACAAGAGCAAGAAGTTTAATATCACAAGCGGTTAGAGCAATAGAAGAAGCAGCAAGACAATATGGAAATAGAAGAGTTACAATTCCAGGAGAAGAAACTCCTTTAGAAGTTGGCAGTCCGGCAGTGAATATTGCAGAGACGCAATGTCAAGACTTCATGTCACCCAGTGATTGTCATTTGTTGTTTAATGTTTGCGATCCTGTGATATGCCCAAGTTCAAGATGCGACTTGGGAGGGGAATACCAAGTAGCTGATGTTGTGCAAAGCGGAATTGTTGGAAGCACTTTGTTGTGTTTGCCGAATATAAACGAGGGAATTGTGATTCCAGTTTGCCTAACAGGAATTCAGGCAGGAATAGACGGCTGGGCAACAATTATGAAGAGTTACAAATCTTGCTTAGAAGAAAACCTTGAAACCGGAAATTTAGTTGGGATATGTGACCAAGTGCATAGTGTTTATATGTGTGATTTCTTTTGGGGGCAAGTTGCTCCTTTTGCAAATGCAATAATTCCTACTTTGCTCGATACGGCTTTAGGCCTAGGCACAAGAGGCGGCGGTGAGTATTTAACAGCGAAAGCAGCTTGGCAGAACACTGAAAGATCAATAAATTACTTTACTAATGTTTACGCTGTAAATTCATTAAGCGCATTTAGAACAGGAAGTGTTCAGGAAATAGGGAGCGAGGTTTGCAAAAACTTTATTTCTGTAAAAGCTCCGACAAAACTAAAATCATTAACAGAGCCAGAAAGTCCGCCACAGTTCCATGCGTGGTTTGATTCAACGAGGTTTAGCGATGTAACTGTTCCTGCTACTGCTCAATACAAAGTCTTTTATCATATTTTTGCTGGCAAGGACAGAGGAGTTCATTATACAGTTTACTTGAAGAATCCTCCAGAGAGCCCAACAATAACTCCAATTGAGAGATTTCCAATTGCTTCTGGTTTTATTCCAAGAGGAGAATTTAAAACTGAAACAAAAGACTTTACAGCTCCAGAAGGGTATAAAGAATTGTGCGTAAGAGTAGATAATGATGAGCATTGCGGCTTCAAACAGGTTTCAACTAGCTTCGCAGTAAACTTTCTAAGAGACAGTTTTGTTAGCCAAGAACTGGAAAGAAGAGACATAAGCTCAGAGAAAGAGTGTATTAGCGGAAGCAATAATATAGCTTCAGTTTTAAATCCTAATGTTCAGGCAGGCGTTGAAGATTTTGCTAATCCTGATATTTACAACAGAGGCGTTGTTAGAATATGCTCAACACAAAATCCGGGAAGCGCTACAAATCCTTCCAGATTTTTAGATGTAGGATATTGCGGAGATGCAAGAGTAAGGTGCTGGCTGGATAAAGGAAGCGTTGATAGAGCATTGACAGCAGGCAATGTTTTGCTAAGAAATGAGACTCTAGAAGCCTTAAAAGAAGAAACTAATTCAGCTTTAGGAGAAGATGTGTTGGTTAATGACAATGCTATTGGAGAAATCAGAGACTTGGAGAGTAGGCTTGATAGGCAGAGTATTCAAGATGAAAATATTGAAAATAAAGCTAAAGAAATAATTTCAAAAGTTGATGAAGTCTTTCCAAAATTAGTTTTATTCAATTATCAGGCAAGAATTTTGTTGGTGAAAGCAAGAGCAAATGCTCTAATTGCAAAGCATTTCAAGAAAATAGATGACGAAAAAGTTAGAGAAGATAGACCGGCAATAACAGATGAAAAAGAGGAAGAAGATTTTTTCGATGGCAATATAGACACAGGAATTAGTTATAGTTTAGAGGAAGGCGACATCAATGCAGAATATGTTAATATTCTAGAAAATGGCATTGGAACTGATTATTATGTCAAAAAAGACAAAGTTTATTTCCATGATGTAAGTAATTTTATTGAGATTGGGCAGATTATTTCTAGCAATGGTTTGATAGAGATTTATTATGAATTCTTAGAGCATGAAAAAATAAGCAATGTTTATATTCAAGGTTATGAAGAGAAAGGGTTTTTTGAAGGTGTTATCGAAAGCGTGAAGAGCGTTTTTACTGGAGGAGGCGGAGCAAAATTCGGCGAGCCTTTAGAGGGAGAAGAATGTGTTTTGGTTAATCCACGCTGGGTAGATACGAATGGAAATGAAATTAACAGCGCACGTGTGGGAAGCATAGTTTCACTAATCGTTGATGCAAGACCCTTAACTAATGAGGGAACTCTTTCTGATTGCATTGGAAAGAAAGTACAGTTTGAGCTGTTTAGACAAAGAACATTTCTTCCCGATGACCAAATTTTTGATTCAACTAAGGAAGTAGATGAAAAAGGAAGGGCTTCTGTAAAGTGGCTAGCTATAGGTCCCAAATTGGGTAATTTTTATTTCAAGGCAAAGCTAGAGGGAAGCAGTACCGAAGTT
>CAYTKV010000010.1:0-10959 GCA_964438545.1 Candidatus Woesearchaeota archaeon | reverse complement strand
GAATCTGCAGTTTTGGAACTTAAAGAATTAGGAAATATCCTAGAGTTTAACGATAGATTTATTTTTAAGCCGATTGGCGCAGGATATAGAATATATTATAAGGAATTAGAAAATGAGGATGAAAGCGCAATAAATTTGTACATTATAACTACTGAACTTTCCGAGGTAGGAAGAACATTATCAAAAGATTTAGGGAGAGCTAATTGGAAGAACGTTGCAGTTTTTAGCGGAAGCATCTTTGATCTTTTTACAGAGGATAAAGAATTTTTAACAATAACAGTATTGGAGAATTACAAAAATGAGAGTTATAATAAAGATAGTTTACACGAAGGTTTTGTTCTTTCTCAGTTAGACGGAAAGAAGATTATTTCAAAGAATGGGAAACTTAAAATTAGAGATTGAGACATTAGTTTAATTATCTGCCATTTCTGTAATACAAAGAAATAATATAAAGAAAAGAAGCGGATAAAATTCCGAACGTATCTAAAATTATGTCTTTAATTGAAGCAAATCTTCCTGGAACAAAATACTGATGGATTTCATCGCTAATTCCGTAGATTATTGCAAGTGGCATAGATAAAATTATAAAAAAAATGTTTTTATTTGCTCCTTTTATCAAAGATATTGACAAGAAAAATGAGAGCAAAAAGAAAATAAGAAAATGGTAAAATATTGCTCTAACGCCTATTGCTCCTCCTGTTTCAGGTTTGAATGTTAAAGAAGAAACATAGAATATTGTACTAGCAATTACAATTGTAACAAACCAAGATATTTTGCTATGCTTTTCAAACCAGTTTAGCATCTTCTTTTTTATTATTTTTGATGTTTCTATAGAATATAAGGATTGTTATTTTTTATAATAATAGAAATCACATAAAGATTCTTATCAAGGATTTCATCAATTTTATCCATAATTTTTCTGATTATGTGCTTGTCTTGTTTTTTTAGAAAATTTAAAGGTTGATTATCATACTCTATTGAAAAACTCATATTCCAAGTTGCTTTCTAGCATCTCCTTAGTTTCGTTTGTCTTATTACTTTTATTGGTTGATAATATATAAAATTACGCTTAGTGATTTGCGGGTTGGAAAAATAAGGAATTTAAGAATATCCGAGGTAGAACAAACGTGTTTGGATTAGACTTTCAAAAGAGCAAATTATTTATAGAAGTATTTATTACTAATTTTATGTTTCACTTAGAGAAAAAAAGAACTACTAAGGAATTGAAAGAAATTGCTAAAGAAGCACGAAGAAGTTTCGAAGAAAGAAAAATTAAATCTTCTCTTCTTGAAGAACTTTATTCAAAATATAGCCCAATCCAAGATATCACTCTGTTCATTAGCAGAGCAATAGATTCATTCCCTTCATCAAATTGTGGTGTTGCGTCAGTATATTTACACCATATTTTAGGAGAAGGTGAAGTTGTACAGGGAAAATATGCAGGGAATAATCATACTTTCTTAATGATTGGTTCTAAAGTAATTGACATTACTGCAGATCAATATGAAGGTCCTACAGTATATGTGGGGCCTATCAAAACTCCCTGGAAAAGAAATTAATTATTTTCTTTTTAGTACGAGATAATCTTCTAATATTAGTGCATTAAGACTCATACGCATGAAGGATTTTATTGCATCATTTGGGCTTTCTGTGATAGGTTCTCTTTCTTCATTAAATGAAGTATTTAGCAATACAGGAATGCCAGTTTTATTGCCAAAAATTTTTACGAGATTATGAAAAAATCTTTCTTGTCAGCCAATCTTTTTCTAAAATATAGCTTGCAAAAGTAGTAGCGTAAATTTAAATAAATTAAAAATGTTGAATTTGGATGGAAAGGAAGGCCAGATTATTTCTCATTAGCTTTTTCTTTTTAGTATGCTTATCTGCTGGAATTGTTAGTGCAGGAGGCAATATAATATCTGCTTTCTGGTCGGAAGAGCAAGCCAATACTGGAGATGTCGTATCACTAAACGTTCAGACGGAAGGGTTTTCTGATGGAGAGATGGTGGTTTTCGAGATAATTGAGGATGATTTTTTCGGATGTAGTGGAAATAGTATAGAGAGTGTCAATACTACCCTGAGCAACAATTCTGCATCAGTTGATTGGACAGTTCAAAATGGGATAGATGGAATTGGGGGAGCAGGCGGAAACTTAGAGTATTGCTTCAAGGCTATAATAGATGAAAAAATTAAGTCGTCTGAGAACCTTAATACTTTGTTTGGATATGAAGGATGGGACTGCGTAGAATCTTTGCAATGTGTGGAAGGACTGATCTGTGATAGTGACGGAACAGGTATCGGAGATGTAATTGAGGGTTGTTGTTATAGCGATGAAAACTGGAATGGAGAGGAATTATTTTGCAATGAAGCAGTTTATGGAATAGTGTATAAAGTGTACCAAGAAAGGGGGGAGTTTGTTGATTCACCCTACTCAAATTTACAGCTCCGTGTCTTTATTGAGGACGAGGACTTGATCGAAGATGATATACTATGGTATTTTGATGTTGAAACTAATTCTAACGGAGAGTTCAGCTTCAATCCGGAGAGATATATCCCCAACTGGAATTGGGATACTTTGTTTGTAGACTATAAGATAAATAGTATTTTTGCTGTTGATGATAGCGAGATTATTGGGAGTTGGTCTAATCATTTTTCCAATAAACCAAAGTTTAGAGGAGCAAGAGAAAGAATAAATCAATTGGTTAAAGTACATGCTGATAAAACTTCGTGGGAAAAACATTATTTTCCTGAAGTAATAAATGGTGAAGTGGAATCTTTGTTAACTTCTGAGGCTAAATCTCTCTCTACGTCGGAGAAACAGGCAGAAGATCAAATATTTCTTAAATGGAGCGGAAAGCTCAAGATAGACAACCCTGGTGTTTACAAATTTAAATTTAATGTTAGCGGAGATGTAAGCTTTTACCTGAACAATAAGCTTCTAATTGATACTAATAACAAAATTGGTGAGGATAAAGAGGCAAATGTTTATTTGGAAAATGCAACAAATCAAGTATATTTTGAATTTTATGAAAAAGCTTCCAGTAATCCTGAATTGTTCTGGGCTTATAAAAATGGAAACTTAGAAAAATTGAGCGAGGAATACTTAACTAAGGAGGATACGGAAATAGCTTTTTCAAGCAGTATGGAAAGTTCTCTTAGCGCATTTTCTGTTATCTCTGGTGAGATTTTAAATGAGGAAGATGATTATATGATTTCGTTTTTGGAAAGTCCACAAATAATCAGAAATAAGAATCCTTTAATTTTGGTACATGGAAAGCATGGTACTTCTGGATATTGGGAAGAAAGTAGCATTCAGAGTCATTTAAATAACGAGAGTAATGGTGGTTATGACGTTTGGGAATTTTACTATCCTGGAAATGATTACATAAATGTTAGCGGTGCTTTATTTGGAGAAACATTAGGTTATTTGAAGAAAAATTATTATGACGCAAATCAAAAATTTAATGTGATTTCTCATAGTATGGGGGGTTTAGTTGTTAGAAGCTACGTTCAAGGTATCTCTCCTTATGATTACAAGGGTGATGTTAACCACTTGGTTATGATTGGTTCTCCCAATTATGGCAACGGCGCAGCAACAGGAATTGCTGAGGATTGGAATGTTATCGTTCCTTCTTTAGGTTTAAACACATCTTTTCATTATTCAGAGGTTGAAGAGTGGAGAGCTCCAGGGTCTATTGGGTCACCCATATACATGCAAATGAGTCTTGGCAGTATGTTGATTCAAGATTTATCTAAAAAAGAAATAAGCCCAAAGTCCTTAGTAATCATTGGGAATAAAGATACTTTAGATCTTAGCAGTATAGAATCCTTCTTTTGTTCCATACTTGACAATATTGGTCATACAGAGGCTGACCCACACAAGCATGATTGCCTGGTTGCCATTGCGAGTTCAAGCTTAGTGGGTAATAATATTGCTTTGGCAATAATAGAGGACAAAAACCATGCTACAGAAAGAGACAAAATTGTAGAATATTTGAATCTAATACATGATTTTTTTGAAGATTCTTCTGACGAGGTCCTTATAGAAGATTCTTTTTCTTATTTCAATCCTCAAACGGGGTCTAATAATAACTTTTTCGAGCAGTACAATGAAGGGGCTGCTTCAATAGAGTTTCTGGATAAAAAAATAAAAAACATCACGAGGGTTTCGATAAAAAACGACACAGATGAGTATTCTTTTACTATGAATAGTAAGTCTGAAAATTACTATCATTTTAACAGAGGAGAGTTTGATTTTATATCTTGTATAGAAAAAAGAGTGGAAGGAATAGAAGTTAACCTCAGTAACCCTCTATGTATTCCTTCGATTGTTCTCTCAGTTACAATTGGGGAACCAACAGGCCTGTCATCCTGTTTTGAGGAATTGCCTTTGAGAGATTACTTAGATCTTTGTCTTTCTAATCGTCCATTAGACTACGCTTTGACCATTCCGCAAGGAACTTATGATTTATACGTGAATGGTAAGTATAGTTTTAATGACATAGAGATAAAACCAGCACAGACAATCTGGTATGAACTTTACAGTTGTAAGGCAAACTGGACTATACAAAAAAACTGGACAGAATGCACAACCCAAGACTTGCAATTCAAAGACTGGACAGACTTACACTCCTGTGAGCTTAATATAACAAAACCAGAAAGATTAAATCAAACCTGCGATTTCTGCTTGCCAAACTGGACTCAACAAACAACTTTATGTTTAGAAGACGATTATATTGTAGATTGGTTTAAAGATGTCAATAATTGCTATGCACAAACAAATCTAACTTCAGATATTGACAATAAACCAGAGAATATAACACATCATTTTGCTTGCGATTATGATGGGGATGGATTTATTGGTGACATCTCTGATGTGAATACAACACTAGTCAACCTTAGTTTAGACATAGTAAATGGTTTAATAGAAATTAAAGAAGGCAATGAAACAATAATAGAATTTGATTTCAATTTAACAAAAGGGACAATAAATCTTGGTGATTTGCTAATTGAAAAACAGAGCAATGTAACTAACTTTGCGTATCTTTTACTTAGAGGTTTAGATTTGACATCACAGAATAAAACAAAAACAATCTATTTAGACAGAATAGCTAACGGGACTGGACTTTGTATTAAAGATGAAGAAACTTTTTCCATGAATGAAATTTCGGCTGATTGTTCAGGGGCCAATGAAACCTGGATTGCTTGTCCAGGCGAAAGCGGAGTTCATTCCTGTAATTTAACCTCAAACAACACAAGATATATTGTGAAAGGATTAAAACATTCTGGCGTTAAAGAGCAAGAAACATTCTGCGGAGATAATACGTGTAACGGTGCAGAATCTTGTAGTAGTTGTAGCTTGGATTGTGGTTCATGCCCCGCTCCTCAAGATACTGGAGGGGGAGGCGACGGGGGCGGAGGCTCCTCTAAGAAAACAACTAGTGCAAATGAAACAAATATCACCATTATACCTCCAAACCAAAAAATAGAGATACCTAATCCTACCAATGAGACGGGAGTTAATGCTTCCTTAAATGAAACACTAGGAGGAACATCTCCAGTAACTGGGGCCACGATTGGAACTCTTATTAAGAGAAGTATTGTTCCGATAATTATAGCACTTGTTTTGATTGTTACTGTTTGGTTTGGTGTGCATCAGCATAGGAAACGTCTGCCATCTCATACAGTCGTACAAAAAAAGACCACTTCAAAGAACGAAGTATTCATAATTGCGCAGAAAACATGTCCTGCTTGCGACAAAAGCAACTCTAGTTGGAGAAGATTTTGCTCTAATTGTGGGAGTAGTTTGAGATGAAAACAAAAAACCTGACAGATTTTCTTAAAAAAGTAATTGAAAAGAAGAAACCAAAAACAATTGATGAGCTATTAGATTCTGTTAAAGATGATGCTTAGCAATACCATCTATGGCAGGATAGTCCATGCTTAAATCAGAACGTTCTTTAGTACGCATAGTTTGAGCAACCATAATAAAAACAAAAATTTCAAGTTTAAAATAATTTCTGTAATACAACATATAAATCAACTCAGTTTTCTATGTTTTAATCTTTTAGAAAAATGCGGAGAGTAGGATTCGAACCTACGCAAGCACTAAGCTAGTGCGGCCTAAACGCACTCCGTTTGTCCACTCCGGCATCCCCGCTTAAAGTTACCATCAGGAAGAATACTTATAAGGCTTTCTAAATTTGTGGAAAATTATAATGTTTTTTTAATCTTGCAATTTTATTTGTCATGGTGTATAATCAATTAATTTCTTAAAACCACTGGCTCTTTTGCCCAAGATTTCTCTTAGGTCTTCTTCAGAAGCATTGACAATATTCTTTAAATTTCCAAATTTTTCAAGTAATTTGCGAGCCGTTTTAGGTCCAATGTAAGGAAAGCCTTCTAAAACAAATTGAATTTGCTCCTCATGTGTTAAAAATATTTTTGATGCCCTTATTGAAATTTCTTGTTTCTCCTGCTTTTTCGCTAGGACAGAGAGGTATTTGGCAGTGTCTTCTTCGTCTTGTGTGAACACAACAGGGACATTATGCTCCAAAAGGACAGACAACAAAAAACCTCGAAAAGCATTTTCATGAATAATTCCCACATAAATATCTTCATTTAAAATACCTTCAAGAATTAATAAGTGTTTAGGATACTGTTTTAATTCTAAAAGTTGAGATATAATTCTTTTGTTTATGATTGAGCTTTTAAAGTCAGAAATAGTTTTTCTTTCAATTGCTATGCCTTTAACAATGTAATCTGCAACTGGGAGATGTTTAAACTCTATTTCAAAGCCGAGAGAAATTAAGTTACTCGCAACTAAAGAATTTTTTTCTCTTATGTCAACGATTATCGCTTCTTTCTTTTTGTCTTTCTTTTTTCTTGTCGCTTTCTTTGAAAATATATCTAAGATTTGCATTTTCGTTTGGCTTATTACAATACATTAAACAATTTTTTAAAGTTATCATTTTAAGTTGTTGTTCCCCCCTATAAGAGACATTCTTTCATTGCCAGTATTTTTATAGGCGATTGAAGCATTTCCGAACCAATCAACTCCAAAGTAAGAAATAATTTGATAATACGCCTTAAAGTCATTTTAGATTGCATGTAATTGTTTGGCAGTAATTTATTTCCAAAAACTTATTTATTATAGTTATAAGGGCTTTTATTGATAATCTGCTAAAAAGTTAGTTTGGATTTTCACTAATTCCATTTTTATATCTCATTTTTGCTAATTGAGTCATTAACAACTTAGCCAAAATCACTTAAGGTTATGGTTTTATTTTTTCTTTGTTCCTCTAATTCTTTTCTTACGTTTTCTATTGTTCTATACATTTTTTTCTCTCGAGCAGAAGAAGCATAATGAAATGCCACGTCTCTTGTTTCTTTAGTTATTAAAATAATTAATTTTCCAGGTTTGAGTCTTGCGGTTCTTCCTGCTCTCTGTATTCGTCGAATTGCGCTGGGTATTGGCTCATAAAAGACTACAGAACTTACCTCAGGAATATCTAAACCTTCTTCTCCTATGGATGTTGATACAATTACATTAATTTTTCCTTCTTTAAAGTCCTCTATTATTTGTTTTTGTTCTTTTTGATTTAAGCCAGTGAACTTGCCGGAAATTGTTTTTTTTGCTTGGCCTATAAACATACTAGATTTGATATTTTGAATTTTGTTAAGTCTTCGAGAAATTTTTGAAGCTGTTTCTCTAAATTGCGTAAATGCGATTATTCTTGAATTTGGTTTTTCTTTAAATTCTTTTTCAACAATCAAAGCCAATTCTTCAATTTTTGGATGCTCTATTCCCTTGGCTAACAAATCTTTTAAAGAAATATAAGCGGCATTAAATTCAGAAGCCTTTACTAATGATTGAACTGCCCTGCTCTTTTTGTTTTTTGCTTGCTCAATAAGGTTGTTAAAATATTCATTTAACCCTGACAAAGTTTGGGTTTCTAATAATTCTAAGGCATGTGAAATTTTTATCGCTTGCGCCGCTATAGACATCCCCCTCATAGCGTTGAAATCTTTTAAGTGGATTCTAGTAGCCAATTTATTTTGCAATTGTAATAATGTAATTTTATTAGCTGGACCAAAAAGCAAACTTCTAGATCTTAGTTTTTCAATACAAGAATCATAAATATTTTTTAGAAGGGTTTTAATTTCTATAAATTCTTTTGGAAATGGAACTTCGATTTTTTGAAATTGCAATTTTTGCAAATATTTTTTAACATCTTCCGAATCTCTTGTTCTTACTTCTATTTCTTCTATATCAAGATGTTTGCAAATTTCTTTCACTTTTTCTGCATCACTTCCCGGAGAAGCAGTCAATCCTAAAATTCTTTGATTTTTGGTTTGTCTTTTATAAAAATCGACAACCTTTGTATAGTCGTAATTCTTTAAACAGCGATGTGCCTCGTCGATAACAAGCAAGCAGACGTCTTTCAAGTCATACAAGCCAGAATCTAAATCATTAGCAATGCATTGGGGTGTTGAAAATATAATTTCAGCGGTTTGAAAAATTTTTTGTCTCTTTTTTGCTGGCACATTCCCTGTAAATAATTGTAAGTCTGCAAATAATTCTGGAAGATGTTTTTTAAATGTGTTGAAGTGCTGTTCAGCCAGTGGTCTAGTTGGAGTGAGCATTAAGACTTTAGACAAAGGAAATTTCTTTTTTCTTTCAATAGCCAGCATTAATGATATCAAAGTTTTTCCTAAGCCTGTTGGTAAAACAACCAAGGTATTATTTTCTTTTGCTGTTTCAAAGATTTTTTGCTGATATTCTCTGGGTTTTATATTGCCGATAAATTCCATAACAAATTTAAAATAAGAGGGAATTAAAAGTTATCTGTTTTGTGTTATGGTGTATTTAACATCAGTTTGCTCCAATCTTGCCTTTCTTAAATAATGGTCATAAAATATTTGTTAGCAGTGATAATTGCCTATTTTTATTATCAAATTAATTTATCGAAGATGCTATTTTCTACTGTGAATATTGATGAACAATTTTTATATTTTTATTTTAAATAATTAAAACAAAGCTATAAAAAGAAAATATTAAACTAATAAATGTTAAAACAGCCCACAGAATTTTAGAACCATAAAAAATTTGATTGCCATCTAGATTTGAGATAGGGAGCATGTTTATGAGTGCATAGTATGATGCTATCTTAGTCAAATATTCATATCCCAAAAGATAACTCGTGGCAGAAATCAAAAAAACGATGATTATTCCAGCTGCTCCTATTAAACCATTCTGCCAATCTGTCAATTCAACAAAAGTATAAAGCCCTGATTTTTTTGATGCTTTGTGTTTTAAGGCCCTTGTTTCATAAGTAAGAAAAGCCATGATTTTTAAAAAGCCCAAGCTAAATAAAGAAAAAACCAAAGGCACAATTATTCCGATTGGTATTTCTTTTTTAATATGTTTTTTATCTTGAGGGCCGTAATAAACCCTCCATATTCTATGCTCCACATTTGAATCAAACAAGTAAGCCACAACCTTTTTGACTAAAACTTGCGCTAGAATAATAACAAAAGAGAAAATAAAAATTTGCCTCAGCATTGAAAAATTCTTTTCTTTTATAAACATTAAACTAGCGACAAAAAACAATAATAAAATCGCTGTTGCAACTTCGATTGACTCTTCCTTATTCATTTCAAAAAAGAGAATGTCGCTTATATAAAGATTATTATCTTATGATTTGAAATTCGGGGCACACTAAAATATTTATACAAAACCAATAGTTTTATTGTTTATCGGAGATAAATAATAATTATTTTAAAGTGATTACAAATAGAAAAACTTAAATAGTGTTTTTATTTTGGGTTTTTATGACACCTAGAAAAAAATTCAATAATTATAAAGAGTGGGTTACTGAATATTTTTATGGAGCTGGAACTATAGACGAAGTTAGAAATGGAAACGCCAAAATTTAGAATTGGAGCCGACGTAAAAACAAGAAGAAATAGAGTAGGCACGATTGTGAGAGTAGTAAGAAATCTTAGAGAATTATTTGCGGAGGAGGAAAAAGGCGAAAGATTTGAAGAATTGATGGGAGAATACGATAACGGCTCACAATATTGGTACGCAATAAATTATAATTTTCCTAAAAAGAAAGATATTTTTAATAACACACCATTTCATGGAAGAGCGCGAGAAGACGATTTGGAAATTTTTAATGGGCTGTTCACAAAGGATATTTTAGGTCATAATCCCAGAGCTTTCTTTTATTATGAAAAAAATAGAAGAAAAGCAGTTTTGATATAAAAATGACACATAAAGCATATCAAGTTATAGGAAAAAGAGTTTTTCTAGATTGTGTTTATTCAGAATCATGGGACAGTGACATTCCAAAGTTAGAGCAGATTTGGTAATAAACAATAACAAGGATAAAAATTAAATATATTTCTGGCAAGCAAAAAGTATAAATACCCTTTTTGTTAGAATTTCATATGTTAAAAATACAAAAGATAAGTGAAATAATAGGAAAGAATGTTTTTACTTCTGACGGAGATTTCTTTGGGCAGATAGACGATGTCAATCTAGCAGAAAACAAAATAGATGGATGGAAAATTAAGATAGGCTCTGGCTTTTTGTCAATGTTTGGGGGAGCAAGAGGAGTTATAATACCTCATCAGTTTGTTAAGGCTGTTGGAGATATAATGATTGTCAATAAGACTTCTTTGCCTTCCAAAGCAGAAGAGCCGCTTCAAGTAGAAACTCCTGAGGAACTGTAACCAAGATTAAAACTATAAGGTCAGATGAATAAATATTTAGGTGATTAGTAAAAATACGCGCCAACTTTTTAATAAATTGTTAATAATAGCCATTATAACCATGATAAGTGAGGTTTTTAGGAATTGATTAATGTCTGAATTGCATGCAATCTAAAATTGCTTTTGGGTCGTGTTAGCGTATTATTTCTTACTTTGAAGATTTGATTGGTCCGAAAAGTA
>CAYTKV010000009.1:19109-22420 GCA_964438545.1 Candidatus Woesearchaeota archaeon | reverse complement strand
TTCAATCTATGGGTTAAAACCCTGCAGCGTTTCTTTCAACGGCTCGCCGTAAATCGAGTATCTGCCCTTAACTAAAGAGTATCCGTTCAAGAAAATCTTTAAAAACTATTTAAATCAAATAATTTATACCTTAAGCTGGTTGCTAGAACTCCTAGCGGACGAAAGTCTGCGTGAACCCGCTAGAGGTTTGAAGCCTCAATAGTTTAGTGGCTAGAACACGGCCCTGTCACGGCCGAGGCCCGAGTTCGATTCTCGGTTGGGGCGGTTTTTAAATGCGCCAAAACTTATTTTCTTAAGCAAATATCTTCTTTAGGCTAGAATAATATTTATATTAGTTATGCTTTAAAATTTCATGAAAAATAGGGTGCAAAAAGAAAAAAAGAGTGGAAAATCAGAGAGGAAAGTTAGAGTAATAGTAATCAACTCCATTAGAGCCTTACTGATTTTAGCTTTTCTTAGTGCCTTTTTCGGTGAAAGAAAATTAATTCTTTTCATGTCTGCCTTTGGTTTTTTCTTGACTTTCTTGCCTGCAATATTAGAAAAAACTCTGAAAGTAAAAATTCCTGCATCATTTGAAGTTATATTAATCTTATTTATCTATGGCTTGCTTCTCCTGGGAAAAGTTAGAGGCTACTACGCGGGATTACATTTATTAGCGATATTGCTCAATTTTACCTCTGCTATTGTTCTTGGTCTTGTTGGGCTTACTGTACTCTACTCATTGCATAAAGAAGATAAAATAAACGCTAGTCCATTAGTTATAGCCATTTTCTCTTTCTGTTTTGCGGTCGCTGTTGGCGTTCTGTGGGAGATGTTTGAGTTTGGTTTAGATAAGTTTTTTGGGTTTAGCCTGCAACAAGAAAGCTTAACCAGCTCCATGGGAGAAATGGCTGCCAACGTCGCAGGAGCTATCATAGTTTCTTTTGCCGGCTACTTTTATATCAAAAATGGAAAAATAACTCTAATAAGCAGGCTAATTTCCAGTATAGTTGAAAAAAATCCTAGCATATTTAAATCAGAAAAAGAAATAGAAAACACTCCTAGAAAAATTTTGAATCTGATAAAAGAAGGCGAGAGCAAGAATGTCGAGTTTAAATCAACACTAAGGACTAATCTGCACACTAAACAAATAGACAAGAAAATTGAGCACGCTGTACTTAAAACTCTAGTAGCTTACTTGAACACAGACGGAGGAACATTGCTCGTAGGAGTTTCTGATAAGGGAGAAATCCTAGGAGTCGAAGAAGATAATTTTTCTGGCAAGGATAAACTTAACTTACATTTTACTAATCTAATAAAGCAACACATTGGCCCAGAGTATTTGCCATTTATAAAATTTGATTTGATTCCAGTAAACGAAAAGTCTGTAATGAAAATAGACTGCAAAAAAAGTCACAGGCATGTTTTCTTAAAAACTGATGAAGGAGAAGAATTTTATGTGAGAAACGGCCCTTCGACCGCAAGTTTAACAGGAAGCTCCTTAGTCGAGTACATAAACAATAATTTTAGGAATTCGTAATTTAATCTCCAGCTACTTTTATTAATTCATATTGCTTTTATCTTTGATGAAAAATAAATTAACAATTGGACTTGTTGGCGATGTAATGCTAGGAAGACTAGTTAATAAATTCCTCCCAGAAAAAAATTATTCTTATCCTTGGGGAGATGTTTTGCCATTACTTAAAAAGATAGATTTAAATATAATAAACCTTGAAAACACATTTACAAATAGTAATAAGATAATACCAAAAACATTCAACTTTAAAGCCTATCCTGACAGAGTTAAAATTTTGAAAGAAGGAAACATTCATATTGCGAATTTAGCTAATAATCATATTTTAGATTTTTCTTATGAAGGCATGTTTGAAACAATAGAAACATTAGACAAAGAAAAAATAAAGCATGTGGGAGCAGGAAAAAATATTGAGGAAGCAGAAAAGTCGTTGCATATTAAGTTAAAAAATACAAATATAGCAATAATTGGTCTGACAGATAACGAACCAGAATGGAAAGCCGACAACAAAAAGCCCGGAGTCAATTATATTGAATTTAATAAAAGTTCAGCAAAATCACTCGAAAAAACTCTAAAAGAAATAAAAAATAAAGTCGATATATTAATTTTAAGTTTACATTGGGGGCCAAATATGACTAAAGAGCCTAGCGAGGATTTTAAAGATTTTGCACATTCCGCCATTGATTACGGCGCAGACATAATTCATGGCCATAGTGCACATATTTTTCAAGGCATAGAAATTTACAAGAAAAAAGTCATTATGTACGATACCGGAGACTTTATTGATGATTACGCTATTGACCCTTTTTTAAGAAATGATAGGAGTTTTTTATTTCTTGTTGAAATGGGAAATAAAAAATTTAATAGAGTAATTCTTTACCCAACTATTATTTCAAATTTTAAAGTTAATTTTGCCAAAGGAAAAGATTTTAACGAAATATTACAAAGAATGAGATTTTTATGCAAGGAAATGAAAACAGAAATTAAAAAAAGCAAAAACAATTTGTATATAGAGATTTAATTTTATAAAAGAAGAAAATGGTTTACATTAAAAATCCAATGTTCTTATTGTCCAAATTGTTATCAATGAGAAATTAGTAATTATTCAAAAAACATCTTTTATTTCTGTCAAGGAACTTGACAGAAAACCACACTTTTTAAGGTGTGGTAGTTCCTTGAGCATCCAAAAGTCCAAACAAACTCCACACTTTATGGAGTAACACTCAAGGACTTTTTGATTTTATGGCAGTTAATTGGATGAGTAAATATTTATGTCCTGTGCTAAAAAATAAACTAGAAATGTAATTATAATCACGAGCTATCATCCATGAAGTCTATTCCTAATTCTTCCTCAAGGGCTTTGTTTTTTAAAGAAGCAAAATCAAAAGAGCCTAAGATTTGAGAGCTTTTTACTCCTGTAACAATTAATAAAACCCTCATTGATTTGTCCATGTCTGATGATAATTGGGCTCCTGATATTATCTTTGCGTCAGGAGAGATTTTGCTTCCGATTATTTCCATAACCTTCCTATACTCTTCAAGGGCCAGGTCATTGCCACCAATTATATTTACTAATGCTCCTGTTGCGTTTGTGACATCAACATCAAGCAAAGGATTATTAAGCGCTCTTTCAACAGCTTCTCTTGATCTGTCTTTACCATCTGATTCGCCTATGCCTATCAAAGAAACTCCCCCATTTAGCATCACAGCTTTAACATCAGCAAAATCTAAATTAACTAAACCAGCTTTTGTTATCAACTCTGTAATGCCTTTAACAGAATTTGTTAAAATCTCATCT
>CAYTKV010000009.1:0-19099 GCA_964438545.1 Candidatus Woesearchaeota archaeon | reverse complement strand
AGTGTGGATCGGCAAGTCAGGCGCGATTTCCAAAAGTTTATCATTTGGAATAACAATTAATGTGTCTGTAACAGCAGCCAATTTTTCTAAACCGTGTTGTGCATTTTCTATTCTTCTTTGTCCTTCTACTGTAAAAGGCAAGGTCACAACTCCTATCGCCAAAGCTCCTGCTTTCTTTGCCAAATTGGCAACAACTGGCGAGGCTCCTGTGCCAGTGCCTCCTCCCAAACCGCAAGTTATGAAGACCATATCTGAATCGCTTACTTTTTTCCTAATCTCTTGTTCAGACTCGCGAGCAGCTTGCTCTCCTATTTTTGGATTGCTGCCGGCGCCTAATCCATGAGTTAGTTCTCTGCCAATGAGTATCTTAGAATCCGCATTTGTATAAAGCAAATCTTGAGCATCTGTGTTAATAGCTATAATCTCGCAACCCTTGATTCCTATTTCTTTCATCCTAGAAACACTGTTTCCTCCACCACCCCCACAACCAATAACCTTTACTCTAGTAGATTGCTTTTTAAGCAGAGATTCAAGTTCTTCGTCTACAGATTTTTCTTTCGGGGTCTCTTCTTCTATAAATATTTCACTCATTATTTAACAAAGTAGATTTGCTTTAAAAGGATTGTTATTGTGCTTTCATAATAAAACTTTACATTCTTCAAAAATCTATTCGCTGATATCTTTTTTTCCTTCATTTTCTAATTTTTCCTCAAACTCAAGCTCTTTTCCAATCAACTCTTTAAATCTTTTTTTATGAAGCTTGACAAGAACCTCAAAATTTTTTTGCCCCTTTACTTTAACTTCATTGCCAAGATTAAATTCCGGCACGAAACCAAAAAAAAACTTGAATAAGCTCTCTATTTTTTCTTTTTCATCGTTAATTTTTCTTATAATTTTAAACTTATATTTTAACTCTTTTCCTGCCAAAGGATTGTTAAAATCCGCTGTCACTCTAGCTCCTGAAACCGCCAGTATTTTAACAACATGATTATCCAGAGCTAAAACCATTCCCGCTTTAGGATTTACATTTTGGGCAGTGAAAGAACTTAAAGGAATTGTTCTTATCAGCTCTCTTCTTCTTTCCCCAAAACCGTCTTTTGCTTTAATAGTTATTTCGTATTCCTTACTGATTTCCTTATCTTCTAGAGCATTATCTAGGCCTTGAACAACCATTCTCTGTCCAATTGCCACAATAGTCTCTTTTGCCTTTGCTTCTGGATTTAATTTTTTTAAATCTTCTTCAATGTTAGAATCAAAAATATCTCTATTTGCATAGCCTGTAAATTTTATCTCTACAAAATCATTTTTATTTGTCTTTTCAGTTATCTTTTCTGCTATTTGTTTCACTTAGTAAACAAAAAAATATAGTTTAAAAAGCTTCTTTTTTTGTTAAGTCAAGTTCACAAAGTAACAAACAGCTTTGCAGGATAGCCCTTTACACCTCTGTGATATCTCTTTTCATTAAACCAATCTTTATATTCTTGAATCCTCTCAAAGAACATAGAAAAGTGAGCTAACAAATCAATAAATTCTTCAGTTATGTTTCTTATTGTTCTTTCAACTTTTCCTTTGTCTTGAGGATAATACGGATGAGCAAATATTGCCTCGACTTTCATAGACACGCACCACTCTTTCCAGCTGTTCTGAAATGGATTATTATCTGTAAGTATCTTTTCTGGATGGTATTTTTCAACTATATCTTTTATTGCTTCTACTCTTTATTCTACTTTTCTTGGCGATTTGTGAAAAAATTATTACCGAAAACATTTATAAACATTCCTAGCAAAATCTAGATATGGTTTTGAGAATTATAGAAGCGACACAAGCTAAACCAGGAAACATTATTCTAGTTGATAATGAACCTTATGCTATAAAATCAAACGATATTTCAAAAACTGGTAAGCATGGCGCGAGTAAATGCAGAATTGAAGCGAAAGGTGTTTTTAATGGAAAGAAAAAGATCATTGCTGTGCCGGGCGGTGAAAGGTTTGACGTTCCGCATGTAGAAAAGAGAAGAGCCCAAGTATTAAATCTTAATAATGGCACAGTATCTGTCATGGATTTAGACAGTTATGAAACATTCGATGTTCCTTACCAAGAAGAATTAAAAGAACAATTAGAAAGCGGAAAGCAGGTGGAAGTATGGGACATTGAAGGAAAAAAAGCAGTTATGAGGGTTTTATAAAATGATTCAATATGACAATCCAATAAGAAAAAATGAAGAAAATGACAAAAATAGCATAGATTCAAAAGCTAGAGAAACAAAGCAAATACAAAGATTAAAAATACAAACATGGCAACTAAAATACCGATAGCACAAAAAAGGCTTTTCCAAGATGTTTTTGTATGTAAAAATTGCAGCAAAAAAATTAGAACACAAGCTTCAAGAGTCAACACGGGCAAAGTTAAGTGCCCTAGATGCGACAGAAGAGCATTCAGAGCAATAAGGAGAAAATGAAATCATAAAATGGGTTTAGTAACTTATGACTTGATATTATTGGCATTGTTCATTTTAGTAGTAATTATCTTTCTTTCTTCAAGAAAAAAAAACTTGAGCAGGCAAGGAATAGTTTACCTATACAGAACAAAAATTGGGATAAGATTCATAGACAAATTTGCTAAAAAATATGAAGATATCTTGAAACCACTAAGATACGTTGTTATAGCTTCAGGTTATGTTTTACTAGTAACTATTGTGTGGCTGTTCGTTAAAACTACGTGGATATATTTGACTTCGCCTCTAGTTAGACAAATATTTAAAAAAACCCCTCCAATAGCTCCCATAATCCCTTATTTCCCAAAACTTTTTGGTTTAGAGGCTTTCTTCCCTCCTCTCTACTTCACTTACTTTATTATCGCAATTGCGACAGTAGCCCTAGGCCATGAATTCGCGCATGGCATTTTTGCTAGATTAGAAAAATTCAAAATACACTCGACTGGCTTCGCATTTTTAGGGCCAATTCCTGGAGCGTTTGTTGAGCCAGACGAAAAGCAAATGTCAAAAGCGCCAAAATTCCAACAACTTTCTGTTCTAGCCGCAGGAACTTTCGCTAACGTCATCATGACTATAATATTCGGAGCTCTGCTAGCTTTATTTTTCACAAGTCTATTTTCTCCAATTGGAGTGAAGTTTAATAGTTATGTATTCAGCGAAGTCGCTGTTGAAGATATAGAAATTGTTCGAGAAAATTCTATTGGAGAGTTTATTGAAATTAATATTGACGGAAAAACATTTTTTACTGATTCTTCTTCTTTGGATAATGCAAAAGAAAAAAATGCAAAAACTTTGATTGTGTTTGATGACACTCCTGCATTCAGGGCGCAATTAAACGGAGCGATAACAGAACTAAATGGCAAGAAAATAACAAACCAAGAATCTCTTTCTGAAACCTTGAGTAATTTAAATCCAGGAGATGAAATTAAAATAAGAACAGCTGTCACAGAGTCAGGTAGAGACGTTATATTTGAAAGAAAAGAATATGACGTAACACTCGCTGAAAGAAACGGAAAAGCTTTTTTAGGAATAGCTTTCTTCCCTACAGCAAGAGAGGGCATTCTGGGCAAGATTTATGCAAATACCGCCGCAAAAATAAAAGAACCGTTAGTTTTATATGAATCAAAGATTGGAGAATTCGGATGGTTTATTTATTATTTATTATGGTGGCTCATTTTTATTAACTTAGCTGTTGCATTATTCAATATGCTTCCTCTGGGCATTCTAGACGGTGGTAGATTCTTTTATCTAACAATGTGCGGCATAACAGGGAGCGAGAAAATTGGAAAAAAAGCCTACTCTTTAGCAACATGGTTCTTGCTTGCTCTAATAGCCCTGATGATGTTTAGGTGGCTTTCAGAACTCTTTTAAAAATACAAAATGCGTGAAATGAGACAACTAACACTAATAAAATGTGAACATAGATATATATTTAAATACGAAATTGGCAAAGAAATGAAGTTGATTGATATTTAAGCGATGTTGTAGCGAAAAAATAAATTTAAAGAAGCTAGCTAATAAATTCTATTCCGTTCTTAGTGAAAGCAACCAGCTTAACTCCGACAGGAATGCCTAACAGCGCAGATATCAAAGCCATATGTTCTTTTCCATTTCCAGAAGCTAGAGACAATGCGACTTCAAACTCATTACTAATCTCTTTTTTTAACTTTCCTCCTAGCTCTTTTTTTAACTCTAATAGACTTTTGGTTGAATCTATCTCTAGTATTTTTGACTTATTATTTACTGGAAATTTTTCAACATTCTTTTCCTTAACAAGAATAATTTTCTCGCATTCCATTCTGTTCATTAAAGCAGTAACTTGGCCCCAATTCTCTTTATCCTTTCCCACAAAAGCCACTAATTCCATACAAAAAGAGAAATCGCTAGATTTATAATAATTGTTATGTTTTTGTTTTAATGAAAGATTTGCCTTTATGGGAAATAACACTAAGAAGATACGAGAAGCCATATGACTCAACAAAAAGGGATCTGATTAGAAAAATTTGTTTAAGCCTCGGCTTGTTGCAACCAGGCGATTCAAGAGACATAATTGTTGATTTGCTCCTAGTTTTAGAAGACTCAAGAAAAGAAAAAAACTGGCTTTCATCGTTTGAAATAAGAGATAAAATTGAAATTGCAAGGAAAAAAAATTCTTTGGAAACTAAAGGCTTGGCGGAGTCTAACATTAGAAGGCAACTAAAAAGATTGAGAGATTGCATGCTAGCCGACAAGCAGGAAAATAAATATAGATTATCAGAGTTTGCTCCTATATCTGAATTGTTTGAATCAAAGATTGAAAAATTTTTGATTCCTCGGGCAATTGAAAGAATTAAAGAATACTTGATTAAGCTGGATAATAATAAATAAAACAGAATATACTTGCCATATGCCAAAAAAATCTAGGATGCTGATGAGACACATTCAAATTAGGTATCTGACATATAAAAAAATTTATAATGGCCTTAGAGTTTATTAGTTTATGAAAAAACCACTAAAAGTTGCTGCAACATCTGGTTTAGTCTCTTTAATCCTTTCTGTTTTGGTTAGCCCTTTATTCCTAATTTTTGGAGAAGGCATTGTAAAAAATTTGATTTCTTTGTTGATTATAACAATTGGAGGACTCTTGGCAATTTTCTTCTTGTACGGTTTTGTTGTTTTGGGAGACAAGTTCAAGAATACTTTACTTAGCGTAATGGCTTGGATAGGCATAGTTTTTGCTATTATTCTTATTGTTTTCGGATTTTTTGGAAATTTATATTGTTTATTTAATGACTGCCAGATAAAAAATAATTCACTCAATTTTAGTCCAGATAGCAGTGAAGCTATTTTATTTGCTCTTCTCTTTCTATTTCTTTTTTTCTGGATACTCATAATACTTCCTTTTGCAATGTATAGTGTTCTCTTCGGAATTGGCTTAAATAAACTAGAAAACAAGACTCCTTATGCAAGAACAGCTGGGATATTAAACATAATAGCGGGCGCGACTTATTTCATAATAATAGGTTTCTTTATAGGACTTATAGCTTATATTTTTGAGATAGCTGTTTTATTTAAAGCTTCTGAAAAATATGAAAGTAAACACCATAGAAAAATTAATTAAAGAGCGATTTTGAAATTCCTTTTAGGGAGCTAATGACCAATTCAAAATGTTCTTCTTCAGGAACATTAAGTTCCATCATTCCTTGCTTAATATCATCTCTGTTAACATTCTTAGCAAAATCCTTTTTCTTCATGACTTTTTTTACTGATTCAGCTTTCATGCCATCAAATTTTCCAGGCCGAACATAAGCCAAAGCAACAATTAAACCACAAAGCTCATCAACCGCAAACAAACATTTGGCCATTAAACTTTCTCTCTTAACGCCGGTTTTCTCATTATGTCCTAAAACGGCTTGAATAATCTCTTTGCCATAGCCTTTCTCTTCCAAAATTTTACATCCCTCTTTAGGATGAATATTTATATCAGGATATTTTTCATAATCAAAATCATGCAATAAGCCGGTTATCCAAAATTTATCTTGTTCTTCCTCGCTCAAATTATATTTTTTAGCATAGTCCTCCATGGCTACTGCAACAGCTAAGCAATGTTTTCTTAAAGATTCTGATTTCACATTCTCATGTAATAAAGCCAGAGCTTCTCGTCTTGACGGCATGGACGAGCATAGTCTTATGAGTTTTTAAATTGATTTTAGTAAAAATTCTTACTTTAAAGTATGAAAAAGTTTAAATACTAATTCTTACTTAAAAAATTATGATATTCAGAAGACAATTAAGCGGGAAAGGTCAATTAGTCATACCTAAAGACATAAGAGAAATACTAAAATTAAAAAAAGGTGAAACGGTGACAATTGAAGTAAAAGAAGATGAAGTAATACTAAAAAAAGAACAAAATCTTGAAGAATTTTTAAAGGACTTTCTAAATACTCCAAAATTAAAAAAAAGAATACCTTGGAAAAAAATGAAGAAAGAATTGGGAGATAGATATGAAGTACATTGATTCTAATATTTTTATTAACGCGATATTATATGACGATAGTAAGGCAAAAAGATGCGAAAAAATAATAAAAGATATTATTATGGGCAAAGAAATAGCATATACTTCACTTCTCAGTTGGGATGAAATCGTATACATAGTAAAAAAATATATGGGGAGAGAATTAGCAATCGGCGAAGGAAAAAAATTTCTAAAATTCCCAAACTTAATATTTTTGGGAATAGAAGAAAATATAATATTCAAAGCACAAGAGCTTTTATCTAAGTATAATATTGACCCAAGAGACGCTATTCATGCCGCTAGCGCGCTAATCAATGAAGTAAAGGAAATCATATCAGATGACCAAGATTTTGATAAAATAAAGGAGATAAAGAGAATTAAGGTGTAAGATGGACAGGGCAAGCCAGCAAAAATGGTTCAAGGATGCATATGATTTAGGAGAAAAAAGAGTTGAGACAGGTTATGGTTGGCCTTTAGAAGTTGACTCACAACTAAAAGAGTTTATAGAAATAATCAAAAAATATTTATCCAAGGAAAAGTTCTAGATTTAGGATGTGGACAAGGAAGACACACAATATTCTGCGCAGAACAAGGATATGAAGCTTATGGAATAGACTATGTTGAAAGGGCAATCGAAGAGGCGAAAGAAAAAGCAAGGAAAAAACACCTTACTAACGCTCACTTCAAAGTTAATGACGTTTTAAATTTAGATTTCCCAGAAAATTACTTTGATATAATTATTGACTGGAGCACTCTAGATCATATTAAATACACAGACTGGCCAATTTACCTTAAAAATATACTAAAAGTTCTAAAAATTAATGGTTTTTTAATTCTTAGCGAGTTCAGCGCAAAAGATACAAGAATTAATAACGAAACTATACGCTTATACAAACATAAAAACAAGCCTTTCTCAAACTCTTTATATTTTGAGAATGAACATCATTATGACCATTACTTTAACGAAGATGAAATTAGAAATTTATTTTCAAAAAACTTCGAGATGATTTCAACAAATAAAACAACAAAACCAAGAACAATGATAAGTGCATTGATGAGAAGAAACGCCTAATCACTTCGTCATTATCTCCAAGCCATCGCGATGTTTTAAAACATAATCTTTCCCAACTGCTTTTTTTGTTCTTATGTCTATTGCTTTAACAAAATTCTTTCCTATGTCACTATGCAATCTGAAAGCAAAATCCAATGCTGTTGAGCCTTTTCTCATCAAAAAACAATCTGGCAAAACTCTCCCTTTTGAATCTACTAACTTTTCACCTGCTGGAAAAACAGCAATGTAGTTTAAAATTTCAAAGACAACTTCATTTAAAACTTCTTGAATTCCAGTAAACTGATATTCATTTAAATAATCTTTAATTTTTCCGAGAGCCTCTTTTTGTTTTTCATTCAAATTTCCTTTTATCATAAAATCTTTTTCTCCTGGAATGTAATCGATTAAGCCATATTTATCAGCCTCTCTTAAGGCCAATTCGCCATCTGCAAAACAAGGCACGATAGGATAAGCAAATTCTTTTTCCATTTTTTCTAAGTTTTTTTTGCTATTTGGCCTATCCATTTTATTTGCTGCAATTATCATTGGTTTAGTATGTTTTCTTAATTCTCTCGCGAAATAAAAAATCTCTTCATCATTCCAAGAAGTAGGTTTTTCGACATTTAAACCAATTTTTAAAATAACATATTTGACATCTTCTTCCTTAACTTTCAATCCAGAAAACTGCGTTGCAACCGCTTCAGCAAAATTCTTTTTTTGCATTTCAATTGTCCTAGAAAATGTTCTCCATACTTTCATGAGAATTCCCTTATGCCACAAATCTAATTCATTTTCAATTATTTCTATATCCTTCCCTGGATAATAATCTTCGGTTGGTTTGCCCTCGCCGTCTGTTTCTCCAGACATATCAATAATATGAATAAAAGCATCTGCCCCGGCTAAATCATTTAAAAATTCATTTCCTAATCCCCTCCCTTCTGAAGCGCCTTCAACTAAGCCCGCAACATCCATTAATTCAAATGGCACAAATCTCCATTTTCCTTTCTCTCCTTTTACAAAGCCTTCTCTTGGCTCGCTTATTCTATTAAACTCTGGAGCTAGGTCTTCTATCTTCACATAAGCCATGCCATGATTTGGTTTTATTGTTGCGAAAGGATAATTTGCAATTAAAACATTCGATAAAGTCGCCGCTTTGAAAAACGTTGATTTCCCAGAATTTGGTTTGCCTACTAGGCCTATTAACATAAATCTCTAATATAAACATAATTAATAAAGTTAGTTATTTGAGGAATAAATGGTCTTTCCCAATGTCATTAGTTAAAGTATAAGACCTTAATATTTTCACAAAATATAGTTTAATCAAATATTTATATATGGAGAATTTTATTATAACATTCTTTTCGGAAAATGGTAAAAACTTATGTCACCCATTGCAAAATGCCATTTGCAATACTTTAGAAAAATTAAGTTGTCTAATTCTTTCTTATTTTCGCTTACCAACCAAAACACTCTTTCTGATGCTTTCATCAAGAACGTTATTAACAATATCTCTTAACATGACCTGAAATTCCCTATGAAATGGAACAAAATATCTATAAAGTCTGCCAAAGTCTATGTACCCCGGACTCTTATCAAGCAAAACTTTTTTATTGAGCCGATGGTCCCTAAGCATCTCTACAACAATATTAGAGATGCTTCTTATACTTGGTTCAAATCTAATCATGCCTTCGTTGTCTAAACCCAAAACAACATACTCCTCATTCCCATGCTCATCGAACATTCTTCCATAAAAGCTATCGTACTTCACACCATCGAATTCTCTTCTAATTGGCATTTTATTATTTATTAATAAGTAATTTTAAACATTTTTGTGATAAAAAACAAGCTTTAATAAAGTCGGCTATTCAATTAATAACATGCCCCAATAGCAATTTGATAATCTTCAACTCTATTATCGTCTAAACCTTGATATAAAACCTCGAAGCCCCATTTTTCGCCCGCATTTAAATCATTTATGTTATCTAGAAAAGTATCTATAACTGCATCATTTTCGTCAATAAACTTAACTCTAATTTCAGCATATTTCAATTGCCTTCCGGCGACATTTTCCGCTGTGCCTTTGATAACAAGCCCTCCGAAATCATTATACGATTTTGAATGCTCAATGATCTTTATGCACCCCTCTCCCAAATCTTCTATGTTTCCTTCTTGATATTTAGTCTCCAAAGAACCAAAAATTATTCCTAAAATAACAAAAAATACAACAATTCCCAAAGTAACTTTAATCCACGTTTTCATTAATTTTTTAATTGATTTCTCTATTTAAAACTTTTGTTACAAAGTTTTGTATATTGACTTAATAACAAAACCTTGTACTATAGATTATGAGTAAATATTCAGAAGATATTCTAAAAATAATATCAAAAGAAGAAATAAAAAGCACAAATCAAATTCTCACAGAGTTACAATTAAAAGTAAAGAAAACAATTAATTGGCACATGCTTCATCGAATTTTGAGCGATTTAGAAAAAGAAGGCAAGATAGAAAAGCTAAAAGCAAGAGCTGGTTTCTTCTGGAAGAAAAGATAATTAAAAACAAGCTTTAAATATCTTTCAAAACATAAATTTTCAGGATCGCGTAGCTCAGCTCGGTTAGAGCACCGCTCTTATATGAGTTGACTTCGTTAGAAGTTAATTTTCGCAGCTTTTGTGAGGGCTAAGAAAGGCGGGGGTCCCAGGTTCAAATCCTGGCGCGATCATTTTCAAATATAGATACCGCAACATATTTATACCATAATTCATATTTAATTAGACTAAAAAGAAAAGAGGGCGGAAAGTGGCAAAGAAAAAAGTTTCTAAGAAAAAAATAAGTAAAAAGCCAAGTAAAGCAACGCTAACAATGGCCATAATTGCTCTTTTGCTAAATACCTTAATTCTTCCCGGCTTAGGAAGTTTGATTGCCAAAAAGACAAAAGAAGGAATTTTACAAATTATTTTGGCGGCAGTTGGAATTGTGTTTTCATATTTCATAGTAGGAATTCCTATATTGATATTGGTTTGGGTTCTGGGCCTCATAACAGGAATACGACTTATCATTGAGGCGAAAGAAAACCGTTAATTATTATTTTCTCAACGATTAAATATCAACAAGTATAGCAACATGACTAAAAGTATCTTTCTTATTTAGAGCAAAACTTGTGCCGTTGACTGTAATTTTAAAAGTGTTAATTACACCACGTCTTAAAAAATACCCTCTAATTGGTTAAGGCCTGCAGTTTCCTAGCTCGACGAAAGAGACCCACCTTTGATAATTAATTGATTTGATATCGAAGACATAATTTTTGTGGCCCTAAGCTATTTGTAGACAACATTTAGGATTCAATGTAGTTAATTTATTTCTTGCAAAAAATAAGAGCATACTCGCTTTCCGGATCTTTCACAAGCTTGACGTCTAAAAAATACATCTTGCAGAATTTTTCGAGCTCGTGATAATAATATTTATAAAGAATAGCAGTAATAATTTCGTCTCCTTTCTTGAATTCAAATCTTCTCCTATTGTTAATAATTGTTTTGTCTTTTACAATTTTATGAAAGCATTCTACTCTTCCATTGGCGAATCTTGCATCATATTTAAATTCGTTGTCTTTAAAGCCTAAACCTCTCATCAAATGCACGAGCCAATTAGCAAATAAAGGATGACTATAATTTTGTATATTTGCTAATCTTTCTCCACGTCTAATGCCGTTTCCTATAAGGATGTAATCTCCTTTGAACATTGCATTACTCAAATTAAATAAATAATTGTGGATATCAAAACCAGCGATAATAGACCCTAAAAGTAAAATTACATTTCTTTGGTATTCGCCGTTCCTTAATATGCTTATTACTTCCTCTAAAGACTCTAAGTCAGATAGGTAAGGCTTGTAATCTTTTACATTATGAAATTTGGCCTTTTTAACATTTTTCAATGCTAAGTCAAGCAATTTTTTATTGACACTGACAGGGCAAAATCTAAAATTTCCTTTCCCTTTTAAAGACTCTAAAAAAACTTTGGCTTTTGTTCCATCTCCGCAACCCATATCAATTAAGTTACAGTTGCATTTATCGTCTTCATCGAAAAGTCCTCCGATAATCTCATTAGAATGTTTTTCAATCAATTCGATTTCTATTTCAACAACTGTTTTTTTGTACCTTGGGTGCCTCCTAATGTTAAGAAAAGCTTTTACAAGTTCAGGAGTCATATATAAAAAACTTCTATTTGCGATATTCCAAACTTTGCCGCCTTGGCTTCTCTTAAAGCCATTTCTAACTAACTCTTTATACAAGACATCTCTAAATTTCATATAAAAATTACCAAAAAAGGCTATTTATTTCTTTCCATCTTGGTTTTCCAGGATTAAAACAAATTTTTTATTATAGAGGGCTTTGATTGACTACACCAACTACTAAATGATTTTTCATAATTTGTTATGTGCTACAAGATAATAAAAGATCAAAATATCTTCGTAATTAAGATATCTATAAAAAGAGGTCATAAAAAATCTAAGATCTAATAATGATGCTTTATAAAATCCAAATTATTTATATTCGACAATAATTTAATACCATTTAATATGAAGAATTGCAAGAAAAAACAATTATGTACTAAGAATTAGTATTCAGTGTAATTAACCACTTATTTTTGAGAGATTCAATTACTCGCAAAAAATTGCCTGCCCTATCATTATCTTTATTTTTATATTTTATCGACGATGTTATTAATTATCTAACTTCGCTATTTTTATTAGTAATCTTTATTGACAAGCCTAAAAATTAGATTTTCTGGGTTTTTCCAAACTCTCTATATTTTTTTAAGCATCAGGAAAACTCCTAGAACAAGAGCAAGAATTAGAACATAGATTCCAAACCATTTGAGGTTTTTTCTCGATGTGAAAATTTTGTTACTGAGGAAATAAATAGTCAATAAGCCGCTGAAAAAAGAAACCAAGACAGCTAAAATTAGGCTAAAAGAAATTCTGTAGCTATTGAATGTCAATATACTCGAACCAAAGATTATTGGAATCGCCATCAAAAAAGAGAATTTTAACGCATTCTTCTCGTTCAAACCAAGTAATAATCCGCCTCCAATCGTAACTCCGCTTCTGGAAATTCCGGGAAATAAAGCAAAAATTTGCGCAATGCCGACTAAAAATGCTTTCCCATAACCAAATTTGGAATAGTTTTTTTCTGTCGCATCAATTTGGAAAGAAGCTATAAATAAAAAAACCCCTGTAATGGCAAAACCAAGAGCAACAATCCACAAACTAGAAAATGCTATTTCGAAAAAATCTTTCAGCAAATAACCAACTAATCCTGCCGGAATAGTCGCTATAACAACCAAAAAACCAAGTTTTGCATCATCACTTTCCCAATTCCATAAAAATATGTCTTTAACTATCCTAAAAATATCAGAAAAAAAATAAACTAAAACAGCCATGAGTGTACCAAAATGCAAAGCAACGTTAAATTCCAGACTGTTATCAAGATTCAAAAGCTTTTCAAATAAAACCAAATGTCCTGAACTAGAAATTGGCAGCCATTCTGTCATGCCTTGTATTATTGCTATGGCGAATAAACCTATCAGCTCGGTAACCATAAAAGTAATTTAAATAAGAGACTTATAAATTTAATTAAGATGCTTTGCCAGCGAAGCTAGTGGACAATTTTCAAAGGAGATAATTGCTAATAGAAGAGTCTAAGTTGCGAGTAAATGTTTGGTATTAATTGCACCGAACATATAGTTTTAGTTAATTAAGACTTTTATGCAATTTGCTGTCACAATTCCCAAAACCAAAATAAACATTCAAACTAAGACTAGATTCTATAAGTTTTTTATAACAAACACTAACTATTCCGCAGTACTTTTTTGTAGAAGCATATGTTCAGTTATAATCAAATAGCATTTCGTAATCTTCTTCTAACACAGAATCCTCTCTGTCTTTCTCCTTCTTTTCGACTTCAGGTAATTCAGATTTTCTGCACTGCCAGCACAAAAATTGATTAAATAACCTATTCATTTCTGTGCTCGATATGGATTTCATGTCTTTTTTGCCCTGCTCCTCCAAGTCGTACCAGAGGTCAAAAACTGCATTGCACTTGCTACACCTGACCGGCAATATGGACATATCTTGCGCCATGATTTTCAAAGTAGTTTGAAGTTTAAATACACACAATAAACTCAAAAAAATATTTTGAAAAACAAGATAATTTATATACCGACTATCTTCAAAGTTACATCATGTAACTAAAGGAAGACTAAAGTATTTAAAATGCCAATAGTTTAGCATAAAAATATGTAAAAATTAAGAAAATATTATTCTTGATCGCTCTATAAATTCCAGATTTATAACATCATAAATATTGTAGATTACTAAAACTTTATTCCTAACTATCGGCAATTCGAATTAAACGCGGCACAAATCAGAGAAAACTTTAAATATGATATTCTACAAGCGTTGAGATGGGAAGAATAAAATCGTTGATGATAAAAAGAGTTTCATCACAATTAATGGAAGGTGTTGATACTTTTAGTGACGACTTTGAGAAAAACAAAAAACTTTTAAAGGGTGTTATGCAATATAAGTCGACAAGAAACAAGGTTGCGGGCTATGTAACAAGAATAGTCAAAAAACAAAGGACGCGCAAAAAATGACCGAGCAGGAAACTGAAAAAATTAAACAGGAAGAAAACAAGGAAAACAAAAAATCAGAACGGGAAAATGATAATGTGATTTTTGTTGGTAATAAGCCATTAGTAAATTACATTAGGGCCGTAATTATTCAATTTAATAAAGAAAATGTGCAAGAGATTACTATAAAGTCGCGAGGAAAATTTATTTCTAAAGCAGTTGATGTTGCTGAAGTATCAAAAAGATCGCTTGAAGAGAAGAAGGTTTCAATAAAAAACATATCTGTTTCAAGCGAAACTTTTGAATCCGAAGGAAAGAGAACAAATATTTCGGCTATGGACATCGTCCTTTCTAGGGCGTTGTAGAAAGTTTCAGCTGAATTTTGATAGAATTAAAAGAATACTTGAGGATAAATAAGTGATTTTGGTTATTTTTAGGTGATATTGTCAACTTATTATGATATGGCTAGAAATAATTCTGTTTGATTTAGATTTTTCCATAATTATTGATTTATTTTAATAATTTATCGTCGTGAAATATGATTAATAATTTAAAGTATTATAACAAACACATCACACGCAGACAATTTTTAAATCCAATGTTTACGTGGTTTGATAATAGCGAATATTAATATTTTGAAACAATTATTTTAACAGCCGCTTTTTCACTTATCCTGAATTTTCCAGTCGTAAAAAACAAGAAATATTTTACTCATGGATATTTGCCACCCAGTACTTTTCAAGAATTTTGTTGTTGATTTTATCAATTTTAATGATAAGCGACAATACTATCATATTAATTTTTTGATAATAATATTTATAGAAATATTTGATGTGGCAGACACAGGGCTTACAGATGTTGTGTTGACTAATTTTTAATGCAAACAAGCAACTAGCCTAGTTAATGAAAAGAGCATCTGAGACGCGTATTGACACCAAAAAGAAATTACGAATTTACTCAGTAAGCGCTTTGCCTTCTTCTTAAAACTCTATTTAATCTGTTCTCCAATCTATCTATTTCCTCTTTCAATGCTATAATTATTTTTAATTTTTTTCTATTTAAGATAATATTTATGATATTTGAAACAATTATGATTAAAATTGCTATATTGGCCGCCAAAATCCATTTTCCTAAAGAGTTCAGTAAACTAACTATTTCTGGCACAACCTCAGGCGCTAAAGTTATATTCTCTTCTAAAACCATGTTTTAAATAAGAAACAAAGCTTTATTAATTTTTTTAGTGAAGCTCCCCATGCCAAAAGCATGGGGCATCAACGAGCAATGAAATCGAACAGCTTAAGCTATTCTCCTTTTCTCCCCTGCTTTTTTATATAGTCTCGGATTATCTCAGCATTCACACCTTCTCCGATTGTTCTAACATAACATCCATCGCTCCAAAATTCTCCACCCCATAATTCTTCTTTTAAATCAGGATGCAGTTTAAACAATTGAGTTGCTGTTACACTTTTCACAACCCTAAAGAGTTGTGAAGGAGAATATTTTGGCAGGGATTTAAGCATGAAATGCCCGTGATCCTCGTCAAAACCCATGGTTTCAGACTCCATTGAATATCTTCCTTCCATCCCCTTGCAAACAACTTTAAAAGTTTCCATATATTTTTCTGCCAAAAACAAATCTTTTCTATACTTAACACAAAAAACAAAGTGATATTTTAATCTGAAAACTTTATGGGCTGATTTCTCTAATCTATCCATTCAAAAATGAGCACAAGCAAGTTTAATATTTTATCGTGTTGTGCTCATCCCCAAGGCAAGACCTTGGGGTATTCCGATAAATAAAAAAGTGCAAGTCGAAAGCTTTATAAATTAAATTATTTAAATACTAAATATAATGCTTATTTTGATAATGAATAAAAAAATATCAAAAAAAACTGCCGCAAAGAGATCAAATCTAAAGATTCAAAATATTGTCGCTACAACATCTCTTGGGAAGCCGGTTTCTTTGACTAAGCTGGCCAGAACGCAAAGCAATACCGAATACAACCCAGAGCAATTTCCTGGATTAGTGCTAAGGATTAAAGAGCCAAAGTCAGCTGTACTTGTTTTCTCATCAGGAAAATTGGTCTGCACAGGGACAAAGAGTATCTCACAAGTCAAAGAAGTCATAAATGCTGTAATAAGGCATATCGCTAAAATCGGTATAAGAATAACAGAAAAGCCAAAAATAACTGTGCAAAACATTGTCGCCTCTGGAAGCATTGACTTAAATCTAAATTTAAATATCCTGGCATTAAACCTAGAAAATACAGAATATGAGCCGGAGCAATTTCCTGGATTGGTTTATAAGCTAGTTGACCCACCCGCTACTTTTCTTTTGTTTAGCAATGGCAAACTAGTTTGCACAGGAACAAAAGACAAAGCTCAACTCGAAGAAAGCATGAGACAACTAAATAAAAACATAAAGGAAGCTGTGAAAGCCTGATTTGGAAAATGAATTGGAAAAAGATTACAATGAGTAGGGTGCTTTAATAGGGCTGGTTATCGGTTTGTTTTATTTTGTTTCCTTAGCGTTTTTACCTAATCTTCTTTTATTACCCGGAAGCGACGCCTTAATGTTGACCTATTTTATTTTTGATGATTGTTACATTTTAGCAACAATCAAAACCATTAAAACAAAAAATAATGCATTAATACGCCTTAAAAGACCATTTTGGATTGCATGCAATTCAGACATTAATTAATTCCTAAAAACCTCATTTATTATAGTTGTAAGGGCTATTATTGATAATTCGTTAAAAAGTTGGTGCGGACTTCCGCTAATTACCTTTATTTATACTGGTATGTGGACTAATTCTTTTTTGTTTTCCATGGTCATTGAGAAATAGGAAATTAAATGACTCCTAATTTTCCAGATTGCTAAAAATACCTAGACAGCGCGATTTAAAAGCTCGTCTTTTAAATTCTTTCATGAATCATCATCCCATGATGTCCTTTTTTTCTTTTAGACACGATGAAAATCACGCCAACAATTATAATTAATAATACTACTGCGCCTAGAACGACTAATATAATGGTTCTATAATTCCTTTGAGGTTCTTCTTCTATAGCAACACATTCATTATTCGCACATTCCTCGCCTTCGTTACAATCTGCGTTAGTTGTGCATTCAACAGTAGAAACACAAGAGCCATTTACACAAGACTCACCAGCAGTACAATCATCATCGGTCGTGCATTCAGGTTGCTCTGTTACTATTTTTTCGCCTATGGCAAAGAAACTAAAACTGCCAACTTCAGCATCATAATAATAATAATTAGAATCTTCTTCTGCAAAGGCCGTAGGAAGCTCAAACCATTCTCCATCAATATACCTAAATATGGCCACCTTACCTCTATCTAAACCTTTAGATGTTAACCATGATTTCTCTATCTTGGCTTTAATAACTGCAGTAGTTAGTCTGCCTGCTAGATTTTGCGCATTTATCTCGAGATATTTATAAACATTTCCTGTTTTCTCAACAGTAACTGCCGCGGGTTTGTCGTCATACTTAATTACGCTTATTCTAACATTATTTGCTTCATTATTGACATTAATCTGAATTTCTTTTAATCCAAAATCTGTGGTAAAGTCTTTCATGATTGCAGCGCTCCCGGGCGTTATCTTAGTGAATGTTTGTGTTTTGCTGGCAGAAGCGCCACCTCCTCCACCACCGCCTCCTCCGCCTCCACCTCCATCACAGGCATCGGTTGAGAAAGATGTCTGCACAGAAGAAGCTGAATTACCTGCATAATCTGCGCATGTGACTGTATAACTATAAGAAGTTCCGCAACTAAGCACAGTATGAGTTATAGTCTGACTTGTTCCAGAGCCGCTTTTTTCTATGTTCTCTGTTGTGTCAACTCCGCACTGCCCATTCACTCCAGAAGTTACTTCTGTTATAGTAACATCTATAACTATCTTATCTTTTGTAGAACTACTTGATCTAGTTAAGGTTATGCTTGGCGCGGTATTATCAAGAATTACATTTAGCGCGCGAGCAGTACTATTCAAATTGCTAGCTGTGTCGTTGGCATATACTGTAATATTATATCTTCCGTCTGGGAATTGTGACGTGGCAATAGTATAATTATAGCTATTGCCAACTCTTGTAGCAGTATATGTAGCATTTTGTACTCCAGAGGAGTTAGTTATATTGAAGAATACTGTGCCAATGCCAGTTCTTGCATCTATAGGAGAAACATTCAATAACAAGTTTCCAGAATAATTTCCGCTAGCAGAAGGAGAGCTAATGTTGGCGTTAAACACAACTGGGACAGTGTTATCAAAGATTATTGGTCCAACTCTAACTGAACTATTCAAGTTTCCTGCTGTGTCATTCGCATATATTGTTATGTTATAAGTTCCCTCGAGAAAAGCCGCGGTATTTATTGACGCGTTCCAGAAATTACCTAATGAGAATGCTCTAAAAGTAGCGTTTTGTACTCCAGAAGAAGAGTTTGTTACATTGAAAAACACATAATTTACACTAGTTGTGACGTCATTGATAGAAACATTAAATACAAATGTTCCTGAAAAGTTTCCACCACTTACCGGATTAACGGGTGTTGATACATTCGGTGAAACCGTATCTAAAGTTATAACTCTTGTGGCAGTGTTATTTAGGTTATTAGCCGTGTCATTTACAGTTGCGTTGAATCTGTAAACACCATCAGCTAAACCTGTAAAGTTAAAGAAATGAGGAGAGGCCGTAGTATTTAAACTTGAGTTTATTTGATTATTTGTTGAATTAAAGAGTCTTATTATTATGGTAAGATTTCCATTATCGGTTGCTGTAATATTTACTTGGATATTACTTCTTGATAAATTAGCGCCGTCTGCTTCTGTTCCGTCTCCAAAAGTTATTGTTGAGGGCGCGGTTGTATCATTAACAGTAACAGAAATATTAGAATAAAATGCTCCGCTTGAATTTAGTG
>CAYTKV010000008.1:18575-22882 GCA_964438545.1 Candidatus Woesearchaeota archaeon | reverse complement strand
CATTCTGCATTGCTTCCTGTTGTATTTCCGACAGAAAAGTTTCCGGTGTAAAGCGCTTGTGTGGATGTTGCCTCTCCTACTAGATTAGTTGAGTTAATTGATACTGCGGTTTGGTCTATATCGTCATTTCCTGTGTTGTTGAGCAACAAAGGATCATTACTTGCTGTGA
Source organism: Candidatus Woesearchaeota archaeon (assembly GCA_964438545.1). Classification (GTDB taxonomy): domain Archaea; phylum Nanobdellota; class Nanobdellia; order Pacearchaeales; family GW2011-AR1; genus UBA73. The sequence goes on along the minus strand of CAYTKV010000008.1, from coordinate 22,713 downwards.
AGTTTGTTCCTCCAGATGTTATTGAAGGAAAAGTAATATTCCCTGGAGATAAAACAAACCCTGTTGTGAGAGAAACTGAAAATGTTCTTGTATCATTTGTTGCTTTAGCTCCGGCTGTATCTAAAATACTAGCATTAATTGTCCATGCTCCGTCTCCATCCCACCACCACATCATTATTTGACAAGTGTAATTTGCGTTATTTCCTGTTGACTGATATTGCGCACAAGTCCAGTTGTATCTTGTGTCTTCTCCTGATTTTGTAAAGTTTACAGCTGCTGTCGCGGAATTTAAATCAGAAGCTCCATCGGTATCAACAACACTAAAATTAACAGTAAAGTTGGTGTTAGAAGGCCCTTCATTTAAAGTTCCTCCTAAAACAGAATTGTTAAATACAGAAATAATTTGCGGAGCATTATTGGCTGCGCCTGCGGATAAATTAATATATCTAAAGCCTGTACTGTTAATATGCCCAGCAGAATCATTAATAGAAACATTGTAGGTGTAATTGCCAAAGGCTAAGCCAGTAAAGTTTAGGTTATTTACAGCGCTTGTGAAGTTACTTATATTAACAATTCCTCCTGTGCCGTTGTATAAATAAAATTTAGTTGTATCCCTATTTGTCTCTGTAACAGAAACAGTAACGTTAATAGAATCAGAAGTTATATTAGCGTAATTATCTGGAGTTGGAGAAACAAAACTTATCAATGGAGTTATCGTATCAATTCTGAATGATGTGAAATGAGTATAATTGTTATTTCCTACCGTATCATTTGCATAAACATTAAATGAATAAACTCCGTCTGCGATACTTCCATTAGTTCTATTGAATACTAATCCAACCAAAGAAACCTGATCTTGTGAGCTTATCATTGTTACATTATTTACACCGTTATCTAAACTGTACATTGCAGAACCATTTTCACTTAAAGTTACATTAAAATTCAAAGGAATATTTGTTTCGCTGTATGTTGTATTTGTCGGGAAGTTTATTGTTACTAAAGGAGGGGTTGTTTCTACTCTAAAAGAAGTAGAGCTGGTATAATTTTTATTTCCTGCCGTATCATTTGCGTAAACATTAAACGGATAAACTCCGTCTGCGATTGAACCATTTGTAATGTTAAATATTGTTCCTGTCTTTGAAGTCTGGTCCGCACTAGATATCATTGTTATATTATTAACTCCGTTATCTAAGCTGTAAAGAACAGACCCTGTTTCACTTAAAGTTACATTAAAGTTCAATGGAATATTAGCCGAAGTATAAGTTGTGTTAGTAGGAAAGTTTATTGTTACTAAAGGAGAAGCTGTATCTGGAGTATAAGAAACATTTATATTGTCAAGCCAAAGATTTTCAGCGCCGCCGGCACCATCAAGAGTAGTTGCAAATCTTATATTAAATCCTTTATGGAAATATTGCGAATCAGTTGACGAATTTGAAAAAGTAAGCCATGTATCTTCTGATGCTGTTGGCGCATCAATTTCACCTATCAAATCCCAATTGCCGGAACTATCATTCCAATAATATGGTGCGTCACCTCCTCCATCTAAATCGTCATCTCTAAATCTGAAAGTAACATTAATCTCTGAAGCGGCTGAAGTATCTAAAGAAGTTAATAAACTCATATCACAATCGTTAGCGCCTGTGCATTTTGAACTGTTTGTTCCACCGTCCTTTTGATCTGTTGCTATAGCCCACAATGCAACAACATTCCAATTACCTAGGTCGACTTCAAAATTTTCAAAGAACAATTGTGTTGGGTCAATAATATGCTCAATTTCTACACTTCCACCAACAATGCGCAAGTCAAATGTGTCTTGACTTCCTTGTAGGTTTGTCAAATAAACTTTATTGTACTCATTATCTTTCAAATTCGTAAATTCAGCGATTAATTCTGTTTTGTTAAATTCATAAACTTCAATTCTTGGTGTGCCATTTACTGTTCGAGGATATAAAGTAATATCCCTGTCTTTTGTCAAATTCTGCTCAAAAGTTACTCTAACATATTCATTATTCTTTATTTCTTCGCTCCAAATTCCATCTAATTCTTTAACTTCTTCATAAATATTTGAAATAAATTCTTTGTCAGAATCTAAATGCTCTGCCTTTGTTATGACAATAATATTGAAATTTTGCGCTCCTGAATTCTCTACAAGCCACTCAATTTCATCTATAATGCCGTCATTATTAGAGTCTAAAGCATTAAAATCAACAAACTTATTTTCTTCTTCCCAAAATAATTTTATTGAATTTCTGTCTTTGATATTCCACTCTTTGGGAATTGTTTCTTTTATTTTTGAATTTTCTAATCCTCTCGGAATTTTTAGATTTACGCTTTTTCCTTTGGGAGTTTTTTTCTCGATTTTTGTTATATTTTCAGTGATGTTTATCGGCGCTTGAGGAGCTTGGGGAATTTTTTCCTTTATCTCTTTAATCTCTTTAAAAATTATTCCATAACTTACTTCTCTAATTTCAATTAAAGCATTATTTTGTATTTCTATTTTTAATGTATAAGATGTTTCATTTAAATTAAAATCAAATAAAGAACAAGTTTCTTCGCAAATTTCATTAAATTCTTTTATTGGAATTGTTAGACTTGTTTCATTTTCAACGCTTTTATTTCCTGTTATTTGCAATTTATCGCTATCTAAAATTAAAAATTCATTTTCTTTAACTAATAAATAAACTTTAATTGCGCCTTCGCCTTCAATTGAGCCTGAAAGCTTAATAAAATTTAAATTTCCTAAATTTTCAATTTCAAGAGTATAATTTGAACTTTCATTGAAAAGAAGATTTAGCTCTTGTGTATAATTTTTTTCTACTATTAATCCTTCTGAAATAATAAGGCCTGTTAGCTGCGGTCTTACAAAGAAAAAAAGAAGTACAAAGAAAAAAATACCAATAACAAAGGGCGAAACACTTTTTGTAAAGTTTTTTAACTTCTCTTTTCTTATTTCTTTATCGCAATTTTCCAACAACCTATTACAGCCAGAAATATAATCATCATAATAATCAACCCATTCTTGAGGTGTTTTTTCTCCAAAAGTTTCTTCAATAGTATTATAATATTCATGGTAATTTAATTCGCCTTCTTTATATCTTAAAACTGAACTTTGCACATAATGTATTACGTCTCTCTTATGCTCGCTAGCTAGCTCTATTCTTCTCTTCAACTCTTCTTTTCTCTTTTCCAGTTTTTTTAATTCATTGGCCATTTTCAAAGGTTAAAGAAGAAAAAAGGCCGTCTCTGAAAACAGAAAAATTCTGTAGGGTGTGGCGAGACGACCTTTCACTCAAGAATATAAACAAAGAAATTGCTTCTAATGCAAAAACTAATTTCAACATAATTCCCATACCACACCCAAATTTACTTATTATTTATGTGTATATACTTATAAATATTGCTATTTTTATAAAAATACTTATTATTTATGTATAAAGAAAGAAGCAGAAAAAACAATGTTTTAAAAAGCAGATGCAGAACTTATTTAAATTAAAAGCCCTATGAACTAAAAATGGAAAGAAAAAAATTCATCGCATATTTGATTGTTTCTGTTATTGCTGTAGCAATTTTAATTGGCATTTTTATTTTTACAAATTCTTTAAGAGCCTCTCCTCAAGCAAATTTAGAAGAATGCAAAACATTGTTGTTTAACGGCGAAGATAAGATAAGCCTTGTTTTCTTTTCTGATAAAAAATCAGCTGAAAAATATTTAAATTTTTTTCAAACAATAAAACCTATTGATAAAAATACAAATAAATTCAATTATTTTTATATAGACACTTATCAACCAAAATGTGAAATTTACAAAGACATAGCTTTGCTCTGCTATTCAAAAGATTTGGTAAAAAAAGCTTCCTCATGTCCAAATGACTATGTTGTCGTATTAGAAAAAAAAACTAGTTCTATTAGAAGTTCTGCGTTTATGAATGTAATGAGCCTAAATACCATACATCCCTTAACTGTCTTCCCCCATGAATTTGGGCACGTTTTTGCAAATCTCGCAGAAGAGTATGTGCCTGCGAAACTGCCAAGAGGAGCAAAGAATTGTGTTACTCAATGTTCTGATTTTCCAGAATTTAGAGACGGGTGTTATGTGGGTTGCTCGCTAGAAAATTACATAAGGTCAATAGAAAACAGC
>CAYTKV010000008.1:0-18565 GCA_964438545.1 Candidatus Woesearchaeota archaeon | reverse complement strand
AGAACTCTAGACACAGAGAACTTTGGAAAATTTAATGAATTCTTAATACAAGAAAGAATTGACGAAGAAACTCCTAAAAATAATTTAATAACTGGAAGCGTAGTTGAATCACCTGATAGCTTAGAGTGCTCGGCTCAAGAATACTATTTTATTCAAGCAATTTACAATCAGGGAAATATAAAAGTAAAATCCAAAGGCGTTGAAAAAGGATGCATTGGTAGTAATGGTTTTGGCGACTTAAAATTTGATGTTGTGCTGGAAAATAATGAAGTTGTGCATTCAGGAGAATTTAACGCCGAGCTTATTTTTACTGACTCTCCTTTTTCAGAAAATAATAACCAAATACAGGGAGAAGTATTTGACAATGACGGGGAGTTTATATTAAAGCTCCCAGTTATAGAAGACGCTAAAAAACTAAGAATAAAAACAGCTGATAAAACTTTGGCGTTAGACATAGAGGACTTAGGAGGAAGACCATGCAAAATTTAAATAAGAAGGCAGTATCCGAGAATGTAGTTACGCTTTTGTTTGTCTTAGTTTTAGTGATAATCGCAACTTTGATATTCTTAAGCTTAAGAAATATTATTGATAGACCGACACTCTCTCCAGAATTTTCATGTCCTGATTTGCAGTCTGGAAAACCGATTGTAATTAAAGAAGCCTGCCAAAACATAAAAACAAACGAAATAGAAGTAACTTTAGAAAGAAACTATGCAGAATTTGATATCTCCTTTCTTGAATTTACAGTACAATCAGAAAATGAAGAATCAAATTGGATTTGCAGCGATTCATGTGGAAACTGCAGAATCTTAAAAGAAGGCGAAACGAAAACATATTTCTTTTCTCAAGAGAATCCAGAAAAACAAGAAAGTGTAATTATTTCTTATTTTTCATGTGAACTAGACAGACTAGATATAACTAGTTGCCCAGATAAATAAATCTAACTCGCTTTAACCTTCGTATAACTCTGTATTGGGATGAAAAGCATACCATGCAAACCAAAAATCTCTTTCTTTAACAATTTCTTCTCCCTTATCGAGGTTTGTTATAACAACTCTGCCGTCATCAAATCTTTCTAGTTTTACATTGATATTACTTATACTATCTTCAATAACTTTTTTTTCAATTAAATCATCTTCTTTATAGGCTTTGAATTTTCCATTTATTTCTATGCCAAAAACAACTGTTTTTGGATGAATTCTATTATCCTCATTTTCGACTGGAAACAATGTGTAACTGTCTTCATAATAATTTCCATAGGGATCTCTACCATAGGCTCTATTAAATCCCGTATTTCGATTCAATACTTCAGAATCTTTATGGAGATTCTTCCAATCTCTCCAGGCAACTGTATCAATAGAGATTTCTTTCAATTCCATTCCTGCCAGTTCGCCGACAATAGCTTTTCCGTCTATTTGTTGCCAATATGTTTCTGTCTTTCTATCGTACATTACTAAATTAGAATTGTGTAGTTTTCCTGATGTGCCAAATTCAACTGCCTCTCCATTAATGACTCTATAATATGCTATTCCGCTTCCGCACAGGGGGCAATATGTTATTAATATTGGTTCGCCAGCAATAACATCGTTAACAATTTCGTGCCAGACGAGGATTTGCAAAGGATAAACTCTTTTAATTCCTTTATGAATAATAGCCAGAACTAATTCATTATCTTTTACCCATTCGTTAGCTTCTGCAACAGAAACGAATTTTGGTTTGTCAATAGAAGGAATGCCGTCTTTGGGAGGACCACCTGAAAGAATTTTGTTTGGATCAACTATATACTTTGTTCCATCAGAAGAGATTTTAATTTCGTCATTAGCTAAAACAGCACTAAGTTCATTAAATCTCTTTCCTTCTAAAGAATTTTCTTGTTCTTGCAAGATTCCCTCTTTGCTTTCCATTTTGCTGTTTATAAGATTTAAATAAATAAAGATAAAAAAAACTAAAATTGCTAATGCAATCAACAGATAATACTTTTCATAATTATACTTAAACTTTCTCATTTTTAAATATTATAATTTATCTTGAATTCTTTACAGCCTTCTAAGACACCGTTTGTGCGCTTGTCACAAACCTCGCAAGGCAGATTCTTTTCTCTTATAAATTGCAATATTCTCATAATCTCCCTATTGGCTCTGTTACCTTTTTTAACAATTGATTCACATGACTTACAAACTTCCTTTAGAGATTTTTCATGAAGTTTAATCTTCGCAGCCCTTTTATTTTTCATGCATTGTGAAACAGCAGACTTGCTTATTCCTAAAATATTTCCAACTTTTTCATAACTTATTTTATAATCATTAATAAAACATTTCGCCAATTCTTTTCTTATCGCTGGAATTACATACCATACTTCAAGTTCTTGTGGCAAGGCTCTCATAAGTTAACAGACGTTAACTAATATTTAAATTTTTTGTAAACGCTGTTAACCTTTTAAATAAAGAAGGAACAGAAAAAGCAGTTTAATCTGACAATCTCTTCAACATTATTGGTTTTCTTGCCTTGTCTCTCTTTCACTAATTCATCTTTCTTTTTTCAATTTATTCATATTTTCAAACTAAAAACATCAAAAACAAAAAACAAATAATAAACCGATATAATTAACATTATAATGCCCGCGAATAAATTAATTTTTCTTTTATGTTTTGTTACGAAATATATAATTTTCTGACTCCATTTTTGTGAAATTAAAGAAAATATCAGCAACGGGAATCCTAAGCCCAAACCAAAGAGAAGGAAGTTAAGAATATTAGAAAAGAAATTTTGAATTAAGAAAGCTCTTGCAAAGAAAGCTCCTATGAATGCCGGATTACAAGGAACAACAATCGCTCCAAAGAAAAAACCATAAAATAATGCGCCCAATAACGGATTTTTACTTGCGGGAGTTTTTATCTTTGGTATAAGTCTTCCCATATCAATATCAAATATTAGAAAAATACTTATAACTGCTAAAATTATAAAAGCAATCGGAGAGACAATTCCTATAACATTTGTCAATGATTTTTGTAAAATGGTTGTAAAAATTAAGCCTAAAAGAAACATAAATAAAATTACTCCTAATATAATAATAAAGCCAAATAAAGCGTAATGTTTTCTATTATTTTTATCATTTTGAGAAAATTGATTAGATAAATAAGCTAAAAAAGCAGGATATAAAGGCAGGACGCATACTGCTGTTAAAGGCGTCAGCAATCCAAGAACAAACGAAGCAATAAAATCAACAATGGTCATTTTGATTTAGCATTTAGATATTTCTTCTTTTAACTCTTCAACTTTTTTTACTCCGCTACCTAATTTCCTAAAATTTCCATCTGGACAAATTAATATCACTGGTGCAGAAGGTGCGCTAACAATTTCTGGACCAAATTCTTTGATTAGAGATTGAGTCATTTCACTAGGAGAGACAGCGTAATACCAATCAAATCCTTTACTTTCAATATGCCCTCTGACTCTGGCTTCATCTTCATTTGGGTCTGTATCAATAGAAATTGAAATAAAAGAGTCTCCCAATTCCTCGTGCAGTTTTTTTATTTCATCTTGTTGTTTTGCGCATACAGGGCACCAAACAGCAAAACTTTCTAATAAGATTGGTCTATTTTGAAAATCAGAGATTTTAAAAGTTTGTTGTGTTCGCACATCTTTCAGTTCAAAATTTATCCAAGAAGTTTCTTCTCCTATAGAGCCTTGATTTATATTGTCAACATTAACTATTTCATTTTCTATATTTGTTCCTTCTGAATTATTTCTGAATATAAAAAACCCAATTAAGAAAATAGCCACAAATGCGATAATGCCAATGATTAAATTTTTATTTAATTTCATTTTTATATTAGCAAAACACTACTTATAACTTTTTTGGAAACGCTGTTTACTTTTGTGATTAAAGATAAATGCGTTGATTGGGACAGGAAATTTAGCATTTATCTATAAGAGAATTGTAGAAAATAATTATTCTAATTATCGCAATTCTCTATAATCAGTATCTCCCTCCCAAATAAACCTCTTTAATCTTTTTATGTTTTAAAATAAATTTTCCAGAGCCTTCTAAAACGATCTTACCATCTTCAAGCAAGTAAGTTCTATCTGCGATTTCTATTGCTTTTTTTGCATTTTGCTCAACAATTAAAATAGAAATTTTTTCATCTCTAAGATTTTTTATTGTTAAAAATAATTCTTTCTGCAATATTGGGCTTAAGCCAAGAGAGGGCTCATCTAATAGTAATAGTTTGGGTTTCTGCATTAGCGCTCTTCCCAAAGCAAGCATTTGTTGTTGCCCACCGCTTAAAGTGTAAGCCAATGTATTTTCCCTTTCTTTTAATATCGGAAATTTTTTATAAATCAAATTAAATCTTTTTTTAATCTCTTCTTTGTCATTTATTAATTCCGCTCCGATTTCTAAATTTTCTTTTACTGTTAAATTGCTAAAAATAATCCTGCCTTGTGGAACATAGCTTATTCCATAGCTTATCAACTTGTGGGCTTTTAATTTTCTAATATTTTTTCCATTAAAATTTATAATTCCTTCTCTGACATTAGCCATATTAAATACTGATTTTATTACTGTGCTTTTTCCAGCGCCATTCGGACCTATCAAAGCGACAATCTCCTTTTCTTTTACCTCTAAGTTAATTCCTTTTAAAACTTCTAATTCGCCATAGCCTGAATGAAGGTTTTTTATTTGGAGCATTTTATCAGAAAGATGAAACATATTAATAAAGATTGTGAAAAAGTTAGCTCTAAAGTTAAAGTCATCTAAAAAGGAGATTTTTTGGTATAACTTCAAATCAAGCTGAAGTCAACAATAATTTTATAAATAACCTGACTTCGCCAGTGATGAAAGATAAAAAATTGTTACTCAAGAGGTTTTGCCAGTTGCTCTTTTTTCCATGTTTTTTCGTTGTTTTTAGCTGAATTTTGGGATGTTTTACAAAATTTTCTCATTGATAGTTCATTAAAGTCAATAATTTACCGTTGTTGAGACTATCTGTCAAACTATTAAATATTTTTTTGAGTGACTTCTTAAAAAATAATGACGATAAATCCCCATTAAAAATGTGTCAAACTAATCTGAGTAATGTTGAGTGAAATTCACAGAAAAAGTCTTATTAAAAATTAAAAAGAACATTTAGATTAGTTATGTGGCGAAGTCAGGTTACTATTATGCTACCTTATGAAGTAGGTTTGGAAATGATAAGAAACCATAAGTTAGGAAGATTTACCGAAGGCATAGAAAAATTTTATGGATGACCATCTTTTGAGGTTAAAGTTGAAAATGAGGATAATTTGGAAGAGGTTATCGAAGCTTTAAAGAAAGCTTATGAAACTTACAAAGTTTGATTACCATCATTTGTACATTTGATATGAAACTTTTTATTATGAATAGTATGCAGAAATCTATTTGAGGGCTCTTCCGATAAATAATATTCTCCAGCTTTTATTTCTTTCCCACAATAAGAACAAATTTTACCTGCCCTTGCCTTTCTTTTTATTAATACTTTTTTATATTTACTCATTTTTTCATCAATCTAATCTCTCCTTTTTTGCTTTAATGACGAAATATCACCTTAATTATTAAAGCGCCCGTTCCAGTTCCAAAAATTGCCACAATAAGTCCACTAAAAAAGAATCGTCCAGGAAATTCAGGCAATGATGCTGAACCTATAATCCCTCCTATAATAAAAAACAGAATAAAAACTCCTGCAAATATGATTATTTTTCCTTGCCCTTTCTTATTCATTTTTCCCCTATAAATCTCTTTTTAATTCTTTAAAGGCTCTCCATTTTCCCCAATCTTTAATATCACTTTTTATTTTTTCTATTTCTTCTCCTGTAAATGCAACGAAATCCATATTTTTCCTAAAAGTTATTAAAACACTCTTTTATCTTGATCTATATGTGTTATTTCAATATTCCAGTCTTGGCCTGAAATATCTATTCTTTCCTGTTTTTCAGTTATCTTATCAACCTCCGGTTATGTCTGACTTTTGCAACAACTCTGCTATAAGATCTCCCAACTGGTTGCAGTGTCACGGTCTTGCCTTGAATTTGTCTTTTTAATTTATCTCTTGCTTGCCTTCCACCAAATTGATTTAACTCTGGAGCATGCTTGCCGGCGATTCTCACAAAGTTACTTCCGTCTATCTTTCTATATGTCTGGATTGTATCTCCATCAATTACTCTTTTTACTTTCCTGTATGTTGCCATTTTATCACTTCTCTTTTTAAGAGATGAAATTACAAGCATGGAAGAATATTTAAATCTTTTCATTATAACCGTAATTTACGGTTTTTATCTGTAATCTCTTGTTAATGAAAAGAAACCTTTAAATATAAATATTATTATTAATGGATATGAATAAAAGAGGCAAAAATGAGGGTTGTTATTTCTACGTTTTTTGAAGGCCATGCTACTAAAAAGGCAATAGCTAAGCTTTCTCCTGAAAAAGTCTATTTATTAATTGATGAGCCAAAGAGGGAAGAGGTTAGAAATAAAATTAAAAATTCTTTTGAGGAGATAAAAAAATTCTATCAAGATATTCTAGAGGTGGTTCCGGTTAAAATAAGATCTTATGATATTCCCTATATAATTGAAAATGTACTCAAGATCATACGCGATGAAAGTAAAAAAGAAAGTGAAATAATAATACATATTAGCGAAGGCCGAAAGATTACATCTTTAGCCCTGCTATTCGCTGCCTATTCCCAAAGGGAAAAAGTCAGCAAGGCATACTATGTCACAGAAGAAGAGCACGAGCTTATCTCCTTGCCGTTGATATCGTTTTCTTTGGGAGGGTCTAAGAAAAAAATACTTCAAGAAATAGATAAAGGAAATTATGAAGTTAGAAAATTGGAGCAAAAGTTAAATATAAAACAAAGTTCTATTTATCAACATTTACAGGAATTAAAAGAAGAGGGATATATAATGAATCAAGATGGCCTTAAACTTACAGAATTAGGGAGGATAATGATATTGTAAAATGGAATCTATTTTAGTTTCACCAAAACAGGAGAATTTTCATTTAAGTAGAGATACTCTAGAGTCTTTACCATATCAGGATAAAATAATAAGAAAGGTTGTAAGAAGGATTGAACAAGAACAATTAACAAAAATAAAAGAGGATACTTTAGGAGTTTTGTTTGAGAAACTGATAAGAGAACAAGAAAAAAGAGATTTGGGTCAATTTTACACTCCGCAAGAGATTGTTAATTACATAGTTAACTTTTTGGATATTAAACCGGATTCTAAAATTTTAGATCCGACTTGTGGATGTGGTGTTTTCTTAGTAACTGCATATAACTATTTAAAACAGATAAATCCAAATGCTCTAAATAATATTTATGGTGTTGATTTAAATAATTCTGCAACTAAAATAACGAGAATAAATTTGTGGTTAAGAAATGGTCAAGATTCAAACTCATTAAATATTCTTGAAAGAAATATTAAAATTGGGAACACAATTATAGAAAATAAATTTGTGGATAGAAAGGCATTTAATTGGAAAAGGGAGTTTTCAGATATTCTTAATGGGAGCGGTTTTGATTTTATAATCGGCAATCCTCCATATGTAACTTTAAAGAATAAAAGAGACTACGATGTAAACGAGTCGTTCTTTTCTCAAATTGCGAATGGTAGCACAAATGCGGCTTCTTTAGTTATTACCAAATCTTACGAACTTCTAAAAGAAGAAGGAGTAATGGCTTTTGTTCTTCCTAAAACATTGATTAGAGTTAATTCATATTCAAGATTAAGAGAATTTCTATTAAACAATTCTAAGATATTACATATTTTTGATTTAGGAACTTGCTTTAAAGATGTTCGGGGAGAGCAGATAGTTTTATTCATTCAAAAGACATCCGACAGAGAGAAGATAAAAAATAATAATGTTCTGATAAGAGTTTTTGATAGCGATAAAGAGTTTTACGTTCCTCAAAAAGTATTCCAAAAACATAATACTTTCCTTACGTTTGAGGATAAAACATATTATGATTTAATAGAGAAAATTAAAGGAGAAAATTTAAAGAATATAGCAGACATTTTCAGGGGACTTTCAATAAGCCCGAATGCCCAAATCATATCTAAATCAAAAGATAAGGGAAAAGTTTCCATCATTAAAGGAAATGACATCTCTAAGTCTTTTTATTCAAATGGATTCTTTATTGATGAAAAAAAATTAATGAATAACTCTTCAAAATTAAAGGAGTTTCAAAAGAGAAAGATCATTCTCCAAAACATATTCTCAAGCGAAGCAGGGATTATTTCATCTATAGATGAAAAAGGAAATCTTAATTTTGATACCGTCAGCAATATTATTTTAAAAGATAAATCTTACGAATTAGATTATATCTACGGCTTGTTAAACTCCAAGCTGATTAATTTCTATCTTATGTATGCAGTTTACAATAAATCAAAACTTACAATGCACACTGATAAAGTTTACTTAGGTAAAATACCTATAAAAAAAGCTACCCAAAGGGAACAGAAGGAAATTATAGATATCGTTAAAAGAATGAATGCAAAGGACTTAAAGAAAATCTTGCCAAATTTAGACGAAAAAGTCTATAACTTATATGGAATAACTAAAACAGAACAGAACAAGATAAATTTTGCTTTAAAGCAAATTATGTCAGAAAAAAGTTTGTGGTAAAATGGGCGGAAAAATGAATAATTTGGATGGAAAAACTTGGTTGCAGTATTCTTTTAGTGTTTGGAGGGATATTGAAAAAACCAACGGAGAAAGAAAATTAAAACACCCTGCTATGTTTCCTACTCAATTAACGTCAAGATTAATTCAGATTCATACTAAAAATAAGGGAGAAGTAGTTTTAGATCCATTCTTGGGAAGCGGAAGCACTGTTGTATCAGCTTATAAATTAGGCAGAAAAGGAATAGGATTTGAGCTTTCTAAGGAGTATATCAAATTAGCTGAAAGCAGAATAAAAGAAACCCAGCTAAATTTAGAGCAGAAGCCAGAAGACTTGATAAAACCAGAAATCTATAATGAAACCATTTTTAACATTCCTAAAGTATTGCCAGAGAATTCAGTAGATTTGGTTATTACTTCTCCGCCATATTGGGATATTTTAACAGCAAAGCGTTCTGCCGATAGGAAAGAAATTAGAAAATATAGCGATTCAAAAGAAGACTTAGGAAACATTGTGGATTATAATGTCTTTTTAGATAAACTAAAAGAAGCATTTACAGGAGTCTATAAAGTTTTAAAGAAAGAAAAATATTGCGTTGTTGTAGTAATGGATATAAGAAAGAAATCAAAATTTTATCCATTCCACATGGATGTGGTAAATAAAATGCAAGAAATCGGTTTTGAATTAGACGACATTGTAATTTGGGATAGACAAAAGGAATATAACAATATGAGGCCTCTTGGATACCCGTTTGTCTTTAGAGTAAATAAAGTTCATGAGTTTGTACTCATATTTAGGAAGCGATAATATGTTAAATCCAGATATAGCTTATTTGTTGGGAATGGTTGTCGGAAAAGGTCAGATAATAAGAGGGAACAGAAACACAGAGATTGTCATTGATATACCCCATAAAAACTTAGTAATTGAAGGAGAAAATACACAACAATCAGTAAAGTCAAGTTTATTGGATATTGTAGGGAGATTAAAATCTCTTGTTGGAGCAGACATGGAATGGGATACGTCAAGACAAAATTTAGCCCACATATCTTTTTCAAAACCTAACGGAGATTATTTCATAAGGACAATTAACACTTATTTGAAAAATCATGTAAGTTGGAGAGATTTCAGAATACCAACAGAGATATTTTCAGCAACAACAGATGTAAAGCTAGAATTTTTAAGAGGAATTGCAGACGTTACTGCACACATAAGAAAAAGCAATGTCGCATGGAAGGATTACGAACATAGAGTTTATGTTGAGATAATGGTAAACTGGGATTTATGTATAGACATTGCAAATTTGTTAAAAGAATTGGATGTTCCTGTTCAAACCGTTAGGTTTGCTCATCCAAATATAGTTGACCCGAATTTGAAAAAACATAATGCAGGTTACAAAGAGTTCTGGAATAAAGAACACCAAATAAAAATATGGGCTGAAGAATTTGAGAAAATTGGATTTAATATAGAACATAAGAACAAACTTCTAAAAAAATTCGCAGAGTCAAACAGAAAAAATTGGAAAAAATCCAATAAAAACAAATCAATTTCAGAAGCCCACCATAAATTTTATTGGGAGACAAAAGAAATGAACAAGAAAAAACCAAAGCATCCAGAAGAGAAAAGCACAAAACTACCCTCAACAGTCAGAAAACATTTTGACAATTGGAAAGATATAGCAAAGGAGTTAGGCTATGATGAGTAAAGAAGAAGAAAAATTATATCCTGAAATAAAAGAATGGTTGCAGAATTATTTAACAGATAAATACAAAGGATATACAGTTCAAACCACTTATGAGACGTCAAAAAGAAGTTTAGATGTTGTTTTGAAAAGTAAAGGAATCCAATGCAAAGAGGCAATGGGATTACAAATAAAAGTAGATATTGCGGGAATTTTAAAAAGAGGTAATGACTTTAAACTTGTGTTCGTTGAAGTAAAAGATACAGAATTAACTTTAAAAGATTTAGGACAACTTTGGGGATATACTCAATTAATAGACCCAATAGAATCTTTCTTGATTTCTTCAAAAGGATTAGGCAGATTATCCCATTTATTCAATGTTCTTAGACGAGAGGACTTATTGAAGTTTGGAACAAAGACAAATAAATTTATGCAGATAGCAAAATGGGATAAAGCGAGAAATTGTATAGATTATTCCAGTTTGACGCCGAAATTATAGAAATTAGAGAAATGAAAAAAACAATAAATGGAGAGAAATACAATTTTGTAATTAATCTAGCCAGATATAGAAATAATTTTTATTTCGAGATAGAAGCAATAGATTTGAAAAATAACGCCCATTCTTTTATTAATAATGTTAATTGCATCCTCTCCGAACTTAATATAAAAGATAATGATGCCAAGTTTGAAGAATCTCAATGGGAAGTTGAAGAAAAAGAAGGAAAACAATTTTTTGAAAAAGCTATTAACTTTACTTCAAGTAAAAAATTTAAAGAATATTTAGAAAAACAATTAGATTTAGACCAAGAATTAGGCGAGTGGAATAAAATATGAAAGATGAAAGAATCTTTTTAGCTGAATCTGCTCAAAAATCTGCGGAATATTATAATTTTCTTATTTGGACTGTTTTTTCAGTCGCTGTCGCTTTATCTTTATGGATATTGTTCAAAGTTTGGCCATCTAAAGCTAATTTTGGACCTATGTACTTCCTTATGTCATTTTTAGGTTTTTGTGTTTTATTTTACGGTATTTTAGCTATTGAATCATTCGGACAGAAAAAAAGTCTAATGTATCAAATATTTAATACGCAGTTAAAGAAATCTAATTTTAGCTCAAAAATTGGAAAATTGCCTTTTTTCAGATTTGAATGGCTTGCTGAGTTTATATTGCTCTTTATTTTTATCTTATATATTCGTCTTTTCTGGTTCATCTGGGCTAAAAAATCTCTTGAAATGTTTGGAGAATCGGTAATCTTCTTAGCCTTGCCGTTCTTTGTTGTTTCTTTATTATTCCTATCCATTATACTGTGTAATTGGATTCTAAGACCTAAAAGCGATAATGGGAATTTTCTAGAGAAGATTAGGAAATTCATTTTTGGAAATTGGTTAAAAAGCTATAATAAAATTGTAGGCAATTAATCCATTTTATTTTCAACCGCTTCATCAATCGCAGTAGCAAAAACAGAGTCTATATCAAAAGACAATCCTGACTCAACTCCTTTTGATGCACTAACTAATTCATCTTCGGTTAGTTATCTTCCTATTCTTTGCTTTGCTTCATTTTGTAAATCACCAACTTTCACTGCAAAAATCACCTCTTCTTTATCTTCTTCCATAATTTTTTTAATCATAAAAAGTTTATATATTTTTCTTAATAGAAAGACTTATACTTCTTCTAGAACAATTTTTCCTTTTTCGGCCTTAGCTTTTAACTCCTTACCAAGAAGTTTTGAATCTTTAACTACATCTTTTGGTAGGGTTGTTATATATCTTGTATATTCTGTATCCCCGACTTTCTTATCTAAAACTTCCCGTATTTTCATAAGTTAATTCAGGAACATGAATTATATAAATTTGCCTGTACCTGAAAGAAAATTATAACAATTTAGGTGACTTTAACTTAACAGCTCATTCTCTCGGTATATTTAAATATTATTAAATATTATAAATTATAATTAAAATTAATAGGCAAGAAGATGGGATTTGTTCATAACATTGATCCGATTTTTCTTGAAATAAGCGGAATATATCTTTGGTTTTATGGGCTAGTGTACTCAATAGGTTTTTTAGGAATCTTTTTCTGGATAAAATTCCGAAGAAAACAATTGAATTTTTCATTGCGCGAAGTTTACGAATTATCAGTGTTTTTTGCTTTGGGGGTTCTTATTTTTGGCAGATTATTTGAGGTATTTTTTTATGAATGGGAATTCTATAGCAAAAACCCCATTCTGATTTTTGCTTATTGGCTTGGAGGAATGGCCACTCATGGCGTTCTTTTAGGAGCTTTAGTTTCAACATTTTTATTTTGTAAACTGAGAAAGAAAAATTTTCTTAAGATTATTGACGAATTAGTTATTCCTGGAGCTTTCTTTATGGGAATTGGAAGATTGGGAAATTTTATAGACGGAAGAATAGTTGGAAGCCAAACAAACGTTTGGTGGAGCGTCCTGTTTCCAGATGTGGGAGGATTTAGACATCCTGTTGTCTTATATGATGGATTGAAAAATTTACTTCTAATCCCAGCACTTTTATGGTTAAAAAAGATATATCCTAATAAAAAAGGCCTCGCATTTGCTTCATTTGTTTTTTTATATGGGTTTCTGAGATTTTTTGTTGATTTATTCAGAGAATATGAGACCTATATATTTGGTATTGGTACTGGACAAAATTTTAATGTATTTATGTCTATCGCAGGACTAATAATGATTTTTTTATTCTATAAACAAAAAGAAAAATTTAAAATTAAGGACCCTTATACATCATTAAAAAAAGAAGACAAAGATAAAATTGCAATTTTTATTCTACGGATAATCTTTATTTTATTAATTCTCTTTGTACTTCTGATTCCAAGCGATTTAACTAGGAATATCATACAAGAGTATAGTGAAAGGCATTTAATGGATAACGCTTCTTTTATTTACAAAATCTTCCCATAGACAAAAAATTTTTCACTCTCCTAAATAAGCCTCTAATACTTTTTTATTGAAGAGAGATGGCAACACCAATTACTTATCCTGTCCATATCGTTCTTCTTTTAAGTGGTATTTTGTGCTCTTTAAGCAAATCTGCTAAAGATTTATAATCTGTAATGTCAACAATAATTGCGTTGTGCATCTTTTCTCCTTTAATTATATCGAGCAATCCTTTTTGAGAATAAACTTTTCTATTCTTTTTAATTTGATAACCATGGAGTTTTCTCATTAGTTTCATCTTGTTTTTTTGTTTGATTTTTGATAAATCATATTCAATTATTACTTTTTGTTTGCCGCCAACTCTTTCGCCAACATACTTCCCAAAAAGAATAAGCCCATGGGCGGCAATCTCTCTTTTTAGTTCGCTCCATTTATCCGCATTTAAAGAATCAACTATAATGTTGATAGGATTTGCTATACCCCTAACATGCCATGTTGTAGATGCCTTAAACTCAAATTCGTTTAAAGCTTCTTTTGCTATAGCATCCAGTTCTTCTTTATCTTTTTCGTTTGTATCCACAAAAATGTCTATATCTGAATCTTTTTTTGGGTTGCCACGTGCGACACTTCCAAATAAGATTATTGCCCGTATCTTCCCGCTATCCTTTAATTTATCGAAAAAAATTGATAAAAAGTCGTAAATATACTGCATCATGAATCTACCTCCTCCAGCATCTTCTTCAGCTTGAAGAGGAGAGAAACTGCTTCATTTGCTTCTCTGGCTTCTTTTTCTCTGCCATAACAAAGTCTATTTCTTAACTCTTCAATTCTTACTAAAATTGACAGGATATTTTTTTTTTTTTTTTTATAAAAAGAAAATATTTGCTCTGTCCTTTTTTGAGAGTCAAGTAAAGAATGATTTACATTGAACCCGGGGTCTATAAGCTTACTTTTATGCAGAAAAATTGCAAAGAGATTCACAGATGCTTCCGAAACGCTGAATCCAACAATTTTCTGCCTTTTTGCCACTAAACCAAGCCTTAATTTTTCTTCTATGTCTTCTAGCAGCTCCCTGGCTGTTTTTTCATGCTCTTCTATTGACGGCATTTGGTGTAAAGGAAATTGGGCTTTATATATTTTTCTGTTATGCATAACTTAATTTATGTTATATATAACGTAACTATTGCGATGGCCTCGAAAGCGTACTTAAACAAATAGGATGAAGAATGAAACTTCACTCTCCTAAATAAGCCTCTAATACTTTTTTGTTATTTTGAATTTGCCTTGGCTTTCCTTGAGCAATAACTTTCCCGTAGTCCAAAACATAAACGTAATCCGCTAGATTCATAACAAAATTCATATCGTGTTCGATAATAAGAATCGTTTCTCCTTTTTTGTTCAAGTTTTTTAAAATTTGTTTTATTTTTTCTCTTAAAATAGGATTAACGCCTGCAACTGGCTCATCAAGCATCAAAATCTCATGTGGCTTAGCAACTGCCATAGCAAGACTAAGCAATTTTCTTTGTCCATAACTTAGTTCTGTAACAAAAGTACCCAAATCTTTATTTAATCCAGCAAGCCGTAAAATTTCTTTTATTCTCTTTTCTCTATTTTCCTCTTTTCTGAATAAATTTTTCAAGATAAATTCATCATTTTCTGATAAAGCTATCTCTAAATGTTCTTTAATTGTCAAATTTTTAAATAACCTGACTTCTTGAAATGTTCTTGAGATGCCTCTCTTTGCTATTTCAAAATCTTCTAGGCTAGTTATTTCATTACCGCGAAGATGAACCTCACCAGAATTCTTTTTAATTAAATTTGATATAACATTGAATAATGTTGTTTTTCCAGAGCCATTCGGACCTATTATAGAGATAATTTTTCCTCTAGGAATTTCTGAACTGCATGAATCTAAGGCTTTAATTCCCCCGAAGTTCTTGCTTATATTTTTGATTTTAAGTATTTGCATTTTAAACTAATTGTTCTGAATATGACCATTTCGTTATTTTTTAGCCATATTCATCCCAAGTCAATCCTCCCGAATAAACCTCGCGGTTTATACATCAAAATTATTAATAAAATCATTGCATAAATAATTTGTCTTGCTGCCCCAACAATTGAACTAGGAAGAGCTAAAAATCTCAATGTTTCAGGAATAAGAACAAGGACAAATGGAGCTATAATTGAACCTTTAATTGATGCTATTCCCCCAACAATTACAATTGTCAAAACCAAAATTAATTCATTTATATAAAAGGTTGCAGGATCAATAAAACTTATGTAATGAGCAAATAAGCCTCCTGAAATTCCAGCGAAAAACGCAGATATCGCCATTGCTTTGTATTTTAATTTTGTTGTGTTTTTTCCTAAAACTCTCAATGCAGTTTCATCATCTCTTGTAGCCTGTAACAATCTCCCAAAAGAAGATTTAACAATTGAATTAATAATTAATACAGAAATAACTGTTATAATAATTATAAAAATAAGATATTTGTTATTTGTATTAATAATAAAACCAAAAAAACTCGGCTTAGGAATGCCCGGAATTCCTAATGGACCTCTTGTAATATTTTGTAAATTAAGTAATAAAGAATAAACAACAAAAGCAAATCCTAATGTTGCTAAAGCATAATAGTCGCCTTTTAGTTTTTTTGTTGCAAAGACTAGAAGAAAACCCAATAAACCAGAGAATAAACCCGCGATTATGAATGAAAAAATAAATGGAAAGCCATTTATTGTTAATAATGTTGAAGTATATGCGCCGATACCGAACAAAGCAATATGCCCGAGATTAAGCATTCCAGCGAAACCTAGAGCAAGATTTAGACTTACAGCTAAGATAATGTAGATTCCTATTAAAATTAATAAATGAATCATGTAAGGAGCCAATGTCATCTTAGCCTCCTATTCAAGCCAAACAATCCATTAGGCCTAAATAACAAAAATAAAAACAGTAAAGCAAAAGCAATTGCGTCTTTAAAACCTGAAGGCAAAAAAGCTATGCCATAATTTTCAGCTAATCCTAAAAGAAAAGAACCTAAAACAGAAGCTGGAACATAGTTAATTCCTCCTATAACGGCCCCTGTAAATCCTTTTATTATTAAAGCTGTGCCCATTACAGGAGTTAAATTTTGCTCTAAGCCAATTAATATTCCTGCTATTCCTGCTAGTATAGAACCAATAATAAAAGAATAGTCTGAAACTCTTTTTTCATTTATTCCTACTATAGAAGCCAATTCTTTGTTGTCTGAAACTGCTCTCATGTTTCTTCCTAACTTGGTTTTTTTCATGAATAAATAAAGAAGAAAGAAAAAACTCAGCGAGGAAAAAATAATTATTATTTGTAAAGGCGTTATTGAAGCCCCAAGAAAATTAGCTCCCTGCGAGACTTTAATATAACCAATAGTCTTAACATCTGCTCCAAAAATAGCTTGAATCAGATTTTGAAATAGAATTAAAATAGCGATGCTAGAGACAAGCAATATAACATTACTTGCTTTTCTGTTTTGTAATGGCAAATAGATTACACGATATATGCCCAATCCAAAAATCGCTGAAATAAATATTGTTGGAATAATGGAAAGAGAGAATGGAACTCCAATAACAGAAGATAATGTGTATATAACGTATCCGGAAATGACAACGCTAATCCCATGCGCGAAGTGCATGAATCTATTTGTAGAATAAATTAAAGAAAATCCGCTAGCAACAAGGGCATAAATAGAGCCCGCGATTAAGCCGTTGATTGTTAGTTGAGCGAATAGAGACATTTTATTAAACCCCTTTCAAATATCTTTTAATTAAGTAATTAATAATTGTTTTAATGTCGCCCACAACTTCTTTGGCTTGTTGAACATCTATATCTTCTCCGTAATAATTTATTCTATTTCTTATCTCTCTAAACCTATCAAATTTAGTTGCTAAGTTGTTCTCTTTCTTCTTCTTCAAATAATTAAAGAATAGTTCATGCCCGTATATTTTGTATCCATCTAGAGCAGCCATAGCTTCTAAAATGCTTCTTAAACAGTCATAATAATTGCTCACTAATTTTCTTGCCGATTCTTCGTTCATCTCTAATTTATTAAAAAATTGAATATCTCTCTTTGTAACCTTTAAAAGAGAACGAGCTAAATTCTCATTTTTATTTCCTCTTCTAACTCTCCATTTTTTAAAAGCTTCTTCATAATTCATCGGAATACCTCGAAATAACCTGATAAATTTACTCCATTAATAAGATTATTTAAAAGCTCTTTATTCTTCTTTTTCATCTTTTCTATATCCTGTCTTGAGAGAACAAATAATTGTATTTTGTGTCTAAGTTTTTCCTCAAATTTTTTTAAGTTTACTTCTTTTCTTATTGGACTAATTACTACAATATCTATGTCGCTGTTTGGGGTATTCTCTGCGTTGGCAAAACTTCCAAATAATACAATGGCCTCTGGATGGTTAAATTCTTCTTCGAGAAATAATAAAAGACCAGACTCGTAAACAATTGTTAAATTATAATACAACTTAGCCTGCTTAAAACTAATACTGCCAATATTGGCTTTAAAGAATAAGTGATTTAATTTTCTTGTTGATTTAAGCAAACCCTTTTTTTCATATTTTCTTAAATAAAATGAAACTGTCGTAGGTGCCTTTTTCGCAAGCCTGGCTAGTTCTCTAACATGAAATTCTTTTTCTGGATTTTTAATAAAATATTCTAGTGTTTTGTCCATTTTATAATACAATTGTCCAATTTTATAAACAGTTGTCTATTTAAACTTTGTGCCTATGCTCATAATAGTGTTTTCTTTCATGAACGAATAGAGACATTATAATAAATTATACTAAAAATTAATAAACCTTCTTATGTTTTTAATAAAATGCCAAAAACAAGTTCAGGCTTATTAATGTATAAGACAAAAAATAATCAAATTTATGTTTTCCTTGCTCATCCAGGAGGCATATTTTGGAAAAATAAAGATGAAGGAGCATGGAGCATTCCTAAAGACGAAGTTAATGAGGGAGAAGATTTGCTAGAAACTGCAAAGCGTGAATTCAAAGAAGAAATCGGCATTAAATCAGAAGGAAATTTTATTTCTCTTGGAGAAATAAAACAAAAAGCAGGAAAAATAGTTCATGCTTGGGCTTTTGAAGGAGATTGGAATGGCTTGTTAATGTGCCAGAGTTATGTTGAAATTGAAATAAAAGGAAGAAAAATGAAAATTCCAGAAATTGGCAAAGCTTCTTTCTTTTCTATTGAAGAGGCAAAAAAGAAAATTAATCCTGCACAGAAAGAATTTATTGAGAGAATGGTAAATAGTTTAAAAATTAAAGTATAGAGGACTC
>CAYTKV010000007.1:0-23509 GCA_964438545.1 Candidatus Woesearchaeota archaeon | reverse complement strand
GAAAATCCGTTAATGATTTCATATCATGACAAAGAATGGGGGAAGCCAGTTTATAACGATAAAAAATTATTTGAGTATTTTGTTCTTGATGCATTTCAAGCAGGCTTGAGCTGGAACACAATCATAAACAAGAGAGAAAATTTCAGAAAAGCATTTGACAATTTTGATATAAACAAAGTTGCAAATTTTACATCTAAGGATATAAAGAAATTAATGAACAATGAAGGAATTATAAGAAACAGGCAAAAGATTGAAGCTTCTATAATCAATGCAAAAAAATTTATTGAGATAAAGAAAGAATTTGGCTCTTTTAGCGAATATATCTGGCAATTTGTTAGTTACAAACCAATAAAAAATAAAATAAAATCATTAAAAGATTATCCTGCAAAAACAGAAATTTCAGATAAAATGAGTCTTGACTTGAAAAAAAGAGGATTTAAGTTTGTTGGTCCAACAATATGCTATGCGTTTATGCAGGGTGCTGGGTTAGTAAATGACCATTCAGTTGATTGTTTCAGGCATAAAGAGTTATCATGACGATATGCATAAATTTATATATTATATAATTATATAATTATATGGAAAAAACAACAGTACAAGTAAATGAACAAACTCTCATGCTTTTAAAGAAACTGAAACAAGAACTAGAAGCAAGGTCTTATGACGAAGTAATAAATAAAGTAGCAATACAAAGAACAAGAAAAGAAGTAAAGTCGATGGCTGGCTCATTAAAAAAATATTTTAAGAATGAATCACTTAAGAAAATATTAAAAGAGCTGGATGATGAAAGAAGAAAAAGCGACAGATTCTAATTTCTTAGATTCTTCAATATGGTTGGCGTACTTTTTAGATGGGCACCATAAAGAAGTTATAGAAAGTGAAAAGATATTATTTATATCGACGCTTTCTCTATTTGAGATTAAAAAGAAATTATCGGGAAAGAAAATTCCAGATAAAATAATAAAGGAAAAATTAAAATTTATTAAAGAAAGAGCAATTTCGCTAGATTTGGACAGCGCAACAGCAGAACAAGCAGCTGAAATATCAATAAAACATAAATTGCCAGCAATTGATTCCTTAGTTTATGCGACAGCAATTTATCATAAAGCCAAATTAATGACGTTAGACAATGATTTTAGAGGATTGGACAATGTGGAATTACTTAATTGATTACCATTCAATTCTTTCAATTTCTTTCTTATTATAAATTATTTCATCCAATTCAAAAAATTCAATACTGGTTTCAACCTGATTTGAAAAATATCTTATCTGATAGTCTTTATCTGTTTTAGGATCAAAAAGCTCGATAGCCATTTCTTTTGTCTTCCCATGATCAATCAAGATATAGTGAGCATCAACTTCCAAAACCAAAGAATCGACTTTTATCTTGTCACCTCTTTTAATTTGTGAAATTGGTTTAGATGCCTTTATTTTAACTTGTTTTGCTTCTTCAACTTCTTGTTTAGTCATTTTATCTTCATGGAGGAAATCCTTTTTAAAATTTAGTATGAAATAACTTTTAATTCCTTGATATTTTCAAAGTGTTTTTTATTTTTTGTTATTATTTTTTTTATGTTATTGGTAATATAGACGGCAGCAACAGTGCAATCAAATTTGCCAATTATTTTACCTTCTTTTCCTAATTTCCATGATATTTCTGCAGATTTCTTGCAGGCTTTTTTATCCAATCCGAAATTGAATAAAGAATTAGCTAATTCATCGTAATATTCCTCCTCATTCTTATGCTTATCTTTTGTTAGATCTAAACCGTACATCAACTCCAAATATATGATATAATTAACGGCGAATGGCTCCTTAAGAGTCTCGATTAATTTTCTGATTGCATCATTCCCCTTATATAAATCTATAATTGCCGTTGTATCCAAACCTATCATTTCATTCTCTCCGTGAGTCTTTTGTTAAAAGATTTCCTCAATTCTTTCATTCTTTTCTCTCTAGACTTCCAGTCAATATCTTTTAAAACCCCAAAGAATTTAAGTACGGCCTCTTTACTTCCTTTCTCCACTTTTTCGTTATCTTTAAATTCTAAAATTACATCTGAAAAACTCTTATTGCTATCTTTCAAAGACTTCAAAAATTCATATGCTTCTTTTCTTAAAGAGATATTTATGCTGCCCATACGTGTACTCATATGGGTACTCATATTTAAATCTTTCGTTCATTGAGATTACCATTTCTTCTTTTCAGCGATTATAAAATCTCCATCTTTTTGAGGAGCATTATCAAAAAATCTTTTCCTAAAATCAGGATCTGCCTCTTTTCCTTCTTGCTCTTCTCTAAAGCCTCCCAATTGCTCCTTAACTTTGCTTTCTTTGAATTTTACTTTTTCTAAGCTCTTAGCAAAATTTTCTAAGATTTGCTTTGCTTCTTTTTGTATTTTGGCTTTTTCTTGCTCTGAAACCATCTATCTTAGAGAAAAAGTTATTTAATAAAGTTAATTATATCTCTATAATCTTATAACCGCAAACTCCAAGATTATAAACTTCTGTTTTTCCGATTTTTCTAAAACCTTCTCCTTCATGAATATGGCCGCAAAAAGCATATTTTGGTTGGTATTTCTTTATGTAGTCTAAAATTGCTTTGCTTCCCGCGTGTTTCCCTCGCCAATCTTTCGGAGCGCTTTTAAAAGTTACTTTGTCCAAAACTCCATAAGGTGGTTGATGAAAAAGTAAAATGTCGATAACACTGCCGAATCTCTGTAAAATCCTTCTCGCTTTGTCAGTTTGTTTTTTGGCTCTTTTCATTCTTTTTCTATAATCGCTCGGCTTGAAATCTCTAACCCAACTAATATCTGTAAAAAATTCTAAAAAACCTATTCTTAAACCGTTTATAACTCTTAATCTATTTTTAACTAAATAAACATTTCTCATCAAGCTTATTTCCTCTCTAGTTGCAGGAAGTTTTAACCCATATTTCTTTCTATATTCTCTGACGTTTGATTTAGTAGCTATGCCAACGTTGCCCTCAATGGTATAAACAAGAGCATACCTCGATAAATATTTTAGTATTTTAATTGTTGAATCATGTATTTCCATATGTACGGCTTTTGCATATTTACTATCTTCTTCTAGTTCTTCTAATCCTCTCTTCCTTCTTTCAACATTCTCAAAAAATCTTTTTCTGGCTAAATCTGCCTTGCCTAAATCTCCCGTTAACAAGATAAGATCTAAATTTCTTATTGAAATTTTTTTAATTTTCTTTAAATCTCCGTGCGGGTCGCCAATAGCTAAAATTCTCATTTTTCAGAACCTTTTTGCTTCTCTAAAAAAGCATATTTTTCACGAGCAGGAGGCAGATTAAACAAATTATCAATATCGTATACTAATCCATTAACTCTATAAACTCTCTTAAAGTAAAAAACCTCGCCGTTTCTTTGTCCTTGTTCTCTCTCAAGAAATCCAATCTTCCCTCTTTCAAGCTTTTTTTTCATGTCCTCGCCTGTTCTTTCTGCTTTTTCTGATTCAATGGCGTCTAGAAAATCTTGCTGCTCTCTTCTTTTAGCCGGAGTGCCTCTTATTAGCATTCTTAAATATTCAATTTCTTCTCTCTCATTTTCAGATAAAACATATTTCATATTAATTTAAACTCATTAATCTGCTATCATTTCTTAACTCTTCTATGCAAGACGAATGAAAATGAACTGCCGTTTTTCTGCCATCATCGCGCGTTATCAAAATTCTTTTATTGCTTGGTATGTGTTTTATTGGGCATTTATCATAATTACACCTCCCGCTTATTGATTCTGTGATGACTTCCGGATTTTCTTGAAAGCCTCCAAAAGCCAAATTCTCTAAATACCGCTTTATCATGCTAAGGTTCGAAATATAATTTCCAAAAGAATAAGAAGGAGGTAATTTTCTGTTCATTTTTTCTTTCCCTCCTTCTTTATCTCTTTTTCTTTAATATCTAATTTTATATGAACTTCTTTAAGCTGTTCATCTGAAACATTAGAAGGGGCATCCATCATAACATCTCTTGCTTCTTTATTTTTCGGAAAAGCAATAATTTCTCTTATGCTCTGCTCATTGAGCAAAACCATTACAGTTCTCTCAATTCCTATTGCAATTCCTCCATGAGGCGGAGCTCCGTATTTAAACGCCTCTAGCATATGGGAAAAATATTTTTTCTGCGCATCTGAAAAACCAATTAACTCAAACACTTTACTTTGAATTTCTGGAACATGAATTCTAATACTTCCTCCGCCAATCTCAAAACCATTTAAAACCAAGTCATGTTGATAAGACTTAACCTTGTGAGCGTCTTTTTTATTCAAGTATTTTAAATCTTCAGACTTGGGCATTGTAAACATATGGTGCTTTGGAGCATAATGTAAATTTTCAAGCTCTTCCTCAAATAATGGAAAGTTAATTATCCAACAAAAAGCTAATTCATTGGGATCATTTTTATTATTCCTTAAATCAGGCTTATCTGTCCTATACTTTTTTATAACATCATCATAATTCAACCTTTGAAATGAAACCTTAGTTATTTTTTTGTTTGGCAGAGCTTTTTTAACAATTTCGATAAACATTTTTTCAATTAAATTTAATATATCCTCTTGCTCAACAAAGGACATTTCCAAATCAAGTTGATAAAATTCTCCCGGAGAGCGGTCAGCTCTTGCATCCTCGTCTCTAAAGCAAGGAGCTATTTGATAATATCTATCTAATCCAGAAACCATTAAAATCTGCTTATATTGTTGTGGACTTTGCGGCAGGGCATAAAACTTTCCTGCATGCAATCTACTTGGCACTATAAAATCTCTCGCGCCCTCAGGCGTTGATTTAGTCAATATGGGAGTAGAAATATCAACAAAGTTTTCTTTATCTAAATACTCTCTAATTAGATTTGTGATTTTATGCCTTATCTCAAGATTTTTTTGAATCTTTCCTCTTCTTAAATCAAGATACCTGTATTTCAATCTTACCTCTTCTCCTACCTTATCACTCGACAACTCAAACGGTAAAGGCCCTGATTTACCTAAAATTTCAATCTTTTCGGAATAGACTTCTATTTCTCCTGTTTCAAGATTTTTATTTTCTGTTCCCTTTTTTCTTTCCTTCACTTCTCCGCTAACACAAGCACAATACTCTTGCTTGAGTTCATGCTTTCCTTCAACAATAATTTGTGTTTTGCCATATCTATCCCGCAAATCTATAAAACTGAGCTTTCCATGCGCTCTTATCGTATCAACCCATCCACACAATTTAACTTTCTTTCCTATATCCTTTTTTCTTAATTCACCGCAAGTATGTGTTCGTAGCATAATAACTTTAAAATAAAAGGATTTTTAATTGTTTCTTTAAATCAAGTTCAGCAGAAGTTCATAACATTCATTGCCTCCCAAATAAAAAGAAGACGAACTAATCTTTTTGAAAGCAATCAATCCAAACCTTTTTGCAAAGAATAAAGCTCATAATATTTTCCTTTCTTTTTCATCAAGTATTCATGATTTCCAAACTCAACAATTTTTCCTTTATCCAATACAACTATCTTGTCCACATTTTTAACTGTTGAAAATCTGTGAGCAATAATAACCGTTGTTCTCCCAGAAATTAAACGCTTTATTCCTTCTTGCACGCTTCTTTCTGATTTTGCATCAAGAGCAGAAGTCGGTTCATCTAAAATTAATATTTGGGGATTTTTGAGAAAAGCCATGGTTATAGCAATCCTTTGTTTTTGGCCAACAGACAGTTTTACTCCCCTCTCTCCAACAAAAGTCTTATATTTTTTTGGTAAAGACATAATAAATTTATGAGCATTTGCTGCTTTTGCAGCTCTAACAATATCATCAAAACTTGCTTGGGGACTAGCATATTTGATATTATTGATTAGAGTATCATTAAAGATACTTATCTCTTGAGGAACAATCGCTATTTGTTCTCTTAACCACTTTAATTTTAGTTTTGAAATGTTAATGTTGTCTAGATATATGTTCCCTTTTGTGGGTTGATAATATCCAAATATAAGCTCAGAAAGTGTTGATTTGCCTACTCCGCTCTCACCAATTAAAGCAACACTCTCTCCCGGATTAATCTCTAAGTTTATATCACTCAATATTTCTTTATCTTTAATGTAACGAAAACTTACGTTCTTGAAGGTTATGCTTCCTTTAAATTTGTCAATTGTTTTTTCTCCATGTTTCATTGCTTCTGGGGCTATACTTCCTAATCTGATTATTCTTTTTATAGCCACGGATGCTCGTTTATAGAAATTATAAAATTCGCTTAATCTAAAGAAAGGGCTAAAAGATAAATTTATGTAACCAAAAAACATTATAAATTCTCCCTGAGTAATTTGACCATTTCTTAAAAAGAATATGGCCATTCCGAGTACAATTACAAAACTTAAATTATAGATTATCCCTTGAATATGCTGAAGTCTTGCTGATTTTTCTGCGCTGTCTTTATATGGGGGGAGTGCTCTACCAATAAAGGATTTCAAAAATTGTTTCTTCTCACTTTCTTCCATAGCAAAATTCTTGACTAGAAAAACATTGTATAGTTTGTCATAAACATTGCCATATTCTTTTTCAAAAGATTCATGCATCTTTTCTTGACTTTTAAGAACAGGCTTTGTTAATTTTAAAGTCGCTATTGAATATATTACAAATGTAAAAAGCACTATCAAACCTAATTGCCATTGAATAATCAACATTGCAATTAATGCAAAAATTAAGAAAATTAACGATGGAAGAATATTCGAGGCAATTTGAATAAAATATTGCAGATTCCATGATCCTCTAGAGATTTTCTGCAAAATTTCTCCAGTTTTCTTAGTTTTATGAAATGCAACAGGTAAAGTTAAAAAATGTGCATAAGCATCAATTTCGGATTTTAATGAAAGTTTAGCTCCAAGAATGTCCCCCAGTGCTGAGGTTCTTGCCGAAGTAAAATTGGAGATTAAACCAAGAAGCGCCCAGAGCCCAATTAAAGACAATAAAAGAGTTATAGTTGTGTTAGGAATTAAAGCCAAATCAAACAACCTTCCATAAATATAAGGAATAAAAACAGTTAAGATAGAGCCAAATGTTGCTATTGCTATAATTGTTACAAATTCTTTTTTATGGTCTGTTAATAAACCAAAAAGGAAACGCCTTACAGACGATTCTTTAATTTTCTGTTTCATAAATAAAAATTGTTTAAGCATATTTATTAAACTACCGTTTGTAAGTAAGAAAACTTCTAAGTAAAATTCAAAAACCAAAGGTTTTGACTATCTGTCCGAAGGACTGCGGGCAATCTCTTACTATCTTGGGTAGGAAAGAAAGAAAAATTTAAATTCGGGCGGAGCCAAGCAACAAGTATTACTTGCAGAGACTAAAGTTTAGCAATATTTATAATGCCTCTGTTAGTAATACTTTAATGGTAAGTGTCGGAATAACTGGTTTAGGTAATTGCCTGCCTGAAACTGTTGTGACAAATCAGGATTTAGAAGAACTTCTTGGAACTGATCTTGACAAGGGGGGCACTTCAGACGAATGGATTCTTCAGCGCACTGGAATTAAAGAAAGAAGAGTTTCAACTCGTAAAGAACCTCTTCCAATATTAATGTCAATTGCTGCCAAAAGAGCACTAAAAGACGCTAACCTTTCTCCAAGAGATATTGATTATATAATAGCTGGCACAAACTCAACAGACCCTATGCTGGTCCCTGCTGTTGCTCAAAGAGTCCAATATTTAATTGGAGCAGGGGAAATTACTTGTTTTGATGTTGGTGCAGGATGCACAGGAGGAATCTGTGCAACTGAAGTTGCAGTAAGAACTATCCGCGACATTTATAACACGGAAAAAAAGCATACTAGAATATTGGTAATTGGAGGAGATAATCTCATGAACGTCACTCCCGTTGATGATAGAAGCAGCGCCGTGATACTATCTGATGGAGCGGGAGCGGCAATATTTGAACCAATTCCAGACGAGGAAATGGGCATTAAATATCTTTTTAATAAGACTGACGGATCAAAAGGAAATCTTATTCATTATAGCAGTGGATTTGACAATCAACTAGAGAGCACAAAACCAATTAGATTAAGAAGAAACCATAATCAGCCAGGTTATTTCTTGATGAACGGGAGAGAAGTTCATAAATTTATATTAAGAAAATCTTCAGAATCAATTAGAAAGCTGATTACTGGCTCGGACATGCCTTTAGAAGAACTTGCAGAAACAACAATTATCCCTCATCAAATGAATTTAAGGTCGATAGACAGATTTGTCGAGCAATTAGGCGAAGATTTTAAATTACAACCAAGATATGTTTATACTAATGGTATCACGAATTACGGCAATAATTCAACAGCCTCTACTTTCATTGGACTCGATGAAACATATAGAAATAGAAAATTAGAGTTATATGATCCTGTTATTGTTGTAGCTTTCGGTGCAGGTCTTTCATGGGGCGGTTTCCTAAAAATTTGGAGTAGGCCAAAACCAGAAAACTCTCTAGAATATAATTTACAAGAACAAAGAGAAATGACAAGAGAATTAAATGAAAAATATGATTATTGGAAACTCGGACTTGCGAAATAATTTATTGTTTATATTAGACTATAAAATATTTTCTTTTGAATTGCGTAGATATTTATTTCTGAATTAATTAAAAATTGTTGACCTTGTAATAAACATGATTATTGCAAAAACGTATAGCTAATTTACAACCCAACAAAGAAACAACAAAAAGATACTTATTTAAAGCGAATATTTTTTGCTTTTTCATGCAAGAAAGAATAGAAGAAAAATCATTTCCAAATAATTTAGAAGATAGACTGGCAATTATAGCAAATGCTGTGAATACAGAGTTAAAAAATGTTACTTTATTGCATTTAGATGATGTTCCAAAAGAAGCTCCTGAAATAAAAGCAAGAATCAGAGAAACAATTGGAAGAGGATATTTGCCGCACGTAGAAACTTTCAGGGCTTATGGAAACACCTTGCATGACATTGCTCTAGTTGCAAAGAAAACAATAACAAGAGATACTGGAGAAATAGAATGCATTGGCTATAGCTTAACAGAAGCAGGAAAAACATATGGCTTGCCATCTGCTGTTTTAAGTTTAAGATATGCTGTT
The DNA here is from genome assembly GCA_964438545.1 of Candidatus Woesearchaeota archaeon. GTDB lineage: Archaea > Nanobdellota > Nanobdellia > Pacearchaeales > GW2011-AR1 > UBA73. Next base: position 14,418 of record CAYTKV010000007.1, on the reverse strand, counting down.
GATAATAAAATAAGCATGTTTCAGATTTTAGGTTCTACTATTTCTAGTGGAGACAGTAGGGCTCCTTATAACAGGATCAAAATTTTAGGAGAACTAAGAAATTCTGAAGAATTAAGAGAAATAGACTTGGTAGAAGCTTTAGATTTAAATAACCGCGCAGTAAACCAGCATTTAGGAGCTTTAGCGAAAATTGGATTTGTTAAATTTGATTCTATAGGAGCAAAATCAAAGGGAAAATATAAATTTCAATGGATAAATGGCAAATTTAGTGATAAAGTAAAAACTGTGAAAAAGCGTTCTTCTTTAACAAAAAGAATTGCAGAATATTTAGCTAATAATACTCACCCTTTTGATCGTAATGAATTAAGTGGGGTTTTGAAATATAAATATCTAAAACATGTTTCTACTGTTCTTTACGGTTTGGAAAAACAAGGTCGCGTGAGAAGAATTTTTCCATGGAGAGCAAGAGAGTTACTTTCAAGGACAAGAATTTTAGATAATGGAAGAAAATTTTATGATAAATGGTATTTACCTTTAATTGAACTTTTATCTGATAGAGAATTGGAAGTTTCTAAACAAGAGCAAGAAACTTTTAGAGAATCTCAAGAATATGCAAATTATATTAGAAGAGGAATTGGATTATATAGAAGAGTTTCTCCAATGATTAATAAAAAATCTCCTGAAGAAAGAATAGAAGGAATTAAGACTTTGCTAAGAAATAAGCCTGGTGGAATGACAACAAGAGAAATTGCCGATATTTTAGGAATTTCTACCATGAGTGCGCTTCAATATTTTCATCAATTAAGTAAAGAAATAAGAACAGAAAAAGAAGGTAATGAAGTTAGGTATTTTTTGCGAAGAACGAAATGATAAAATAAAAAAGCCCATAATTTAATCATTCGCAAAATTCTTCTTCTTGCCTAAAATCTTCCCAACTTTTATCAAATTTAACTAATTCAGAAACAGGCTTTAAACTCTTAACTTCTCCATTAAAACATTCTATTAAAATATCAATACACTCATTATTATCGCAGATTGCTCTTGTGTAAGTATAACTCTTTGGAATTTCTTCTATAACTTTTCCTGTAAAAACAAAATTATCTAATGCTAATCCTAGTAAAAATCCCATAGTAAAAATTATAGACAATAATAAGATCTTCTTCATAAAGTTCTTTAGAGGTTGTTATTTTTAATCATTTTTATTCTGCAATTCTTAGATTGCCTTTAAAGGTTTACATTTTTTTCAACAATCTTTTTAATAATCTCCATTGCTTTTTTTGCGTCAACTTTGCCTTTGAATTTTTGCATTATTATTCCCATATAAGCGTTAGCTGTGAGCCCCGGCTTTTCCTTCATTGTTTTTGAAATCTCTTCTTCTAATTCATCTTGAGAGATTTTTTCAACTTTCATTGCCTGCTCAATATCTTCGCCATTAGCAATCTTTTCCATAATTTTTTTAATATCGCTCTTTTCGATTTTATTCTCTTTAAGAGCTTCCAAAATTTGTTCCAAGGCCTCTATATTTAGGATTTCTTTTATTTTCTCTGTTGGATTGTTTAGTTTTGTGGCAATCTCATTTCTCCATAATGTAACCATCTTGGCAATCAAATTGGCGTCTTTGTCATAAACTTTCATTGAAGCGTTAAACTCATCGAGATTGCCATTAAGAACAAGCTCAATCAATTCAATTGAGAGACCTTTTTTTCTTAATTCGGATTTAATCTCGCTCTTTAGTTTAGGCAAGGCTCTCTTTACTTTGTCAATTCTTTCTCTTGAAATTTTTAACAAAGGCAGGTCTGTTTCAGGATACATTCTTGTTCTGCCTGGCAAAGGCCGCAAGAATTCTGTTTTTCCGTTCGGTAATGCATTTCTAACATCGCCTTTTATGACACCTTGTTTCAAATCTTCGAGCTGTCTTTTTATTTCTAACTCAATTGTTTTGATCATTATTTTTGGATCTTGAAATCCTTTAATTTCGACTTTTTCATGCCCCTTGATAGAAACATTCACGTCCTGTCGTATTGTACCAATGCCTCGCTTAACTTTACAAGCTCTTAAAATTTCGCCGATTTTTAAAGCAGCTTCTTTTACTTGCTCTGGAGCTTTTATCACAGGAGAAGTTGCAATTTCAATCAGAGGAATGCCAAGCCTGTCAAGTCTATAAACAACTTTTTTATTATCTTTTAAAATTATCCTTGCTGCGTCTTCCTCGAGCATGATGCTTTCTATTGGCACTTTTCCAAAACTTGTTTCGGTAAATCCTGAATGAGCAATTAAAACACTCCTTTGAAACCCGCTTGTATTACTGCCATCAATAACAGTTTTTCTCATTGTTTGTGATAAAGAATAAATCTCGCAATTAAGCAATAAAGCAATTTTTAAAACCTCTTCTAAAGCCTGATCATTTATTTCATAAGGAGGACATTCGTCTAGCTCGACTAAGCAAGTCGTATCATGATAGCCTTGATACGCAAATTCTTTATTTAAGGAAGCCTCGTATTCAACAGCCATATCAACCTCTCCAGTCTCACCAGGAACAGCATGCAATTTTCTTTTTATCACAAATTGTGGCTCATCGCTCCTTAAAAAACTAGGACAATGGCAAAATAATTTTCCTCCTACGTCCAATTGTTGATGAATTTCCAAGCCAACTTTTAAGCCTAGTTTATTGTAATCCAATTTCATAAAGACAAAACACAAAATAAGTTATTAAAGGTTATGTATTATTTAGGGAAAACTGTCGGGTAAATATAAACTACATAAAAGTCAGAAAATAAAATTATACCTCCTAAAAATATAGTTAATGCCATGGCTCCATCTCTGTTGAGTAAACCCAGAATCTTAACATGGTTCAGTAAGGAAGATTGCAATTAACTGTTTATATATTCATGATTTAGTGATTTTACCTTTTCTTATCTGGGAGTAAAATGTTGAGTTTAAGTCTCAAAACATTTAAAAACCAAATTTTTTAGATATTAGGATGGGATTGCTGAATGCAAGAAAATTAGTTAGGAGAAGGAAAAAATTTAGGTGGAACGATAGAAGTTACATAGTCAGAATGAAAAATCTTAAAATTAAGTCTGATCCTTTAGGCAGATCCTCACAAGCTAGAGGCATAGTGATTGGGAAGTTTCAAAAGGAAGCTGCACAGCCAAACTCTGCGATGAGAAAATGTTGCAAAGTACAACTTATAAAGAATGGAATTCAGGTTGGAGCCTTTATCCCTGGCAATTTGGCTCAAAAGTTTGTTGACGAGCATGATGAAGTTATTATTGAAAGAATTGGCGGAAAACAAGGTAGAAGCAAAGGCGACATTAGAGGAATAAGATTTCAAGTAATAAAAGTAAATGACCAGCCTTTACATTTATTGGTCAAGGGCAAGATAGAAAAGGGAAGGAGATAAAAATGGAAGAGAATATTTATTTGGTTACGCCAAGACAAGAATTTATAACGGGATTCTTTCCAGAATTAACGATTTATCAAGACTATCCAGAAGCATTTCAAGAAATTCCGCCACAACAATTATTTGCTCCTAGAAAATTTATTCTTGGCCATTTTGTCGATATAGGAAGCGGAGTTTTTGTGTTAAGCGCCGCCAGATATTTTACAGACAATCCTGCAAATTTAGCAAAATATAAACATGGGATTTCTAATGATAGATTAGAAATTGTTAGAGAGGTTCCTATTTCTAAATCCGATTTGGATGAATTAACAGAAAGAATTAAAAGACACGTTGGATTGAAAGAATCATTGACAAATCAAGGCTCTTTTGGAATGAGAGTAATTAGAAATCATGAGGCAGATTTTGTTAACGGCCTGAAAAATATTTTAGAGGAGGCCGTATAAAAATGATTAGATTTGGATTTAGAGCAACAAGAGCTGAAATAAATGAGCTAGAAAATCTTTTTCCCAAAGGAACTTTAACAGAAAGAGTATATGACAATCCAAAATTAAGAACGTATCATCACAAAGATAACAGAGATAGTAGAACAACGGTTAGAATAGATGCCTTGAGGTTACCTTCAAATACAGACGAAAAAGTTTTGTGGAAGTTTTATATACACGGAGATAATGAAATTATGGAAAACTCTCTGATGAACGCAATACAACAAGAGTCAGGACCATCTTCATCTACAAGGGGTTTTACGAAAATAACATGACAAACAAAACAGAGCAAAAACAAGAGAATTTTAGATTGTTTGATTTGTACGATGTATCGAGTATCGTAATAAAAGATCCAGCGCTAAAACCTTACATAAATATTGAACCAAAATTATTGACTAAATCGCAAGGCAGAAATATAGGAAAATTTGGGAAAGTAAAAGTAAATATTTTAGAAAGATTGGCCAATAGAATTGCCACCTCGGGCCATGTAGGAAGAAAACATAAGATAATAACAAGTTGGTCATCCGGAAAGTATAATAAAAACATGTCAATTATTTTAAATGTCATGAAAATTATTGAAAAAAAGACGAAAAAGAACCCAATACAAGTTTTAGTAGAAGCAATTGAAAATGGCTCGCCAAGAGACGAAATTACAATAATTGAGCATGCAGGAGCGAGATATCCGCAAGCAGTAGACACGAGTCCGTTAAGGAGAGTCGACTTAGCGGTAAGATGGTTTATTCAAGGAGCGCATACCAGATCATTTGGGAAGAAGAAAAAAATGCTTGAGGCTTTGGCAGATGAAATAATCAAAGCTTCAGAAGGGAGCATGGATTCCTATGCTGCCGCAAAGAAAAACGAAGCAGAAAAACAAGCTGATTCTGCAAGATAAGTCTCTTCTTAATAAGCTATCTTGATGTTTTCGTTTATAATATTGTTAATTTTATTTTCCAAATTAGAAATCAAATTTTTTATGCCAATGTTATCAAAGTTACTTTCCAACTTCTCAATCTCTTTCTTCATCTCGGCTGCTTTTTTTTCATGAACATCTAAATTTTTGTTTAATTCATTTATCTCCATAATAACAGAAATTTCTCCAATTTTTGATTCTAGTTCTTCTTTATTTTTATTCAATTCTGCGTAATTTTTAAGAAACAGTGTAAAAGAGTTTTCGTTTATATTATTCAATTCTTTCAGAATTTTTTCTCTTTTCTTGTCTTTCAAATCAATTTCATTTTTTGATATCGCATTTTTGACATTTGCAATTATCTCCAATATTTTTAGTTCTTGATCGCTAAATAAAGCAGAAATAGGCTCATTCAAATATCTTTCTACCAATTTTTCATTTTGATGTAGTTTGAAGTATTTTTTTAATGCTGGTTCAACTTCCGAAAATAAATGAAAAATTCTTTTTTCCTCCTCTTTTATCTTATTTTCTAATTCACTTTGCTTATTCTGAATTGAGATTAACTTTTTGTAACTTTCTTGCCCTCTTATTTCTTTGATTTTTTCTTCTGTCTCCTTTGAATTTTTCCTCTCTTTGTTTAGCTCATCTTCCAGCAAATTAATTTGCTTTTTTATTTGCTCTTTCATAGAAAGTTGCTCATTTAAATTTTTAATCTCAATTTTTAATTCATTTATTTCTTGTATTTTGTTTTTTGATATTATCTTGCTAATTTGCTTTGCAATAAAGTCAAGATTCTTTACGTTGAGCATTATAGCATTTACTTCTTTTATAAAAAACTCTTGAACTATCTGATGATTTCTCCCTATACTTTTCTCTAAGTTGCTTAAACTTGTGTCGAAAAATTCACAAAATTTTAGTAGCTCTTCATTTTGAATCGGGATCTCAACATTTTTCAAAAATGAATTGACTTTGCCAATGTAGGTTTCCCTGTTGCCTCGCATTATCTGTTTTGCTTTTTCTGATATGCTTGAATTTTTTAACTCCGCTTTTTCAAGATTTCTTAGATTTTCTTTTAGTTTTTCTTTTTCGTCGTTGAATTTTTTTCTTATTTCCGACATTTCATAGTTTGTATTTTCATGTGCTTTATTCAGTTCATTTTCTATGAATGTTTTTACCTCCTGAAATTTAATTTCTTTTATTAACTTATTTTCTTTTTTTTCTCTTTCCCTTAAGAATTTTTTTAAAAAGTCAAAAAGTCCCATGACAAATCCTATATTTCATAGTTAAAATAACTTTTCATTAAATCGCCTTCTTTGAAATTAAGGCGCGCGGCATCTTAGAAACATAAAAATCAACACAATTAAAAAGCTTTTATTTTTATGTGATAATGATGGGCTCTGTAGCTCAGTTGGTTAGAGCGCCGCTCTCATGAGGCGGAGGTCGGGAGTTCGAGCCTCCCCGGAGCCATAATAAGATTTATTAAACTAGAGTTCTGAAAATATAAATGAAAATAAGAAAAAAGAAGGAGATTATGCTATTCAAGCGCGCTATTTTTTTTCTCGATGTTTTTTTAGCTTTATTGATAATAACTAGCGCATCTTTTCTGATTAAAACTACTTTTGGAAGAACTTCTTTAATTTTTGGTTTTTTTATGTTAGTAGTTACAACTTTATTGAAAATTGTTAGAGAGTGGTAAGCTCATTGTCTTAATGAGTCATAATAATTGTCTCTCATACTAGCTAATGTAATTAGTGATTAATCAGTAGAACGATATGGAGCATTTTGTGACTATAGTATAAGAAATTAATATTTCCCCAAAAAAGGTTAATGTATAACCTAAGTAATCGCATGTTATCGTTGGTAAAATGGAGTTAATAATTACTACGCATCATGATTCGCAATTCATATTCTTATTTGTCAAATCTTCTCGTCGGTAAATATTCCCACAATGCCTGATTTTACTTTTTTACTGTAATTTTATCGTGGATAAATGGGGAAAAACCCGTGTCATTGACTATAGGTGATTATAAAATTAAGATTCTACTTAAATGCAAATCTACTTTATAGGGCTTATCGTATTTACAAACCACTTCAAGCAATAGCCCTTAAACCATCGCCTTCTTTTCTTGGAATGATGTGAAGGTGGGCATGCATTATAACTTGGCCAGCCACTTGGAGATTATTCATTAATACATTAAAGCCATCTCCAAGTTTTTTTTCTAATAAATCGGAGGCAACGTCTTTAGTTATTTTTATGAGTTCTTCGCCTAATTTATTTGGAATATCAAGTAAGGTCACAAAATGTTTTTTTGATATGATTAATGTATGACCTTTTGTTTTTGGATTTTTATCAAGAATTGCAAAGAAATTGTTGCTTTCCTTTACTTTTTCTGCTTTGACTTTGTCTTGTGCGATTTTGCAGAATATGCAGGTTTTGTTTTCCATTTTATTCTTTTTATTTCTACTTTTTTAGTCCTTAAACAGGCTAATATAAAAACTTTCCTTTAATAATTCTCGGTTTACTTCTTCTCTTTTAAAGCGAAAAGGAAAAATTCTTCTGAAGAAAGGCTTTTTCTCTTTGTTATGCGTTATTGCTGAGCTTAGCCTGTTGATTTCCTTAGAAAACTTACTTCTCTTGTTGTAAATCGGTATAGGGATTCTCGTGAAAACTGATTTAATTGCTGTTTTATCATCTGGAATTTTGGCAACTATCGGAATGTCAGAAGACTCTTCTATTTCTTTCATGCTAATTTCATATTTTGGCATTTTGACTTTGTTTAATATTAGGCCTGCTATTGGTTTTCCTCTTTGTTTTGCTAGTTTAGCCGCTTTTAATGTACAGCTTAATGTTGGGTAGTCAGGGGTTGTGACGACGAATAAAGCCTCTGATGCAAGCATTGTTGATAAAACCTCTTCATTTAAACTCGGAGAGCTGTCTAGAATAATAAAATCATAATTGTTCTTTATCCTTTTAATTCTATCTTTTAATTTTAGGTAATTTAGAGGTTTATTGTAAACATAATCTCCTGGAATAACATCAACTCCATATTTTCTCTGAATTGCATTTTCTATCCTAACTTTTCTATCTAAAACATGATGTATTGTTTTTTCCGGCTCAATAATATCCATATGTAAACCTAAATTAGGAGCAGAAAAGTTTGCATCTATCAAAAGAACTTTTTTATGATAATGATTTGCTAAATCAGACGCCAAAGCAGCAGAAATTGTTGTTTTACCAACACCTCCCTTTATGGCCAAAAGACCAATAATCTTACCCATGCTAAAAATAAACATTAAAGGTTTATAAGATTTTTGAATTATTCATAGCTTTTCCTTCTGCTACGATAAGAGCATGGAATTCATTGAATATCTCATAGTCGCTTGACAAATTATCGTGAAAAAAGTTCTGCCATGAGTCATAATCTTTTAATTTAAGATTTAGTAGCTTGTGACTTAGCTGTTTTTTCCCTAAGAACTTTTTCTTTGCCATAATAAATCTTTCTCACGGGCCAAGAAATTTCAATGTTTTCTTTGTCATAACGTTCTTTAAGAGCTTTGATAAATTCGTGCTTCACTAAGTACTTATCTACAAATTTTTCAACTCTTAAAATTATTGTGAAATTAATGTTGGAATCGCCAAAGGTATGATATCTTATAAATGGTTCAAAGTCTTTAACAGCTCCTTGAACTGTTTTCTGAATTTTTTTAGCAACCTCAATAGTTATTTTTTCAACTTTTTTTAAGTCTGATTTATAGGATACGCCACACTGCACTAATGCGGCCATTTCTTCTTGAGGCAGGGAATCATTTATAATTACGCTCTCAGCCAATTTTGAATTTGGAACTACGACTATTGTGCTTGGCAGGGTTTTTATTTTGGTCGAGCGCCACCCTATATTCTCAACATATCCGGAAACGTTAGAGTCAGGTATTTCAATGAAATCGCCAATATTTATCGGCCTGTCAGAAATAATATGTATGCCCGCGAAGAAGTTTGATAAAGTGTTTTGAAGAGCCAAACCAATTGCTAAGCCACCAATTCCCAAAGTTGCAATTAGGGGAGTTATTTCTACGTTAAAGTGATCCAAGACGATTAAAAAAGCTATGAAGTATATGACTATACTCGTAGCACTGCTTATTATATAGGGAGTTTTTTCAAATCTTTTTTTAACTTTCAGCCAACGTCCAATAAAAAAAGTAAAAAATTGAGAAAAAATCATGGCCGCCCAAACAACTATTATCGCAAAAAACGCATTATTTATGAAATTATTATAATTTTTAAGAACGCTTAGTGTTTGCAATGCATAGTACAAACCAATAAGAATAATAAAAATGTACAATTGTCCTTCCAAATGTTTTATAATTCTATCATCTATATCGCTCTTTGTTTTTGCAATAATTTTTTTTAGATATCTTTGTAAGATGAGATTAAAGATTTGCGCTATTAAAATAAACCCGACTATAATTATCAAGGCTCTTACATATTCATTGTTAATTATCTCCAAAAAAACCATACTAGTTTAATTTTTTATATTATAAAAATTTTTCCTTTTTTTATTTTAGCTATTGTTTGCAAATAGTGGACCTGCCGGGAATTGAACCCGGACCTCATCCATGCCATGGATGCATACTACCTTTATACTACAAGCCCTTCTAAGGAGCATATTAATAGATTTAAAAAAGCTTTCTTAAAGGCGTATTAGCTTAGATTTCTGAAGCTACGACGATATCTTTAAATTACAACTTTAAAAATTGCTTAATCATCTCAATTGCAGAGGAATATTATTAATTGAGTCATATAATTATATCGAAGGTAAATTAAACATATCTGGCTATTCTTGAAAACTAACATCTTAAAATTCAAGGAGTTTTACTTCATAAAGGTAAGTAGATACTTAAAGGCAATATAAGACTTATAATTATGCTAATTATTATACTGACAATTATCGAACTTGCCAATGGAAAATAAAATCTGAAGTTTTTTCTTTCTATTGAAATATCTCCTGGAAGTTTGCCAAAACCAAAAAATTTGCTTCCGAGGTTTTTGTTTCACAATATCAATTGTTTGTAGGATTTATGATTATTTTTAATTATTGTTTATTCAATAAATAACAAAGCGAGCATTATCGCAATGCCAATGATAAAGCAAATAAGCTGAAGCAGGGATTTTTCTAATTTTGTTTCTTTATGCAATTCTGGGATTAAATCAGAGCCAGCTATATAGATAAAGCCTCCTGCTGCTATAGGTATAAGAATGAATTGCAGGTTTTCTACTAAGCCGTTAAGTAAGATTGTTACTAAAGCACCTAAAACAGCAGACAAAGCTGTGACGAAGTTTAATATTAACGCTTTGCTTCTCGAAAAGCCAGCATGTAACAAAACACCAAAATCACCAATTTCCTGAGGAATTTCATGTAAGATAACGGCGATTGTTGTTGCGATGCCGACTTGAATATTCACAAAATAACTTGCTGCAATTATCAAGCCATCAATGAAATTGTGTAAAGTATCTCCGAAAAGGTTAGTATAAGCAAAGGGATGAACATGATGCTTTGTAATTGGCATATGACAGTGTTGCCAATGGATTATTTTTTCTAGGACAAAGAAAATTACAATTCCAGATAAGACTAAAACCGAAGAAGAGATATTTAAAGAACCTTCAGATATTTCTGGGAGCAAGTGAATAAAAACATCTCCAAATAAGGCTCCAGCAGAAAAACTTATCAAGTATATAAGAAGGTTTTTTAGCTTTTCTGCTTTTATTGATAATGTTAATAAGCCAGTCAGAGAAATAAGGCTGACGACTAAGACGCTGATTAAAGAATAAAATAAGACATATGCCATTTGCTTAGAAAATAAATTTGGTATTTAAATGTAATTTTTTATTTTCTCCTTGAAAAGCCTTTAGAAATTCCCCTTGGATTGCTTAGTTTAATAACAAGGTAATAGATTAAGGCTCCTATGAAAGAGGCTAAGACAATTACTAAAATCCAGACGATTTTTTCTGTATCATCTTTAAAATCTCTTTGCGCGCAGTCAATTATCATCCATACCCAGAATGCAAATAGTAAAACACCCATCACAATAATTGCAAATATAAAAAATGCAACAATTGGAAAAAATAAAATTTCTAACGCCATTGACAAATGTAACAACGAGGGTTTTTAAAATTATTTGATTTTTCGTCTCTCATCTAAAAATTCTTTTGGAGAAACTATTTTTATACCTCTAAATTCCTTTAGTTTTAATAAATGTTCGTCTCCGCTGATTATGTAATTTGCCTTTCCTTCAACAGCCGTCTCTAATACAAGGTTATCGTCTGGATCTTCTTTCATGACATCCAACTTTTTTTTCGGTTTTACAATTTCGCATAATTCTGTTAATCTTTTTATAAAATTTTCTTTTTCATCTATAGTTATATAGTTAAATTTAGGTCTTAAAAGAACATCTCTTAGTTCTACTAACAACTCTTCACTTTCTATAAGAATATTTTTGTCTTCAAGGAACATCTTAAATATTCTTCTTGAATTGCCAGATTTTATTATCAATGCAGATATTAGGACGTTAGTGTCTGTAACCACTCTTTTTCTCATTTCTCATTTCTCTTATTTCTTTTTTTATATCTTTCTCCGTGATGTTGAGCTCCCCAGATCTCTTTCCTATTACCTCTAAAAATTTTCTTAAATCTTTTCGTGCTTTTTCTTTAGAGATCTTTTCAATTACAACTTTTCCTTGATCACTCAATATCAAAACTTGGTCTTGCTTGACTAATCCAGCATCTTCTCTAATTTTTTTTGGTATGACCACTTGCCCCTTACTTGATATTGTTACTACATCTATCATGCGAAAGTAAGCCAAGGCTTACTTATAAATCTTTCTACTTTTAGAGGGTTTTTAAAATTATTTGATTTTATTTCCCCTCATAGAATAATTTTCCAGCTTTTTCAAGTGGAATTTGATAATTAAGAAGTTTTTTTATAGTGTCTTTTAATTCGGAAATCTTGACTCTGACTTGTTTTTCGCTGTCTCTGTCGCGGACTGTAACATCATTTTTTTCTAATGAATCATAGTCTATTGTTATTGCAAAAGGTGTTCCAGCGCTAGAGCTTCTCAGATATCGCCTTCCTATGCTCCCTGCGCCATCATAAAAAACAATAAAATCTTTTTCTAAAATTTCTTTTATTTTTTTAGCAAGGTTTGTTAGTTCAGGTTTTTTCATTAATGGGAATATTGAAATATCAATTGGAGCCATATGATAAGGGATAGCAAATGTAGTCTTGCCCTCTGCTTCTGTTCTCTTTTCATAGAAGATGTCAATTAAAGCATATGTTGGCCTGTCTGTCCCAAACGCAATTTCTAGAACATGAGGGATAAAATTTTCTCCGTTTTCCCTTTGAGCTTCTAAATTGATTTTTGAAAATTTAGAATGTTGTTTTAAGTCATAGTCGGTTCTATCATGAATTCCACAAACTTCTACCCAAGAATAATTATTTAATTTTAATTCTATGTCCCACGCATCTTGCGCGTAAAATGCTCTCTCATTTGGGAAGTGTTGCCTAAGCCTAATTCTTTCTTTTGGCATTCCAAAGTTAATGAATTGCTTGTAAGCTAGCCAAAGGCACCACGCATAAGCCTGACTTCCTAGCAAATTATCTTTTATTGCTTCTATAATGCTTATTTGTTTTTCTTTTTCATTTTTTTCTTGACTTTTATAATCCCATAACGGCAAGATTTCAGATTTTATTTCTTCGTATTCTTCCCAATTATTTTTCATCAAGGGGTCAACAAAAATTTGTGCTTCTGCTTGCGTGAATTCTCTGCTTCTTAATACACTTTGTCTCGGAGAGATTTCGTTTCTATATGCCTTTCCTATTTGAAAAACTGCAAAAGGCAATTTTTTTCTGAAATAGTTATAATATCTTAAAAATGGCAAGTAAGTAACTGTTGCAGTTTCAGGTCGAAGAGAAGCATCCTCGTTTGCTATTTTAGTTTTCATCATCAGACTTTGCTCTTGAATTTTACTCTCAAAATTGCCTTGGCAGGAAGGGCATTTAATGTTTTTTTCTTTGATGAATTCTAAAATTTTCTCATTTGAGAAATTACTTGTTGAAATATCAAAATTTTCTTCAATTAGTTTTTCTGCTCTGAATATTGAATTGCATTTTTTGCATTTAATTATTCTGTCCTTGAAAGTATCTAAATGGCCTGAAGCTTTCCAGACAATGTCAGGCATGATTGTCGGGCCTTCAATTTCTCTGAAGCCATTTGCATTGAAAACTTTTCTCACTGAATTTTCAACTTTGTTTTTTAATAACTTGCCTATTGGCCCATAAGTGTAGAAGCCAGCTAAACCGCCATAGATTTCTGGCTCTGGACCCCAGATTAAGCCTGCTTCCTGTATAAAGCTCAAGAACTCTCTTTCTTCATTTGACTTTTCTGCTTTTGTTTCTTGTATTTTTTTCATATCTTTTTTAATTTCGTTTGACTTTAAAACTTTCTCTTTATTAATAATTTCGTGAGCTTTTTTCTCTGCCTCTTCCTTGCTTTTTCCCAGATAAGCTAGATTAACAGCTTTTACTTTGCCATTGATTCTTTTTGATGTTCTTAAGTAAAAATATTCTTTGTTTCTGATTTTCTTTTTTGTGATGAACGCCATTTTAAATTTTACACACTACAGTATTTAAACTTTTAGGCACTACGGAATTTAGGGGTTTTGGGAATTGTTTTTTGAGCCATATGTTTCATTAATTAAAACATTAATAAAAAGCCATTTTTCCGAAAAAGTTAAGAATTGTTGCGTAATTCTGAGAAGTAACTTTTCTAGTGAGGCTTTTATCATAAACTTATAAGTAGTAACAAATAGAAAAATTTATATACTAGTTAATACATAGAAATAGTATGGAAAAAGAAATTAGGCCATACGCATTTATTGATAGAAAAGGCAATAAAGTAACTAGAGAGAGCCATATGGCTAAAATGGCTAAACAAGTTGGAAAAGCTTATGGGTTTTTTCATTATGCGGGTAGAAAAAACAGTATTTTAGATGTATTGCCCCAGATTAGAGAAGGTACAGAAACACCTTTAGAGTTAGGTCTCGATTTAGTAGAAGGAGTAGATAACTTAGATACTGAAAATGATTCTGCATTAGTTAAGATTGTTCAACAGGCAAAACGACAACATATGAGCCATGTACTGAAAGCGACTTTACCAGGCACGGGAAATAGACGAGCCGCAAACTTTTTAGGAAACATTATGAGTGGCATCTATACAGATTTGTACGATAGGTCAGAACCATTTTATGCGGGAATTGTATACAAAAGAGGAGAGCAATACGTTTTTAGAAGAGATTAAGCCATTTTTGTCTATATAAATAATTAGGAACTACTTAAAGAATATAGAATTGGTTAGGTACTACGAGGGAGTATAAGAGCCATTAATGTTGGTAGTTTTATTGTTTAACCACCAATTCTGCATACTGTTATGCCGCAATTCGGACATTTACCCTTTATCATTTTTGTTCCTCTTTTTGTTTTCATTGTTTGAGGGTCTTTTATCTCGCGCATTGTCTTGCATTTCACGCAATATCCTTGTACCATGTTGCCTCCTTTTTATTTCCATAAGTGTAA
>CAYTKV010000006.1:13540-23678 GCA_964438545.1 Candidatus Woesearchaeota archaeon | reverse complement strand
TGGACTATGGAGCAGAACAAAATACGTTTATAGCGTTGGAAGAGATAAGATAGCTGTTGAGAGATATGTAGCAAAGCAAAAGTACTTCGGAATTCCAAAAGGGCAGAGAAGTTTGTTTGAGTTCTGCTAAGCGAGTGACCCGAGCCCGAAGGGCGAGCATGCTACCCGTCTGTGACGGGTAGTGGTCACGAGCTTTGACACTTAACGATTGCCAAGCACGCAATATTTTTAGCAGTTAATATTTTATTAATATTCCTGCTATGTGGAAATTAGTTGGAAATTTTATTATCCCCAATGGAATTGTATCTAAGAATCTTTTAAAATAAATTTATGAATTTCCTTCTTCGCCCTCTCCATCTTTTTCTGATGCTCTTTCAAGAAATAATTTATCTTCTTTATTGTAATTTCCTTTAATTCAGAAGTTAATAATTTTCCTGATTTATAATCATTATAAATTTTTTCTAGCTTTCTATCATCCTGCTCAAAGAAAAATTTTAGATATTGAAAAGAAACATCTATATCAGGATTTCCGCCTTTTTTCCTGTGCTCTTTTATAGTATCTTTGCCTCCAGAAAAAGCATATTTTTTTATTTTTGTTTCAATTTCTTTTGAATTATCGGTTAATGCAATAAACGACGTCTCATCTGAAGAAGACATTTTATCTCCTTTCAAGCCAGGAATAAATTTATGATAAGTTGAGCTTAGTTGCATAAACTTAGGACTTTTAATTCTTTGCGAAATATCTCTTGCTAATCTTAAATGAGGATCTTGGTCAATGCCAACTGGCACAATAACATTCATTTGGCTTTCAAACTCACTTAATTGAGGATGAAGCATATCACTTGCTTGCAATAAAGCAGAGAGTATTTTTCCAGGAGTTATTTCGCCATATACAGCCTTAAATTCATTAAATGTTGCATGTCTTGCTAACAAATTTTGCAAGCGATAGTAAGCATTGCTTTTTTTCCCATCTTTACTTCTATTGCTTTGAAAATAAATCTCGCAATTTTCTGGCTTTAAGCCAAGGGCGATATAATTTGGGATATATTCTTGTAAAGCTATTTTCTCGCTTTCTTCTAATGACTGTCCTCTAACATTATATGCTTCAACATCAGCAACAGCAACATAAACCTTGGCCCCTAAACTTTGATAGAATATAATTTGCTGTGCAACAATCAAATGCCCAATATGAAATTTTCCAGTAGGCATTAAGCCGGTCATCATAGCAAATTTCTTTTTATTTTCCATACAATTAATAATCTTTTCAAAGTCTCTATGAGCAAAAACAATTCCTCTTCTAAACAATAAATTATCATTAAAAATTTTTAGAAGCTTGGGCATAGGCCTCAAGCCAAACTCTTTTATTAATCTATTATAATCAATTTTTCTAGAAACTTCCCATGGAGTTAATTTAAAATCCTCTTTTTTCATTTAATTAAATCTTAAAAGATGTTTATAAATATTGAGATTATTTTGGCTTTGTAAAACAAGCAGTTCTTGTAAAATAAATCATTTTAGTTAGTCATTTAAGGTATAAATTTTATTTTCCATGATGAAAAAATTAGATTTTATTAGATATATAGCTATTACAGGAAATATAGCGTATATTCTTTGGATTTTGTATAATGGAATTGATGAAGGATTTAAAGACATTGGAATTGTGCAAATAGTTTCACTTGTTGGATTGTTAATCTTGTTAGCTCTAAATATATTCCTTCTTCGTCATTTAAAAGAATAAGTGTCTGTAAAAAAAGCAGATTATTTTTAATTACTCTCATCTTCTATAATAAGTATTTAACCACTTAATTAATTGCATAAAATAAATAAAAATTGTTTATCCAAATAATTACCGATGGGAACTGATAATAATTTGGGCAGATAAAATATCGATAATGAGCTATTGCTAAAATTTATTTGAGCTTAATCAACAAGTCTAAAGATATCTTCTTTTATTGTGTTTAAGACAAGCTTAGTTTCGGTGCGCCTGATAAAATTGTAAGTTTGGATATGCTTCAAAAATTTGTCCATTTCGCTTCTTGTTTTGAAATTAGCTATTATCGTTGCGTCAAATTGTCCAGTAATATCATATATTGCTTGTACATTAGGCAAGGAGGCAATCTTTTTCTCCACCTCAAAAAGTTTTCCCTTAGCTATGCTCACATCGATTAAAACTTTAATTGTATAATCAACTTTATCTTGATCAACAAGCGTAGCATAAGATTTTATTATTTTCTCTTTTTCTAATCTCTTAACTCTTTTTGATGCAGTTGCGATTGAAATATGAAGCTTTCTTGCTAAATTTCTAAAACTCTGTCTTGAGTCTCTTTGAATTTCTTTAAGAATCTTTTTGTCTAATTGATTTAAATTATTCATTTTATATTTGTTTTGATACAAATGTTTAATTTATATTGAAATTAGTAATCAAATGTTTAAAAATTTTTCGATAATTTTTAATATACCAATAATATCGAAATTTATATGCCATATAAGAGGTTTCACATAGAGACAAAGTTAGCTCATTCAAATAAACAGCATTATCCTTTTTATCCAGAAGTAGACAGACTTGGATTAGCAAGAACAATTTTAAAAGAAGCTTATCATTGTGGCTTAAAACTTTTTAGACAGGAATATAGAAGAGCGTTAGCCAGCAGGCCATGTATTTATGGTGTTTTTGAAACAGATTTCTTAGCTTCTGATTTTTTAAAAGATTTTTTTAAAATAATTAAAGGATATGCAAAAAATATATTCAAATCGAGTTTAAAGGATTGTTTAAATGATGAGCAAACATGGAAAAACCTAAATGGAAAATACGGAGGCTTTACTCCGCAAAGAGAAAAATGTGTTGGTTGTATGAGATGTGTTCAAGAGTATCCGAATGCGTGTAATGTTAAAAGAAATCCTGATTTTTATGAAGGAGATTCTTATTGGGTCTCAAGCGGCTTAAGCGCCACTCCTTTGTCCACTGTTTTATACGAGGCTTCAACAGGAAAAATACCGGTGAAGGGTATGGGATATAAAGGGCCGTTTTCTGGCCCTGGCTGGGATTCTATCTGGACAGATATGTCGGAAATTGTTAGGCCAACGCGAGATGGCGTTTATGGAAGAGAATTTATTTCAACTGCTGTAGACATAGGAAGAAAACCTATGCATTTGACATTTGATGAAAATGGTAATACTATCCAAAAATCAAATGTGGTTGAAATTCCCATACCAATAATTTTTGATTATTTGCCTTTAAATAACGAAAGTATAAAAAATTCCGTAGAAAAAGCAGCGCAAGAATTAGGAACCTTCTTTATTGCTAGGCAACAAAATTTAGAAGAAATAGTTGATAATGCTATTCCATTAATAACTAAAGATAATATAAATGAAAGCAGGGAAGCAATTTCTAATGCAAGAATAATAGAATATGATGCATCTGATTTTAATGAAACAGCAAAGATTATTGAAAGAATTAAAAAATATAACTCGCAAGCGCCAATTTCTGCAAGAGTGCAAGCATGCTCAGGAATTGAAGAAAAAGCTTTAACTCTCGCAAGAGAAGTTGATATTTTGCATTTATGTGCTGATTATCATGGAGATGAATATAAAAACGGTTATGACGAAAATCCAAGATTTATTAAAGATGTATTGAGATCTGTTCATTCTAGACTTGTTGAAGAAGGCATTAGAGATGAGGTTACAATAATAGCAAGTGGAGGCATCATACTTGCAGAGCATGTTCCTAAGGCAATAATATGCGGTGCAGACGCTGTTGCTATTGACACGCCTATACTTGCCGCCTTAGAGCAAAAATTCAAAGGTGAATATAGAAATCAAAATGATGAATTTGTTGCTCACGAAATTGATGTTGATTTGGGCAAGCAAAGATTAGTTAATTTGATGGCTTCTTGGCATGATCAATTAATTGAAATCTTGAGCGCGATGGGAATGAGAGATGTAAGAAGATTAAGAGGAGATGTAGGAAGAGCAATGTTTTACGAAGAGCTTGAAAAGGAAGCTTTTGAAGATATAAAATGGGTCTAGACTTAATAGTTGATAAGCATACAAGAAATATTAGAATAGGTTTAGAAGTACTGCCAAGCATGTCTGTTTTTCCAGAAGCATTAGGCAATTACCGCTGGACACCGGATTTAATTCTTTCTACTTATGAGCAAGCTAGAACTGGTATGCCGCCTAAAAATGGTTTAGAATATAAAATAGGCAACTCTGGCGGAGGTTTTGATTTATTGGACTTTAATTATCCAACACAAAAGAAAGAAATTAATGAAAAAGAAATTGATTTATCAATACCATTGAATAAAAGAGAAGGAGCAAAAATAGAAATTCCATTACCTATTTATGGAGCAGGAATGTCATTTGGCTCTATAAGTTTAAATGTTATGTTGGCAAGAGCCATGGCTGCTGAACAACTTAATACTTTTACAAGCACAGGCGAAGGGGGTTATCCTAATGAATTAATTCCATATAAAGACCATATCATAACGCAAGTTGCAACAGGAATGTTTGGGGTCAGAGAAGAAACAATACAGTTTGCAAGAATAATGGAGTTCAAATATGCGCAGGGAGCCAAGCCAGGTTTAGGCGGGCATTTACTAACAGATAAAGTAACATCAGACGTAGCAAAGATAAGAGATGCTGTGGAATTTTCAAGTTTGTATTCGCCGTTTCCATTCCATAGTGTTTATTCTGTTGAAGACCATAAAAAGCATGTTGATTGGATTAAAAGCATAAAGCCTGAAATTTTAGTTTCAGTAAAAGTCTCAACGCCAACAGACATTGACATGGTGGCTATAGGAAGTTATTATGCTGGCGCAAATATAATTCATATTGATGGAGGTTATGGAGGCACAGGAGCTGCTCCAGAAATAGCAAAAAAGAATATTGCCATGCCGATAGAATTTGCTATTCCTAAAGTTCATAAATATTTGGTTGAAGAAGGCGTCAGAGATGAAATTGTTTTAATGGCGAGCGGCGGCATTAGAACAGCTTATGATGTTGCAAAAGCAATTGCTTTGGGAGCAGATGGGTGCGTAATAGGTTCTGCAGAATTAGTTGCTTTAGGCTGCACACAATGCGGAAATTGCGAGAGAGGAAGAGGATGTCAGATAGGATTAACAACAACTGATCCGATGCTAACTAAATTGGTTGATCCAGAATGGGGAGCAGAAAGAATAGTAAACATGTATAAATCATGGGAAATTCAATGGAAAGAACTTTTGAGAAATCTAGGATTGAAAAGCTTCAAAGAGCTAAGAGGAAGATACGATCTTTTAGTTTATCATAAGTATTCTTCAGATAAGAATGGAAGACACAATTAAAATATTAAATTCAAGAAAAGATTTAGTGAAAGATGTAAGCTTAAGCTCTAGAAAAACAGAAGCAGAAGGTGGTTGTGGAGTTGTTGGCGCTGCAAGTTCTGTGCAGATTGAAGGCAAATATCTTTTTGATTCATTAGAGCAAATGAAAAATAGAGGCAATGGAAAAGGCGGAGGCATTGCAGCTTTGGGCTTGTCTCATGAACAACTAGGAGTTTCAAGAGAAATCCTGCAAGAAGATTATTTAATACAAATTGCCTATCTTGATTCTTCTGTTAGAGATGATGTTGAAAAAAAACACATAAATCAAAATTACATTATAGATGAAAGAGCAAGAATACAAGCAATTAATGACTTCAAAGATATAGGATTAGACGTAAAGCCTCCTGAAGTTTATCGCTATTTTTGCAGAGCTAAGCCAAATAGCTTGGAAGAATTTGTAACTAAAAATAAACTAGAGGGTTTAAGCAGAGAAAAGATAGAAGATGAATATGTATATCAAAATTCATTTAAGCTTAACAAGGAATTATATTCTTCTTTAGGAGATAAAAAAGCATTTGTTTTGTCGCATGGCAAGGACATGATGGTTTTGAAGCTTGTTGGTTACGGAGACCATGTAATTAAATATTACCAATTAGAAGATTTTTTGGCAAATGTCTGGATTGGGCATCATAGATATCCTACAAAAGGAAAAGTCTGGCATCCTGGAGGAGCGCATCCATTTATAGGCTTGCACGAGGCTCTTGTTCATAACGGAGATTTTTCAAATTATTATTCTGTTGCAGAATATTTAGCACAAAGGAACATGAGGCCTTTATTCGTAACAGACACAGAAATTGCTGTTCTCGCTTTCGATCTCTGGACGAGGGTATACAATTATCCGCTTGAATATGTTATTGAGGCAATGGCTCCTACAACAGAGCGCGATTTTGCCTTGCTTCCGGAAGAAAAGCAAAGGATTTACAAAGAAATACAAAAAACCCATATTCACGGTTCTCCAGACGGGCCATGGTTTTTCATTATAGCTAGAAATGATACACAAAAAAAATTATATCAATTAATTGGTATTACAGACACCTCAATGTTAAGACCGCAGGTTTTTGCTTTACAAGAAGGAGATAAGCAAATTGGAGTTATTGCATCAGAAAGACAGGCAATAGATTCAATGTTGAGAAGCTTATATCAAGATGATAAATTGCCTTCTCTCAAAGCTGATTTGTACTGGAATGCAAGAGGCGGAAGTTATACAGACGGCGGGGCATTTATTTATTCAATAGATTATTCAAAAAGCGATAGAAAAGTTGTTTGCACAAATAAATTTGGAGAAATAATTTCAACTCCTGAGAATCAATTTCATTATAATAATTCAAGTTTAGAATTTGCTCTTAAGCCAGAAATAAAAGAAACAATTTCGTTGCATTGAAAATGAGCCCACAATTTGAGTTTAAATGCTTATCAAGCAAAATGAAAGAACTTAGTTATGAGGATTTTTCGATGCTCTTAGATGAAATTAAAAGATTTTCACGAAATGGTGACAAAGAAAGAAAGCTTGCTTTGGATACTCTGACTTCACTTCATGATTTAAGATATGATACAGGAAATAAAAAAAGAAGTTCTATTTTAACTTTATTAGAAGAAAAGTTATATGGAATATTTTCAGAGATTCCAGAAATAGGAGCAGATGATAATTATAATTCTATAAACTGGCAAGAAAGAAATTTATTAAAAAAGCCAAAAAGCGAAGAGCAAGTTTTAGTGATAGATGCATTAGGATTTCCAATTGAAGGCGAAAGAAGCTTATCAAGATTTGTTGTTGATTGCAAAAAAAAAGACTGGAAGAAATTTAGTCTTTATAAGTTGCAGGGCCATAGGTTTATAGGCTGTGGGCTAGGGCCAAACTCAATAGGAGTAGGAATAGATACATATGGTAATCCAGGAGATTATCTTGGTTCGGGTTTAGATGGCGGAGAAATTTATGCTCATAGCGCAGGACAAGATCAATTATGTCAAATCATGAAATCAGGAAAATGCGTTTTTTATGACGATGTTGGACAAGCATTTGCGTATGGAGGAAAAGGAGGAAATTGTTTTGTAATGGGAAACACCGCAGGAAGGCCATTAATTTGCGTAGGAGGAAATCTAAAAGCCGTGATAAATGGAACTTGTCTTGATTATTTAGCTGAATCCTGTATGGCAGGAGATCCATTAAATGGCGGAGGATGTGTAATATTGAATGGGACTGGTTTTGATGAGAGGGGAAGGATTGTGGATCTCCCGTCTCCTTACCCCGGAGGTAACCTTTTATCTCTTCCTTCCGGAGGAGCTGCTTACATCAGGGATCCAAGAAGACATGTTGAAGAAAACCAGCTTAATGGCGGCAGGTTTGTAGACTTATCAGAAAAAGACTGGCAAGTAGTGCTGCCTATGTTAAAAGAAAATGAAAGACTTTTTGATATACCATTAGAAAATTTATTAACTGTTGATGGCAAATTAAGGCAACCTCCTGAAGTTTATAGAAAAATTTCGCCCATTAAGAAATTGTAGATTACTTATCTAAATCGATACTGTTAAATCTTCGGCATATGTGAAGTTATCTTTTACTTTATTGCAATAAATAACACCAAAAGAGCGCACTTTGATTCATCATTAAATAGTCTTTATGTCAAAAATTGTTATTGTTATCGACGACAATTATTAAAATTAATTATACTAATTCTTATTTCATCTAACTGCTAATTTTTTGTGTATTGCATTTCTATCGCTACAAAAACTTTGTAAATCGAGTATTTGCCGATAACTGAAGAGTATCATCTAAATCTAAAATAATTAAATCATTAAAAAATAAAAACTTATGGAATAATATCCAAAATATAAATCCAGGCCAATTAAATATTTAATACAGTTTATTAACTAAAAATCTAATTATGCTAAGTCGTAATTCAATCAACAAATTTATATATGAAATTAGATTTTATTTTCAATGGGATTAATAAGTAAAAGATGTTTTTTGTTGACAAATGTCTTTATGTTTTTGTCAGTACTTTCTGCTTTCGTAAGCGCAGAAATTTTTTTTGGTCGAGTTGAGTCAGTCTATAATGTTGGAGATGATTTTAACTTAAGCATAAAGATAAAGCCAAATAAAGATACGACTGATTTCTTTATAGCTAAACTTTTATGTGAAGGAAAAGAGATTGAGTTATACAGGAGCCCCTATGCTATACCAAAAGATTTTGAGAAAGAGATTTTAATTTCAACTTCTCTAGAAAAAGAGCTCATAGAAGATTCACTCGGGAAGTGTCTTATAGAATCAAAATATGGCGGAGAAGAAGGAAAAAGCCAAATTTTTGACATAACTGACAAATTAGATGTTTCGCTAGATTTAGAAAGCGCGCTTTATTCGCCTAGCGAAAATGTTAATATTCGTGGCAAAGTCAATAGAATCCACGGAACTTTCAGCGGGTTTGTCGAGATAATTATACAAGGCATTAATTTGAGTTATTTAGGCCAGGCTAAGGAAGGAGATTTTAATTTTAATATTATTATTCCTAAAGATTCTCCTGCTGGTTTATATGACATAATCGCAAGGGCATATGAAAGAGATGAAAATGGTATTAGCATAAACGAAGGAATTGCAACAGATATTATAAAAATTAAACAAATAATGGAAAAAATTGATATTGCTGTTAATTCACAAACAATTGCACCAAAAGAAGAATTGAGATACACTATCATAATTTATGACCAATCAGGAGGACATGTCAATGCAGATGTCAGTGTTGTTATTTCTAAACCAGATGAAACAATCTTTAAAGAGAGCATTGTTAAAACAGATTCAACAAATTCAATTTTTATAGAAAATAATTTCCCGCTGGGAAATTGGATTATAAATGCCAAACTAAATGAATTTTCAAAAGAAAAAAGTTTTTTTGTCGAAGAATTTAGGGATTTAATATTCAGGTTAGAAAATGGAATGTTGATTGTAACAAATACCGGAAATGTTCCTTATAATGGACCTATAGAAATCTCTATAAACAATATAACCGAAATCAAAGAGATACGGAATTTAGGAGTAGGAGAATCAAAAAAATTTAAGTTGGTTGCTCCGGAAGGCGATTATCTGATCGAAGTTAGCGACAATAATAAAAAAGAAGGTTTAGGGACAATTTTCTTAACAGGAAACGCGATTTCTATAGATGATATAACAGAGTCTGGCTTTAGCGGAATGATAATCGTATGGCTTGTTGTGATTATTCTTGCCGCATTTTTTGCTTTAATCTTATACAAAAAAATTTCAAAAAGAAAATTCGTTGGAAAAATTCCCCCATTTACTTTAGGGAGAACTTCCTTGATTAAAGAAGAAAAGCAAGAAACTGTAATACAACAAGGAGAAAAGCAAGAATCTGTGATTATTTCATTGAACCTAAAGAATTTTCAAAATGTGAAAGAAAATGAAATAGTTCAAGAGACAATAAATAGAGCTTTGTGGAAAGGAAAAGAGGAAGGAGCTAAGATTTATTCATTAGAGGATTACAGAATAATAATTCTTGCTCCTGTTTTAACAAAGCAACAAGACAACACAATAAAAGCTTTGGTAATAGCTCAGGCGATAGAAAGAATTTTGAAAAATCATAATCAAAGATTTAAGGAAAAAATAGAATTTGGAATTGGTGTTAGTATAGGCAACTTAATTGTAGAGACGAAAGAAGATAAATTCAAATTTGTTTCCACGGGGAATATTATTGCAATAACTAAAAGAACATCAAATTATGCTGATTCTGTGATTCTAATTTCAAAGGAGCTATACACAAGATTATTAGGCA
>CAYTKV010000006.1:0-13530 GCA_964438545.1 Candidatus Woesearchaeota archaeon | reverse complement strand
TGGAAAAACTTCCTGACAAGGATTTTTGGAGAATTGATAAGATTATTGAGCGTTCGCAATATGAAGATTTCATAAGCAAATTTAAATTAAGACAAAGGCAAGAAGAAAAATCTAACTTTCTACAGCAATAGATTCTATATCTGCTCCAAGCTTAGTCAAAAAATGCTGAGTCTCTCCAACCATTCTTATTGGGCCGCAAATATAAAAATGTTGTCCAAAATCAGAAACATATTTTTTTAAAAATTCTTCGTCTATCCTACCATTGTCATATTTAACGTTCTTTTCTCTTGTTAAGGTATATATTTTCTTTAACTCTTTCATATTATCAAATTCGTTTTTTAAAATTATGTCTTTTTCTGTTTTATTAGAAAAAATTAATGTATTTCCAAAAAGTTTATTTTCCTTTTGCAATTGCCTTAATATGGCGATAAATGGCGTAATTCCTGCTCCTCCTGCAATGAAAACTCCTTTTCCTTTGTATTGAATAGCTCCAAAAGGCTCTGATATAATAAACTCATCACCTTTCTTTAATTTACCAACTTCATCTGTGACTCCATCACGCTCTTTATAGATTTTTATTGTAAACTCCAGATTTTTATCAGAATTTAAAGATGTAAAAGTAAATGGCCTTTTTTTATCTTTCCACTCTTCTTTGTTTATGCTCAATTCAGTTGCCTGCCCAGGAACATATTTATAACCCCTAGGTTTTGAAACAGTAAATCTTTTCACATCATGAGTAACATCTTCAACTTTCAAAATTTTAGCAATGTGAGTTTTTTCCATTATATACTCTAGAAAAAACCATATAAAAAATTATTGTAATACGAAAATAGTAAGCGTTATAACATAATCAAAAATAGTCTTGTTATAATATCAATCTGCATAGCTATTTCTTCTTAAAATCTAAAGCAAGAGAATTAATACAATATCTTTTTCCTGTTGGTTTTGGGCCATCGTCAAATAGATGGCCTAAATGACCTTTACATTTTTTACACAAAACTTCAATTCTATGCATGCCAAGAGTACTATCATATTTTAATTCTATATTTTTGTCAATTGCGGAAAAAAAACTGGGCCAGCCAGAGCCTGAATCAAACTTTGTTTCAGAAGAAAATAATTTATTTCCACAAGCTCCACAAACATAAACTCCTCTTTCTTTATTATGCAAAAATCTGCCTGTAAAAGGCAATTCTGTTCCTCTTTCTCTCAAAATTTTATATTGCTCCTTTGTTAATTTCTTCTTCCAATAAGATTCTGGTTTTTTTCTCATTGTTGTCTTAAGGCCCAATCATATAAAAATTATTCTCTCCTCAAAGCCGAGCCTATTATATAAATAAAAGTTGAAGCGAACATTACAGAACTTTCTATTAATTCTTTTCTTATGTAATTATAGTTATCTAAAATTTCTATGTTAGAGTATTTTATTTGCGTTGATAAAGAGTCTGCATATAATGCTACACATGCAAGCACTCCTGCTAATCCAATCGTCTGCGTTGCTGCCAAGGCTTTGTCTCTCAGGTTCATTATTCTCCTATAATCTTAATCAAAACTCTTTTATTTCTTTGCCCATCAAACTCGCCATAAAATATTTGCTCCCACGGACCAAAGTCAAGCTTGCCTTTAGTGACAGCTATCACAACTTCTCTTCCCATTATTGTTCTTTTTAAATGCGCATCAGCATTGTCTTCTCCAGTAAGATTATGTTTATATTTTTCAGGCGAAAAAGGAGCTAATTTTTCCAACCATTCTAAAAAATCTTTTTTCAATCCAGTTTCTTCGTCGTTTATAAAAACACTAGCTGTAATATGCATTGCATTAACTAAACATAGACCTTCTTTTACTCCAGATTTTTCAACAGTTTTTTCAACCTCCCTTGTAATATTAACTATTTCTTTTTTGTTTTTTGTGTGCATGACTAGATATTCTGTGTGAGATTTCATTTATGGAAAAAATTGAACTTGTATATAAAATTATCTTTGTTTTATACATAAACTGGCTTTCTGCAGTTGCTAAGCCATTCACGTATTTCATTAATGTCGCTATCGGAATTAAGACTTATCTCATGGTCAATGTAAAAAATATTTTCATTCGTCCTAAACGCTTCGTAAGTTTCACACACAAGCAGTATATATTCTAAATCATCCTCGCGCCATTTTTTGCCTTTGACTTTCCATCTTTCTTCTAGGTGCCTTTTAACGGATTCAAAACCAGGATTAAGCACAATAGCATATGGTTTCCTCAAAACATCCAGATAAAACATTGCTGACAATTCATCATATTTTTCTTTTGTTTCTTTATCTATCCATCCCCTCTTTAGGTAGACTTCATTAAAGGCATATTGATCATATATACATCTATTTCCTACAACAATTTTATCTGGATTTTCCCTGGCTATTTTCAGATATTCAAAATTCTCTAAGCTTCTTTGGCAAATTTTTAAAGCAAGCCTTTGTCTTGGATTTACATCCAAACTCATTGTCTTTGTTTCTAGTTTAGGGACAAAAATATTTGGACCACCCAGTAGATTAGCAAGGGTTGTTTTGCCTCCGCCTTGTGGCCCAGAAAGAAAAAACAAGTTCATTTTAATTTTCTATACTGGATTTTTCTAAGCTGGCAAGAACTGGCTGCGTAAGCGCTAGCCTTTCTATTTCTCTATGATTATTCTTAAATTTATTCTCTATTTCAGCTACAAAATCAAACTTTCTTTCTAACGTTGGAATAAGCCTTATCCTCCAGCCTGAAGTAACAGGGACAACCATATACAATCCGTAAGTGTATCTAGCTAAATCAATCATTCCTGAAACAATTTGCTCTTCAGACTCTTTTTTAAATCCACTGGATATTGGAAGATATCCTGCATATTCTATTTCGAGCTGTCTCTGAATTTCTGATTCTTTTTTTTCTTTTGGTTTTATTAAGTGAGATCTTGTTATGGTGAATGAATAAATCCTTCCATCAGAACTGTCTAAAATAAAGGCGTCGCCCTTCTCTTTTCTCACCTTTCCTCTGTATTTTACTCCTTCCTCAGATGTCACGTCGACTATTTTATCTGTCACTTCATCTATTGTTGCGGCGCGTCTGTCTTCTTTTCTCTTCAAGACTATTTGCTTCAAAGGGATATCTGTTTCCACAGGAAGAAATTCGCTTTTTTCTTTAAGATATGTGCCATTGCCTTTTGTTATGACAACAAGTCTTTCTTCAGAATCTGTTCCATAAAATCTATTTAAGCCCGTGGCAACATTATTAACAGGATCTTTCAAAAATCTTGCATTTACTGGAGCTGGAAAGTCAAATGCGTCTAAATATGTTTCTAATTTTGGCTCTGAACCTATTCCTTGTGTTTGTATGTCAAATTTTATCTCATACTCTATCTCTGGAAATTCCTTTGGTATATCGTTGACAGATTTAATGCCCAATTCTTTAGCTACTTCTAAGATAAAGCCAGAGCTGTTTGAATTATTAAAGAAAGAGTTATATGCTTTTGCAAGTTCTGCTCTGCTTTTGTTTTTTATGGCTCTTCTAAGTTGTGTTTGCCATTCTGGAGCTGTGACTCTAGAACATGGGCTTGAATAGTAAGAGTGGCTATAGCATCCTCCCATTTTGCTTTTCACCTCCTTTCAATTCCTGAACATTTTCAAGAACCTTACTCATTCTCTCCTTTGCCGAATTCACAATGGGGATTTTTATTGGTTTATATCCTAGAGAAAGATATGTTTTGTAGATTTCCAAATGAATTCTTTCTGCCTCTTCTTCATTGCTTTCTAGCCGAACACCATCTTCCTCAAGAGGCAATCTATCTAAAAAGAAAACCGTCTCATATCTGTTTCTGAATTCATAGTAACTTATATCTTCTGGCACTCTTCCAAGAAGAATGCTACAATAAGCAACAACATCAACTAACCCCCTATCCAAGAACAAAAATTCGCTTCTAGGATAAGTAGAATCAAAATGATTTTCTCTCATAACTTGCCTTTTAGCTATTTCCTGTTCTAATTCAAAAGTGTTATAATTAATACTCTTTCTTTCTGTTAAAATTTCTCTAGCAATTTCTTTAAGCACATGAAACCCAGAGTCTTGTAACTCTTTTATTAAACTACTCTTTCCTGTGCACGGGCCCCCAGTGAGAACAATTTTTCTCATAAAGATAAATAGAGTTGTAATCTAAATACAATTTTCTCACAAGTTTCTGTCAATAGTGTTGTATATTGAGAAAGAATTAAATATCAGAGATACAATCAGAATCATGCTTAATTCAACCACTATTAAAGAAATTGAAGATTTTGTGTATGTTAAGCCAAGGAGCGTCCAAGAAATAGCGGAGAAAATAAAGAGAAACTGGCGCACCGCTGATAGATATATTAATGAAATAGAAAAAGAATTTGGAACAATTGCCACGAGAGTTTTTAGAGAGGGAACAAGGGGGGCATTAAAAATTGTTTACTGGGCGTCCATAGAGAAAGTTAGCAATTCGGTATTTCAAGAGCAACTTGAAGCACAAATAATAAATGGACAGCAAAAAGAAGATTTTTCTGCTTTTGATATCTTTCAGCATATAAAAGATAAGAATAAAAAAGCGAGCGTTGAATATGAGAAATTGGAAGAGGATACCAAATTGGAGGACTTAAGGAACTTTCTCTTGCAGGCAAAAAGACAAATTCTTATCTTTTCTGGAAATTTATCCTTTATTAACCTTAAAAATAGAAAAATAGATATATTACAGGTCTTTGGTGATTTAATTAAAAAAGGTGTGAATATAAAGATATTATGCAGAGTTGACATCCAAGGAAAAGAAAATATGGAAAGAATGCTCTCTCTTAACTTTAAACATGGAAAAGAAAATATTGAGATTAGGAATAGGGAGCAGCCTCTTAGGGCGATAATTGCTGATAACAAAATTCTTAGAATGAAAGAAATCAAAGAGCCGACAGGAAAGGAACACGAACTTGAAAAAAAAGCTTTTATTTTCTATACAATAAATGACAAAGAATGGTCTGAATGGCTGTCAAGAATCTTCTGGAAGATGTTTTCCGCTTCTATCGGCTCGCAAAAAAGACTAGAAGAAATCAATAGACTTAGACTTAGATATTAACGTTTATTATTTTTCAGAACACAAATTATTTTAAATCTTTTGATATAAAAATTTTTAATGGAAGATAAAAAATTAGAAAGAATTAAAGAGATTATTCCTGAAGATTCGCAATTTTTTCCACTTTATTCTGGCACAAATGCGAAACTAGAGGATTCACTTTTTATTCCAAAAATTAATGAAGCTTAATTTTTTATCTAATCCAGTAGTAAATTCTTAACATGAAAAGTTTTAAATATTTCAAACCATTTTGTATAATATGGCACAGCGAGAAAAGGCAGTATGGTGGCTATTTTCGTTAATCGGAATTTTAGTTATATTGCTTATATATGGTTATGCCGGCATCACTGGGAAAGTTGTTTCAGAGGGAACAGAAACAATTAAGATCGGTTTCATGGGGCCTTTGACAGGCGACGCTGCAAGTTATGGATTAAGCATAAAGAAAGGAGTCGACATGGCATTGGAAGATTCTGGATTAGATAATGTAAAGATCATTTATGAAGATTCAAAGTGCGATGGAAAAGAAGCTGTAAGCGCAATTAACAAATTAATTAGTGTTGATAAAGTCGTGGCAATTGTTGGAGAGGTTTGTTCTGGAGCGACATTGGCTGCTGCGCCAATTGCGGAATCAAACAAAGTTGTTTTAATTTCCTCAAGTTCAACAAGTCCTAAAATAACAGATGTCGGTGACTATATATTTAGAACAGTCCCTAGCGATGCTTTACAAGGCGACTTTGGCGCAAATTTAGTTTACGAGCAAGGTTATAGAAAATTAGCAATTTTATATAGCAATGAAGAATATGGACTAGGTTTTAATAATGTTTTAGAAGATAAATTTAAAGGGGAAGTGGTTGCAAGTGAGGCGTTTGAAAGAGGAGCAACGGATTTAAGAACGCAACTAACAAAAATAAAAAATGTGAATCCAGATGCAATTTATATTATTAGTAACTCGCCTGATTCTGCTGTTGCTGCTTTAAGGCAAATTAAAGAGCTTGGGATAAATGCAAAATTATTCGGCTCTGAAGGCTTGAAAGGACCTGAAGTCGGCAGCACTTCTTCTGCAGAAGGTTTAATCATAACATCAGTAAGCTCTGGAACCTCGCAATTTGCTAGGAGGCATGAAGCCAGGTATGGAGAAGAGCCAGGGCCTTTTGCAGCACAAGCATACGATGCATTTACAGCTTTGGCAAGAGCAATAAAAGATGGCTCAACAACAGGAACAGAAATAAAAGATGCCCTATACAAAATAAGACTTGATGGAGCATCAGGAAGAATAGAATTTGATTCTGATGGAGATGTTTCAGGAAACTATGATGTTTATGTTGTCAGAAATGGAAAGTTTGTTTTGGCCTAAGAAAAATGAAATTAAAAACTTTTGAAATTTGCGTTGTTTGATTACTTATTATCCAAAATTAAAAAAGCACAAAATTAATTGCTTAGCAATCTAAATTTCCTCATGCTTTTCTATTTTCTTTTTTAAGTCAATTATCTCATGTGTTTTAAGACAGATGGCTTTATGCAGACCAAAGTCTAATGTTTATTACAAACAATAAAAACTTATATAAACAATAAATATTATAGGACAGAGTAAGAATACAATGTACAAAAAAAGAGGCTTAAGTCATTGAGCTTCTTTCTTATAAGATTAGTTCTAAAAAAGAACGAAAAGTTTAAATATTAGTTCTTATTAAGATATAATATGATAGATAGATTATTGGGGTTAAGCAATCAGTGGTGGAGAGAAGCTTCAATCTCAAAAGAAAAGGCCAAAAATTACCATAGAGAAAGCTTTGGAGAGATAGAAAAGTTAGTAAAATATAGGCAAGTAGTGATTGTAACAGGTTTGAGAAGAACTGGTAAAACCACATTGCTTTTTCAGATAATTGAGAGATTATTAAAAAAAGAAGATCCAAGAAAAATCCTTTATTTTAACTTTGATGAAAAATCAATTGAGCCATTAGATATTTTGAAAGAATATAGTAGAATAACAAATATAGATTGGCAAAAAGAAAAAATCTATGTTTTTTTGATGAAATCCAAAAAATAAAAAACTGGAGCGAGAAAATAAAATTTTTGTATGATAACCTGCCGAATATCAAATTTTTTATGTCGGGATCTGCAAGCCTGATGATTAGAAAAGATTCAATACATAACTTAGCAGGCAGATATTTCTTAAAAGAGATAAATCCATTGTCATTAAAGGAATTTGCAGAACTTTATTATGAAAAAGAGATTAATAATCTAAAGATTTATAGAAATGAAATAGAAAGGATTTTAGATTTTTATATAAGAAGGCCTTTTCCAGAAATAGTGAAATGGGATGATGAAAAAAGAGTTAATGAATATATAAGGGAGTTAATAATTGATAAGGTTGTGAAGGCAGACATTCCAGAAATCTTTGACGTGAACACAAATCTATTGAATTCTTTAGTGGAGCTATTTTTAACAAACCCCGGCATGATCATAAATTTAACAGATATGGCAAAAAACTATCAGGTTCATAAGCTAACAATGCAGAATCACATTTTTTACCTCGAATTTGCAAAGATAATAAGAATCCACAATAATTTCAGACCCTCTATAAAGTCAGAATCCAGAAAGATGAAAAAAGTTTATCCTTATGATATCTCTTTGAGTTTTTCATTATACCCTGAATTAGAAAGGGGAAAAATTATTGAGTCAGTTGTATCAAAGTTCTATAAAAATTACTGGAGAGAAAAAGAAAAGGAAATCGATTTTATCAGAAGAAATGGCAAATTAATCCCAATCGAAGTTAAATCAAAAAAAGACATTACAAAAAACGATCTGAGAAATCTTATCTATTTTACAAAAAGATACGGCTTAAAAGAAGGATGGTTGATTTATAATGGAGAAAATAAAAGAAAAGAAATAGGGAAGACAAACATAAATATTATAAACATAATAGATTTCCTATTCAAGAATGAAGGATAAAAACAAGAGGAGCGTAAAATAAAAAAAGAAAAATGCACAAAAAAAGAGGTTAAAGCATGAAACTTTATGTTCTTGCTATGAACTATGGCTGAAATAAATTATACGACACACTTGAAATTTAGATTGAAAATTAGAAGAATTCCTTATGATTATCCAAAAACTATTTTTGAAAACCCAGAAGAGCGGTTTTTTGATAATTTGGAAAAAACAAAAATAGCCATAAAAAGCTTAAATATAATAATAAGGTTAGGGACATGATGATGGCATATGACGAAAAGAATGGAAAAATAGAAATAATAACAATTCATCCAATTAGCAATGAAAAAGTCATGAGTAGAGTAATGAGCGGAGGGTGGAGCAAAAATGAATAATAGATATAGCTATGATAAAGAATCAGATTCGCTTTTTATATATTTGAAAGAAGGCGGGGAAGAAAGTTTTGAAGAGATAGCTCCAGGAATAAATATAGAGCTAAACAGCAATGGAGAAATTATAGGCGTTGAAATATTAAAGGCTTCTCGTTTTTTAAGAGAATTAAAGAAGCCTTTAGCTAAGAAAGAATAAGCAAACTAAAAAAAGAAAAATGCACAAAAAAAGAGGCTCTCGGAAAAGAGGGAAAGACGTTAGCAAGAATGTAAAGTATGTTATAATCGCCCTTGCTGTTTTGATTGGAATTGTGCAGATTGCTTTTGTTGTTAATTTTGCACCTAAATTAATTGAAAAAATAAGTTACTCGCCTTTGTTTTCTCCAATTTTTCAAGAAGAAGTTTTGCTTGAGGAAGTTGATGTGGGAGGAGTTTCTGGAACAGATTGTTCAGACCCTATAGAAATTTTACCAATACCTTATATGAGAGTACATAAGGATTTTCCTGTAGACTTTAGGGCGAGACCAAATAGAATATGTGGAACTCTTCATTTTGATGTAATTGAGGCCCCACCAGAATTCAGTATAGATGGGTCAGGCGGCCTATTTTACTGGACTCCTAGAAATGAGGGAGAAATAAGAATAACCATTCGTATTAGAGAGTGGATTAATGGCAAAGAGTTTTTTGATACCGAAACCTTTACAGCGTTTGTCGATGATAATACTTTAACATATCCATTATGGAGAGATTATCGAACTGAAGAAACAAATATTGAAATACAGGGGCGCACCCATGGTGAGAATTTTGTTTCATATTCTTTAGAATATACTAAAATAGGGTCTGAAAATTTATGGTACCCTATTGCAACAAATATTACCACACCAGTAGAAACTACAGGTAGACTTACAGATTGGGATGTTTCGCAACTTCCTAATGGAGGGAGATATAAACTACATTTTGCAGTTCAATTAAATAACGGGGAGACTTCTGAATTAATCAATCAAGTTATTCTAGATAGAACATTTAAAGATGGATGGTCAAAAAGGGTTGGACCAATAACCCACTCTATTGTGTTAGCTGATTTAAATGATGATGGAAAAGAGGAAGTCCTTATTGTAACACATGATGGTGAACTTTATGTTTGGGACATTAATGGTACCCTTTTGTGGCATGTTGATATGGGCGGCGCCACATACAGTGGTCCTTCTATAGGCGATATAAATGGAGATGGGAAACCAGAAATTATATGGGCAAACGATTACAGCCTTCTTGCTCATCACGTTGATGGTTCCTTAGTAGAAGGATCTCCTCTTATGGCTTCAACAAACTACGTATTTAGAACGACACCAACACTAGCGGATCTTGACAATGACGGGAAACTTGAAATTATTTTTGGTGCTATGAGCATTAGTCCACAGAATGCATTAGCTTATGCGTATGACTATAAAAATAAAAATCTTCAGCTCCCACCGCGATCGCCACAGGAACTTAATCATCATTCTATCTATGCCTCGGCTTCTGTCGGAGATATTGACTCGGATGGAAATTTGGAGATTATTGCCGAGAGCTTTGATAAAGCATATGCGTGGAATATTGATGGAACCCCTGTTGAAGGTTGGGAAGGTGGAGTTGTTCTACCTATACCTATACAAAATGCTGATACTAATGGTGGCGGTAGCAGCTTCTCTACATCACAACCAGCCATAGCCGATATTAACGGAGATGGAAATTTAGAGATTATAATAGCATCAAATATATTACAATCTGGTGGAACACCATTACCAGGATGGGAAAATGGAAAGCCAGAAGCAATAAATAGTTTGTCTGCTGCAGTAAGCGATTTGGATTTTAATCCTGATAATGGATTAGAAATTGTTTTAGGAAAATATATATGGCATGCTGATGGTTCTTTAATGAATATTCTTCCTATACCTATAGAAAACAGTAACATTGGTTCTGCTATTATAGCGGATTGTGGTGGGTCATCTTTGGGAAGTTCAGATGGCGGTAGCGTAGCCCATGTTGGCGCTTTAGATATTTTGGGTACGACTAGAGATGCTACACGTCTGGGATTTGGACAATCACCAGGACTATTAGCATTTAATAGTGAGAGTTTAAGTATGCTTGGAAATTATCCAAAAAGCTTGTATGGTGAAGCAGGAGATGTTGGTGCGCCTGTTGTAGGAGATTTCGATAATGATGGTTTGGTAGATATAGCTTTTGCCATAACTGATGCTAGCTATGGTGGTGTTGTTGCAGTTTATGATATGCCCTTTGCTAATAACGATGAGAATCATCATTGGCCAATGTTAGGACATGATATACAACATACAGGTTTTTATATCTTGCCCAAACCAAATAGGCCTACGAATCTGGTAGCATATAATAGTGATAATGGTGTTATACTTCAATGGAGTGATAGAAGTTTAGTAGAAGATGGTTTTGTTATTGAACGTTCAGATACAGGTGAAGCATGGAGTTATAATATGATTACAACATTACCTAAAGACACTTTAACATTTACTGATCTAGCTGTAAATCTTGGAGAAAATTATTATTACAGAGTTCGTGCTTATCGATTGGATAATAATCTAAAAAAGATTTTTTCTAAGCCCTCTAATATCTTTTTGATTATAGTAGAACCAGCATGCACCTACACCCTCTCCTTAAACCAAAACATCACTGTTTCAGGAAAGAGAATTCAATTGACATATGTTGGTTTTGATGGAAGAATAATTGTTAATGTTAATGAATTTTCTAAGTCTTTCATAGATCCAATGCAAACAGAAATTCTAGAAGGATTAGAAATAACAAATCTTGAAGCTGTATATCTTGGACATGCAAGAATATTGGTTGCTAGCGCAGTTGCAGGAGAAGTTGCATCATGCGGGCCTGTTTGCGGGAACAATGTTTTAGAAGTTTTAGAGCAATGCGAAGGCACAAGTTTTGCAGGCTATACAGGAACATGTTATAATTATAATTCTAGTTATAGCTCTGGAAACTTAAGTTGTAATTCATGCACAATAAATATATCAAGTTGTTTAATAGGAAGATGCGGAGATAGAGTAGTTAACAGAAATCTTGGAGAAACCTGCGACGACGGAAATACAAGAAGCGGCGATGGATGTTCAGGAAGATGCCAGAGAGAAAGCCCACCTGTCGGAGGAGGCGGAGGAAGTTTCTTGCCTGGAACAAAGATATTAATGGCTAATGATTTAACTAAAAATATTGAAGATGTTAGAATTGGAGAGTATGTTAAGAGTTTTGATTTTGTGAATGATAAAATAGTAAATTCAAGAGTAACTGCTGTTTTAAGCCATATAATGCCTGGGTATTATGTTATTAATAATGATTTAAAGATAACTGCTACCAATCCAATTTGGGCAGAAAACTCTTGGACTTATCCTGGAAGTTTAAGAGTGGGAGATAAATTAATGGATTCTGAAAAGAAAGACGTGATTATTAACAGCATTGAATATGTAAATAAAGAATCAATTGTTTTTAATTTACAGATTGAAAACACAGAAACATATTTTGCTTCTGGCATTGGAGTGCATAATCTTATTGTGAAGACGAAGTAAGTTTCAAAATTAAATCATCTTTTACACTATAATAATATTTTTATATAAAAACTGATTTGAACTAAAAATGATTAGTTAATTTATGAACAATTTTGTACAATGAGAACAATCTTAGAGAAAAAAATTAAAGGGCCATTAATTGGAGGCTTGGCTTTGTTAGCTTCAATAGGATGTAATACAAATCATGGGCGTACTTTATCTAATTATACATTACAACCTAGACTAAATTATAATGAAAGCGAAATAAACAAAATCTCTGATGAAAACAAAACACAATTACAACCTAAAATTTTATTACAAGCTGGGAGATATAAAGGAGAAAAAATTTGTAATAGCACACTAAAAATTAGAGATGTTCCTGTAGCTAGCGATTCAGAAAGTAAGACTGCAGAGTTAATAATTGGTGATTCTGGTTTGCCCTCAGAATCAGAAGGTGAGGGAAATTATAATGAAGGTAAGCATCAAGTAACGCTCCATAATACTCTGCCAACAATAACAGCAGATAGCTTAATCGTCTTGTCTGATGTCTCTGTTTCATATGACTATCAAGAATCTGGTTTGGGTTTTCTTAATATGAAAGGGGCTCTTAAGGAAGTATATAATCAGAGAGAGGATGGAACCATAAGTTCTGATTATATTCTGATTCTTAAAAATGCGGAGCGTTTTGTCAATCGCGAAGGCGTTGATTTTGAGGAAAATTCTATTAGGACAGAAACATCATGCAAGGGTGTTTTTCATAAACCTAGATAATTTTTTAATAACTTTCTACTTTAATATTTTTTATTTTACCAAAATGTTTTATATTCCTTGTCAAAATTGGTTCATTGTTTAGGCAAGCTATACCTGCTATCATACTGTCTACAATCCCTACACTTTGTCCACTTCTAGCAAGAATTCCATTTATTTCGCCAGCTTTTTTAGCACTATCTTTGTCTAATTGATGTATTATTTGAGATTCCAGAACTTCAAGAATCTTCTTTTTTTCAGTTTCTGTTTTTTTAGTGTGATATAAGCCTGTCCAAATTTCAACTATGGAAGGGGTTGTTATTGAAATTGGTATGTTTTTCTTTCGTAAAAATTTTAATTTTTCCACGGCCTCGGGCTTGTTCCTCAAAAAATCTATTAAAAAAGTCGTTTCCAGTATCATTTTTCAAATAGTTTAGATATGGCTTTTACTTTCTCGTCAGATGGATTTCTAAGTTTTTTTATTTCTTTTTCCATCTTGCCGGACTCATTTTTTGAGAGAATTCCAGCTATCTCAAAGAGAGATCTTTTAGAAGTTATCTTATAGATCACATCAGAAAAGCTTTCATTTCCTTTTTTTCTTTCTTTTAATCTTTCATATGCGTCTTCTGTTATAGAGATTGTTTTGGTTGCCATGCACGTATATGTATGTATGTGTATATAAGCCTTTCTATAGTCGATAATTCATAAAAAAATAAGGCAATAAAATGGGCTCTTGTTATAAGCAATTAAATTTCTTAAAAGTATAGGTTATTCAAAGATGGTATGAGAATTCTTTATGAAAAATAGTTTAAAGCCAACG
>CAYTKV010000005.1:6456-25438 GCA_964438545.1 Candidatus Woesearchaeota archaeon | reverse complement strand
CCATAGTTCCTAAATCTCTCGGATTATTAGAATATTGTTGCACTTTCATAAATTGACTATTCACTCTTTTATCTCCTCTTAAGCTCTTATTTAATCTTGGTCTATTAAGCATGTTTGAATATGGAGGAGATGTTATACATAAAGAAATAGTCTCTTCTTCTAAATAATCGGGGATATTTAATGCATCATCGCAAATCATTATATGGCTTGTTTCTCCTGTTAAGCTCTGTTGGGATAATCTTTTTTGCGCAAAATCAACATATTTCTTACCCAAATCAAACCCTACGGCGTTCCTACCAACATCTTTAGCCGCTACTAATGTTGTGCCTACGCCTGCAAACGGGTCTAATACCAACTCTCCTTTGTGTGTAAATAGTTCTATACATTTTTTTGGTAATGCTATCGGAAAAACAGCAGGGTGTATGTCTCTATCTCTTACATCTCTTGTTTCATAAAAGAATTCCCATAGAGCAATTTGATTTTTTAGCCATTCTTTCGGGGTTAGACAATTAATATGTGTCTTACCACAATTACAAGTTCTTTTATGGTTAATATTCAATTTTTTACTTTGCATTTGAATTTCTTGTTCCATTTTTACGAGGTTTGTCCCAATAAGGCGACTTACATATCGGGCAGATAGTCGGATATTCTTCTTTTTTTCTTGGTATCCATTCATGCCCACATCGTTCGCATTTATATCCTTTTACCTTTAAAGTTATTTCTGCCATAGTACTAATGATAAGTTTTAACTTATAAATGTTACTTCTTAAAGTATTACCTTTATAGTTATAACTTTTATACCGAAATATTTATATACCGTTTAAAATTAAATTTAAGATAGCGAAAAGAGTTTATAATGATGAAAAAAAAATTAAGAAAAAGGAAGCCAATGAAAAAGAGTTCGGCTGCCAAGCCAAGAGTATGTGAAAAACACGGTGACGAAAACTGCCCATTTTGTTAATGCTGTTTAATTTATTTTCTGCTATTTTTAATTAATCCTACAAGTGTGAATATAAAAACTCTTTAATAAATTTCACAACTGCAAATAAATTAAAATTACTCTTGTCCACTAAAATGTTTTGCATCAGATAATCTTATATATAATTCTTTCTTTCTTTATTTTGGGCATTAAAAAAGGAAAAAGAAAAAATGAAAAAACCTAATCCTTATAATCTTGGTATAAAAGAGGTTCTTTCATATTTTAAAGCTGATCCAGAGAAAGGCCTAGATGAATATCAAGTAAAAAGTAGACTGCGGGCATATGGCAAAAATGAACTAAAAGAAAAAGAAAAAATAAACCCACTGGCTTTATTTTTTAGCCAATTCAGGAGTTTCATAATTTATATTTTGTTATTTGCTGTTTTAATTGCATTAATTGCGAGAGAATTTACAGACACAGTAGTGATTTTAGCTATATTGATTGTTAATGCAACTCTTGGTTTTGTTCAAGAATATAGAGCAGAAAAATCTATTGAAGCACTAAAAAAATTATCTACAATAAAAGCGAAGGTAATAAGAAATGGAAAAACAATTATTGCCGAAACAAAAGAATTAGTTCCAGGCGACATTTTGATTGTTGAAGAAGGGACTAAAATTGCGGCAGATGCAAGGCTTCTAGAGTGTTATTCATTGCAAACATCAGAAGCGTCATTAACAGGTGAGTCAAATCCTGTTCCAAAACAAGCAGATGCTTTGAGCGGAGAGGTTATTTTAGCCGAGCGAAAAAACATGATTTTCTCTGGAACAATTGTTACAAGAGGAAAGGGAAAGTCTGTTGTGACAGCAACAGGAATGAACAGCGAGATTGGAAAAATCGCTGGTTTAATAACAGAAGTTAAAAAAGAGCTTACTCCACTTCAAAAAAAACTTGAAACTTTTGGAAAATTAGTTGGATTAGGGGTAATATTAATTTCCGTAATAATTTTTGTATTAGGAATCACAAGGCAAGGATTATTTCCTTTGCTTCTCGCTGGTAATTTTTTTGAATTTATTTTAGAATCGAAAACGTGGTTTATAACGTCTGTTGCATTAGCTGTTGCGGCTGTGCCAGAAGGCTTGCCGGCAATAGTTACTATAACGCTAGCGATTGGAACAAGAAAAATGCTAAAGAAAAATGCACTAATAAGAAAACTGCCTTCTGTTGAAACTCTTGGCGACACAACTGTAATATGCGCTGACAAAACAGGAACACTAACAGAGAATAAAATGACTGTAAGAAAAGCATATACCAATAACAAAGAAATAGAAGTTATAGGGGAAGGATATCAGCTAAAAGGCTCTTTGAAATCAGACAGTGCAATTAACGAAAACGACCTAACTATTTTTAAGATAGGAGCTCTATGCAACAACGCCTCTCTAGAAAAAAATAAAGGAGAAATAGAAATTGTAGGCGACCCAACTGAAGCCGCATTGCTTTTGAGCGCAGAAAAAGGAGGCGTATCTTATGAAAAATTAAGAAATTCTTGGGCAAGGCTCTACGAAGAGCCATTTGATTCCACAAGAAAGATGATGTCAACAATAAATAAAGATCCAAAGTCAAATAAAAAATATATTTTTACAAAGGGAGCTCCAGAAGCTGTTCTTGAAAAGTGCAATAGGATTTTTATTAACGGCAGGATTAAAGCTCTTACACCAGATGCAAAGAATAAAATTTTACAAAAAAATGATTATTTTACAAAACAAGCCTTGAGAGTGTTGGGTTTAGCTTACAAAAAATATGAAAAAGGCCCACTGGAAAAAAATCTTGTTTTTGTCGGCTTGCAGGGGATGCTCGATCCTCCAAGAAAACAAGTCAAAGAATCAATAAAGAAATGCAAAGAAGCAGGCATAAGAGTCATAATGATAACAGGAGATAATTTGCATACAGCAGAGTGCATCGCGAAAGAAATAGGGATAGAAGGAGAATCTTTGAATGGCTCAGAATTTTCAAAACTTTCTGAAGAGATGCAAGAAAAAGCTTTGGAAAAAACATCAATTTTCGCTAGAGTCGAGCCAGAACATAAGATGATAATAGTAAAGTTATTACAGAAAAAAGGCGAGATAGTTGCGATGACTGGGGATGGCGTTAATGACTCTCCTGCAATAAAAAAAGCCGATATAGGAATAGCGATGGGGATTACAGGGACAGATGTCACTAAAGAAACAAGCGACATGGTTTTGCAAGATGATAACTTTTCTTCTATAGTAAATGCAGTGGAAGAGGGGAGAGGCATAAGAGAAAATATAAGAAAGTTTGTGAATTATTTGTTGTCGAGTAACCTAGCAGAAGTACTTGTTATTTTGTTTGCTATATTGCTTTCTTGGCCTTTGCCAGTTACTGCGGTAATGTTGCTTTGGCTGAATCTTGTGACCGATGGTTTGCCTGCTCTTGCGCTTGCAATAGACCCAAATCCGCCTGATTTAATGAAAAAAGAATCTGCAAGAAAATCGAAAATATTAAACAAATCAATGTTAGCAAATATAATTTATATTTCTGTTTTGATAACTGTTGGTGTTTTAGGACTTTACTTCTGGGGGATGAACAAATATTCTGATTTAGGGCAATCTTTGTTTAGTGCTAAAATTCGAACAATCGCCTTAACAGCATTAGTTGTCATGGAAATTGTAAGATTACAAATGATAAGAACAGAATACAAGTTGGGAATATTTTCAAATAAGTATTTAATTGCTGCAGTGCTCACTTCTGTCTTGTTGCAGTTAGTTGTTATTTATACCCCCATCAGTGTTCTTTTTGGAACAACTTTCCTTTCATTAAATGACTGGCTAATGATTATCGGCTTTTCCGCAGGAATTTTTGTTCTTAATTTTTTTGGCCTTACCATAAAGAAGAAATTTTTTGAGCATTAGCCTACACAAAATAAGGGAGTTATTCAATTAATTTAATTAAGCATGTTTATACATCTAGTCATTGGCTGTTTTGTTGCTTTGCTAACAATCATCTAACTCGTTTATAAGAATCTAAAAAATACCTAACTTAACAAAGTCTTAATTTCCTTTATTCTTTCTTCAGAAGATTTTTTATTAATATCTTGAGATTCTTTTTTTTGA
This sequence comes from Candidatus Woesearchaeota archaeon, assembly GCA_964438545.1. GTDB lineage: Archaea > Nanobdellota > Nanobdellia > Pacearchaeales > GW2011-AR1 > UBA73. The sequence continues at coordinate 21,391 of CAYTKV010000005.1, read as the reverse complement.
TTAATGTTCTTCAAGCTCAATCGAAGCAACATAACATCAAAATTTCAGCAAGACTAATAATAAAGAAGTTATAGCAACTAATTTAATTAATATGTCCAGAGAAGGCCCGGCTGTATCTTTAAGAGGATCGCCAACTGTGTCGCCAATAACAGCGGCTTTGTGCGCATCACTTCCTTTTCCGCCAAAATGTCCTTTTTCTATATATTTTTTTGCATTGTCTAAACTGCTGCCCGCATTAGCCATGAATATAGACAATAAAAGTGATGTTGAGGTCACACCGACTATAAAGCTGCCTAAAGACTCAACGCCAAATAACAAACCAATTGTTACAGTCATTGTTACTGACAAGATAGAAGGAAGCAACATGTTTTTTATTGAAGAAGAGGTTGCCAGACTTATTGCTTTTTCATAATTTGGCCTGACTTTTCTTGTCATTATTTTTTTATTTTTTAGCTGTGCTCTGACTTCTTCTACAATCTTTTCAGCACTTGATGATACGGCATTAATAATAACAGATGAAAACATGAAAGGCAAGGCAGCTCCCACAAAAAGAACTGCGAGATTCTCTGCTTTGAGGATATCCATTGTTGTTATATTTAATAGGGTAACATAGCTTGCTAATAATGTTAGCGTTGTTAATGCAGCAGAGCCAATAGTAAAACCTTTTCCCACTGCGGCTGTTGTGTTGCCTGCGGCGTCTAATGTATCGGCTATTTCTCTATTTTTTTTCATCCTAGCCATTTCAGCAATTCCCGCGGCATTATCAGATATAGAACCAAAAACAGTTGACGCCAATGTAACACCAAGTATGCTTAACATGCTCACAGCAGCTATAGAAACTCCAAAGATTCCTCCCAAATAAGAACTTAAAATCATGGCGGCTGATACAGCAATAACTGGAATAAATGTTGAAATCATCCCATTGCATAATCCCCTCAAAACTACCAATGCGCCGCCTTTTGTTGCAGCTTCAGAGACATTTATTGTTGGCTTTCTGCTGAAAGAGGTATAATAAATAACACTTAAACTAACAACGAGCCCTGTTATTAGACCAAGGATAATAATATAGATATACTCTCTTAAAAATATAAATGAAAAAATTGCGACAATTAATGAAGAAATAATAAGTGCATTTATCAATGAGCTATAAACTTTTTTTCCTTTCATTGTTATTATTGAGCATATTGAAGCAATTATTCCTATTGAAGCGATTTTTATTGGAACAAAAACATCTTGTAAAAGCGCTAGTGCAATAACCATTGTGGCAATTATACTTTCTACATAGCTTTCAAACAAGTCAGCGGACATGCCTGCAACATCTCCAACATTGTCTCCGACTAAATCAGCTATAACAGCAGGATTTCTTTCGTCATCTTCTGGAAGATTTTTTTCTACTTTTCCAACTAGGTCGGCGGCAATGTCAGCTGATTTAGTATATATGCCTCCTCCAACTCTCATGAACAACGCAACTAAACCAACACCAAATCCAAATCCGTAAAGCATTTGTGCGTCATCGAAAATTTTGTATAAAGAATATATTGCGATTATTCCAATTATCATTCCAAACACGCTGACTATCAATCCAGAAGCAAACGCTATTCTCATTCCATTTTGAAGATTTTTTGAGGCTGCTACTTTTGCATTTGAGTTTGTGGCGACATACATTCCGAAAATGCCGCTGACAGATGCAAGAACAGAGCCAATTAGGAAAAATAAGGCCAGTGTAAAATCAAAAAAAGCCATAAAGAATGCAATTATTAAAACAGCAATTGCTAAAACTTTATTTTCTGTTTTTAGAAATGTTTTACTACCTTTTTTAATTAAAGAACTAATTTCTTGCATTTTTTTAGTTCCTTTTTCTTGTTTTTTTAGATAAAGAAAAGCCAAGATAATGTAAAGCAAGGCTGCAATTCCAGTGATAAGAATCCACAATATCATCTTTCACCCTTTTTTGTTGATTTTATTTTGCCTATTATTAGGCCGATGAGTGAGCCGATGATGAAAAGTAAAATCAACGCACTTATTATTACCAAAACTAGTCCTAAAGATCCTTTACATAAGGTAGCAGGTAAAATCCCATCTCCATCTTTTAATCCACATATTAATATTCCAAAAACGTATAAATGCTTGCTTACTACTTCTGGAACTTGAAATATAAAGATTGTAGACAATAATGAGTAAATTAAACCTAATAAGCTAGCAATAATTCCTCCCTTCACCCAAACCGGCCAATTTTTCCATGCCATTTTTAGCCTCTTTTTTATTCTCAATAATAGCTAACTAGGTTTTTATGCTTTTTGATTCTTTTTTCCAAAAAGAAGACAATTTTTAATGTGTGAATAGTTACATGCACTCTGTTATTTTCATCAATTGGGTCATCCAAATTTGATAAATTGCGTTGCAACTCTGTCCTAAGCAAAAGGTTAATTTTAAAAATAGGCAAGATTAATATTAAAATATAACTGTTTTAATAGACTAGGGAACAAAAATGAAAAGAAGTTCAAGACGCTGGAAAAAGAAGAGACAAATGAGATGGAAATGGCAGAAAAAGCGTTTGAGAAAAGAGAAGAAAAAACGAAAATTACATAGATTGAGATCTATATAAAATAATGTTGCCTTTGAGCTCTGTTGTATAATAAAGTTTGTATACAAATCTTTAAAAAAACTATCTCCATTCAGATTCTATGAATGACACAAATATATGGACTGAAAAGTATCGCCCAACAATGTTCGAGGAAATGGTTGGGCAGCAGGAAATAATAAAAAGGGTTAAGTCATTAGTCCAATCACTAAATATTCCGCATTTTCTATTTGCTGGCCCAGCAGGAACAGGAAAATCAAGCTTAGCTTTAATCGTCGTCAAAGAACTTTTTCAAGACAAATGGAAAGAGAATTATCTTGAATTGAACGCGAGCGATGAACGCGGAATAGATGTAGTAAGACAAAAAGTTAAAGATTTCGCGAGAACAAAAGCGATGGAGAATATCCCTTTTAAAGTTATTTTTCTCGATGAAGCAGATGCACTGACAAAAGAGGCACAGCAAGCACTAAGGAGAACAATGGAAAATTATTCTAACACCTGCAGATTTGTTCTGTCATGCAATTATTCTTCAAGAATTATAGAGCCCATACAATCAAGATGTGTCGTATTCAGATTTAAGCTCCTAGAGAAAAAAGACATTACGAAGATAATCTCTAAAATTGCGGAGAGAGAAAATCTGAAAATAACTGATGATGCATTTGAACTGTTGTATGAAACGTGCGAGGGAGATTGCAGAAGAGCAATCAATTTGTTGCAGGCAACTTCCTCTATTTCGCCAGACATAACTAAGGATATGATAGCCATAATAACATCAAGCGCCAAGCCAACAGAAGTTAAAGTTGTTTTGGATTATGCTTTGGCAGGGGAATTTGTAAAAGCAAGAGATAAGCTATTAGACGTAATGCTCAAGGAAAGCGTTTCAGGAACCGATATAATAAAAGCAATACAAAAAGAAATTTGGAATCTCGAAATAGAACCTAGGATAAAAGTTAAACTAACGGAAAAAACCGGCGAAGCTGAGTTTAGAATGATTGAGGGCAGTGACGAATTTGTTCAGTTGCAAGCATTGCTTGCTTCGTTTTTGTTGGCCGGGCAAGGAGAGACATAATTAAAAATAAAAAATAGTAAATTTAATTCATCTTTTGGGGTTTATAGCAGACGACTTTAGTTTTTCACTATGCATGTAAAATTTATCTAGTAGAAATTATTGATATTTTTATTCTTCGTAATACCACCGCAGCTTGCCGCGGGGTTGTTCACAAGTTTGTAGAACCCAGCGTTTAGAGGTCAGAACTTATCTTGTGGCAGTTGGAGAAGAAATTAATGGAGATATAATAAGAGACTATAACGGAGAACCTAAATAATTGAACAATGCTATTTAGGTTCCCCGAATGTAGCAACAGACAAACTGTTCAATTTTTTGAGTCTGTTGCTATACATAAAGAATCAAGGAAGAAAAGATGATCAGTTAAGCTAATTAATTTTGTTGATGCCCCAGCTTGCTATGAGGTTGTTCACTACCAACGATAATAGCTCCAACTTTTGCTAATTGTTTCTTGAGTATATGCATTGCAAAGTTATTTAGTGTGATAACAAACTATAAATATCATACTTTCTAAAAAATAAAATGTCTTTAGCAGAAAAATATAGGCCTAAAAAATATGGTGATTTTATTGAGCAGAAGAAGTCCGTAGAAGAGGTAAAGAATTTTTTGGAGTACTTTCCAAACAAAAAAGCCCTGATTCTGTATGGTCCAGCAGGAACAGGAAAAACCTCTATGGTCTTGGCCGCGGCAAACGAGAGTGATTTGGAGATCTTGGAACTGAACGCTTCTGACTTGAGAAATAGGCAAAGTTTGGAAGAGAAATTAAAACCAGCAACAGAACAAAAAGCTTTGTTCAAAAAAGGAAAAATAATTTTAATGGACGAAGTTGACGGCGTTACAGGAACAGATATTGGCGGAATTCCAGAATTAGTGAAATTAATAAATTCAACAAGATTTCCAGTAATAATGACTTGCAACGATGTTTGGCAGTCAAAACTTGCGCCCGTTAGAGCAAAATCAAAATTAGTCGAGTTCAAACCTATTTCAATAGCAGGAATTATTTCTTATCTGGCGTCTGTGGCAAAATTTGAAGAACTTGACAAGGATTTGCTTTTTTTTAGGAAATTAGCAACAAAAGCCCAAGGAGATTTGAGAGCAGCAATAAATGATCTTGAATCTTATTCATTGGCAGAGGATCTTGATGTTGATGAAAAGGACAAAAGGGATATTGAAGAAAATATTTTTAATATTCTGAGTAGACTATTCAAAGAAAGAAAAGATTTCTTAGACCTATTTGAAAAATCAAGCCTCTCTCTTGACCAAATTTTCTTGTGGATTGAGGAAAATATTCCAAGAGAATACAAAGACAAGGTTTTAGCGAGGGCTTATTACGCCTTGGCAAACGCAGATATATTCCGAGGCAGAATTTACAAAAATCAATCATGGAGATTTTTAGTTTATCAAAATGTATTTCAAAGCGCGGGCGTTTCATATGCAAAAGATACACCATTAGGGGGATTTACAAGATATGAAAAACCTAAGAGAATTCTTAAAATCTGGCTAAACAACCAAAAAATGGTAATGAAAAAAACAATTGCCAAGAGATATGCTAAATTTGTTCATTGCTCGACTAGGCGCATCATGAGAGATTTTGAAATTTTAAAGCCAATATTAATGGAAAAAAGCGTCCAAAGGAAATTGAAATTTAGTGATGAGGAGATTGATTTCTTGAAGAGGTGAATTCAGCAATTATAGTTGCAATCGGCGTCCTCTTCGTAAATCAATGGGCGTCTCAATTGTTCGTTCCGAAATCTGAATTTCTTAAAGAAGCTTCAAGAACGCAACTAACGGCATTATACTTATTGTTATCTAGCTTTGTATCATCACGAAAAGTTTAGTTTATTGTTTTTGCATTAATTTTTTAAAAACTGATAATATTAAATTCACTTAACCTAATATCTCTTCATAAAATGCATTTACTTTGTTCCAATTGATCATGCTCCAAAAAGCCTCAACATATTCGTTTCTTCTGTTTTGATATTTCAAATAATAGGCATGTTCCCAAACATCTAAACCTAGAATAGGAACTTTTCCTTCACTCAGCGGAGAATCCTGATTCGCTGTGCTTATAATTTCTAATTTGCCTTTTTGATTGACAACAAGCCACGCCCAACCGCTACCAAATCTTGACATCGCAGCTTCTGTAAATTTTGTTTTAAAATTGCCAAAATTTCCAAATGTTTTATTAATCTCTTCTAATATTTTTCCATGGCACTCTTGTTTTTCAGGAGACAAGATTTGCCAAAACAATGAGTGATTTACATGGCCTCCGCCATGGTTTCTCACGGCTGTTCTTATATCAGCAGGAATTGCTTCTGAGTTAGAGACTAATTCTTCCGCTGATTTTTCTTCTAATTCAGGATGCTTCTCGAGAGCCAAATTTAAATTTTTTACATAGCCTGCATGATGCTTACCATGATGAATTTCCATTGTTTTAGAGTCTATGTAAGGCTCTAGAGCATCATAAGGATATGGCAAGTCCGGAAGTGAATGTGGCATGAAAGAAATAGAAATTCTTTGTTAATAAAGTTTTCTGCTATGCAAGCCAATTTTTTAATGTGTCATCTTTACTTTTTTATTATTCATACTTTTTTAAAGATGTCGCATTAGAAGTTTACCCTTACTCAACTTTCGCAAGTTCAGCGTCAATAACTTGTTTAAATTCAGAGTAAGGCAAAGCTCCTTCAATTTTTATGCCATTAATGAAAAATCCTGGTGTTCCTGTGATGCCTGCGTTGCTACCCTCTGCCAAATCCTTTTCTACCTCGCTTTTAAATTTCTCACTATCTAGACAAGAATCAATATCATATCCTAAGTCTTTAGCCCATTGTTTCAGATTGCCTTCTGTAAAACTTACTGTGCTTCTCACAGGGCCTTCTTTATTGTTGCTGTCAAGAATATTTTGTTCTTCGAATATTTTGTCATGCATTTTCCAATAAGCAGAATCCCTTCCTTGTTCTCTTACGCATTCAGCAGCAATCGCGGCTGGAACAGCCATTGGGTGAATATCTAATGGAAAATCTCTATAAACAAACTTGACTTTCCCTGTGTCAATGTAATCTTTTTTTATTGAGGGGAGCGTCTCTGTCCAGAATTTTCTGCAGAACGGACATTGATAATCGCTAAACTCGATAATTGTTATAGGAGCATCAGGACTGCCTAAAACGGGGTCATCATCTTCGCCAACTTCAATAAAATCATTTGGGTTCGTGTCAACATTATCAGCATCACTAAAATCAAAATCTTCATTTAAAGAGATTGGTGCTCCTGTTAAAAGATAATTTCCATCTAGAGTTATGTAGACAGGTACTTGTTGGCCTTGATAACTTAGAATAGCTGCATAAAATTGGCCCTGTTTTTCTACCGAGACTAGTCCAACTGTTCCTTGTAGACTAGGATTTGAGTTTAAAAATGCAAGAGCATTTTCAGTTGCTTTTTCGCCGCTCACAGTTTTTACATTGCTGCTTTTACCGCCTCCAAATGCAAACATTAAAAGCACTATTAATCCAAGCACTACAGTAGAAATAATCCAAGGATTCTCTCTTATCTGAGAGAAATATTTGCCTATAGGAATTTGAATAACGTCGCTTTTTGTTTTTTTCTTTTCCATTTAAGAGGCAAACAAAGTTTATTTAAAAACTTTTGGATGAGTTCAATTTACTTTAGTTCAATGTCATAATCCCCAATGATAATTTTTGGAAAATATTAAATAATTATAACAAGCGATTTAAATTTAACATAAAGTATTTTACTATCTCTTGCAAAGTTGCGATATCGCATTAGCGAAGCTTTTATATATCTTGGATAATAAAAAAGAACGAAAATGGCGAAATTGTTAATGTTTTACGGAAAAGAATGCATTCATTGTCATGAAATGTTTCCTTTAGTTGAGAAACTAGAAAAAGAAGAAAAAGTTAAAGTGGAGAAGCTTGAGGTTTGGCATGATTCAAAAAATAAGGCAGTTTATGATAAAAGCAATAATATGATAAGATGCACAGGAGTTCCGTTTTTTTACAACGAAAAAGCAAAAAAAGGAATTTGCGGGGCTGTGCCTTATGATGAATTGAAGAAGCTTGCTTTGGGGAAGTGATTAGTATCAACTAAAATTAATAAAGCATTAATATTACCGCGATTCTGTTCTCTATCAAAAATAAAGGTTTCCACTTGGTTTCTAGCAATATATTAAATATAAATTAATTTATCAATAAGCATGAAAAAAGCATTAATAACATGCTTGTTATTAATAGAAATAGTAATGGGGATAGCCTCGGCGCAAGATATTGATTTAGAATTAACAATCATAAAACCAACAAATCTTGAGGTATTTAAGTAGAAATGAATATGACAGGAAATATATCATATAAATTAGATACTAATAATTTTATTGTTGGATGTTCGAACTGCTCTAACTTCACTAACTCTTTGAGCAATGTTTCAGAAGGTATTCATTTTTTATCTGTGAAAGGAGAAACTGAAAATAAGACTAAAGAGGCAGGGTTATTCTTTTTAGTAAACCTAACATTGTCTAGAGTAAGCAATAGAACTAATGAATCTGTTAACAACTTTACAAGGAACAATGAGACAAGGTTTTCATTAGGCTTTCAAAAGCTGCCAAAACAATTTGGTAACGGAGAAATCTCTGCAAGCGAATTGACAAATATCATACGCAATAATAAGTTAAATCCTGGAGTAATTAATAGACTAGTCAAAACAGGAAAATTAACACAAGAAAATGTAGATGCTATAGTAGAAACACAATTTTTGTCGCCTGGAATTTTGAATAAACTGCTAGGCAAAATAGGATTTGCAAGAAACAATAATCTAGAGGATTTTATTGAAAATATAAATTTGACAGATAGCCAGCTATCAACTCTAATCGAAAGAAACCAAATATCGGAAAAAACAATTAGAAAATTAATTAAAAGGGAGCTAGGAGAAAAATCTCTTGATTCTTTAATAAAAAAGAGCGATGAAAAAATATTGTATAATTTAATAAAAAGACAAACGCTTTCAGGCGATAATATAAGAAATATTCTAGAAAAAAATCCTTCGCATGAAATAATCAACCTCCTAATACAGAATCAAATTTTGGATGAGGAAAACATAAATACTATTATAGATTTGATAGAAAACAAGAAAGAACTGATTGAGAATCAAAAACTTTCAAGCAAACAGAAAAAGATTCTAAATATAAAAGAAGAAAAAACAGAATTAAAAAACCAGCCGATAATTATTGGAAAACAGCAAAAGAAATCTGGACAAGATTTAAAGGCGGATGAGAATAAAAAAGGTGATAGGTCAAATCTGGAAAATAATCAAGGGAACTCACGCGGAAAGAGCTCAATTATCAAAGGCAAAAAGTAGAAACTTTTTTAATTGTTTATATTTAAGATAAGAGCATGAAAATAATAATAATTTTTTTATTACTGCTATTACCAATAGCCTCAGCACAAGAAATTGAATCATATGATTTAGAAATCACTTTAATACCTTCAGGGCTAGTCCATCAAAAAATAAAAATTAGGTTTATACTAAATCAAGATACTAATAATTTATTGTTCGCCACTGATTATGAAATACAAAATATTAAAGTATACGACACTAAAGAACTAAATTTTTCTTTAACAGACAAAGGCATAGTGCTAAATGAAGATATAAAAGCCAACGAAGAAAATATCATTTTTATAGAATTTGATGCAAAAAACCTAATTGTTCAATCAGGTAAAGATTTTATTTTTTCTTATAACTTGGAATTGCCATCGGCTCCAAAAAAAACCACGCTAAATTTAATACTTCCTGAGGGTTTTGTTTTAGCAGATATAGAGCCATCTGTCTCGCCAAAACCATCTAAAATAGAAACCAATGGCAAGCTGATAAATATTCTATGGGAAACTAATAACAACAATGAAGCTTTTATTGCCATTTATAAAAGAGGGCATACAAGCAAAACAGAATCATTATGGACTGTTTTTTCTTTGTCCAGTCTTGTTATAATCCTGCTAATAGTTGGTGTTGTGATATTCATTCAAAGAAAAAAAGCAAAAGAATTTATTTTAGGAACATTAAATGATGAAGAAAATAAAATCATTAAAATCATTAGAGAAAATAAGAATATTACCCAAAAGAAAATCTGTGAAATGACTGGCTTTTCAAAGTCAAAAATGTCTAAACTTGTTAGAAGATTAGAAGAAAAAAGAATAATAAAAAAAATACCGTTTTTTAAAACAAATAAATTTGAATTACCTGCCAGATTAAGATAGCTTTTAAATTTATTTTTGTTATATTATTAAGAATAATCAGATTTATATATTCTTTTGGATTTATTTTCATAAGACAAAAAAGAGAGCAATGGAAAAAGTAATTAATAAATTTGAAATCATATATCTACAAGTTTTAGATGAAAATGGCAATTGTGATGAAAAGCTAATGCCAAAACTTTCTTCTGCTGAAATTAAAAAAATGTATGAAGTGATGATATTAGCTAGAGAATTTGATAGTAAAGCTGTAAATTTACAAAGGCAAGGCAGATTAGGAACCTATGCTTCTGTGAAAGGACAGGAGGCTTGCCAGATAGGCTCTGCAATTTTATTGGAAAAAAATGACTTGGCTGTTCCTGCATTTCGCGAGCATGGGTTGTTTTTAATTTTGGGTGTTGAACCTGTAAAATTATATCAATATTGGGGCGGAGATGAAAGAGGAATGAATCTTGATGTAAATATTTTGCCTGCAGCAATTCCAGTTGGAAGTCATTTGTCGCATGCTGTCGGAGCAGCAATTGCTTTCAAATACCAAAAGAAAAAATCAATCGCAATAACTTATTTTGGAGACGGCGCAACCTCAGAAGGCGAATTTCATGAAGCAATGAATTTTGCTGGAGTACAAAAAGCACCTGTTGTTTTTATCTGCCAAAATAATCAGTATGCTATATCTGTTCCTGTGAAAGAGCAGACAGCAGCAAAAACGCTGGCACAAAAGGCAATTGCTTATGGATTTGAAGGAATTCAAGTTGACGGAAATGATGTTTTTGCTGTTTATAAAGTTACAAAAGAGGCAATAGAAAAAGCCAGAGCTGGAAAAGGTCCAACTTTCATAGAATGTTTTACTTATCGTTTAGGGGATCATACAACTTCTGATGATGCCTCTAAATACAGAAATGAAAAAGAAGTTAAAGAGTGGGAAAAGAAAGATCCTATATTAAGACTAGAAAGATATATGATCAAGAGAAAAATTGCTAACGAAAGTTACTTTAAATCAACAAAAAGCAAAGCAGAAAAAACCATTAATAAGGCTGTAAAAGATTATGAAGCTTTGCCTTTGGCAAAGCCAGAAGAAATTTTTAATTATGTTTATGCTTCTCTTACTGATGAACTGAAAGAGCAACAAAAAGAGTTTAAAGAAGAGATGAAAGATAAAAAATAAATAAAATGATTAGAGAGAACTTTCTGCTCATGGGGAGTCATGCAACTATTGAAAAGAAAAGGCCTTCTCAACTTTTCGAGATATGGCTCGTTTGTAAATAATTAATTTGTGATATCTTTTGATTTTTAATAACGAAGAAATTTAATGATTGTTATACTCGGAATACCGATGCATGCAGCGAGGCTATTGGATGTCCCAAATCGCTCTTCTATAAGAAAAAGTATCTCACAGTAAACCAAAATTCTTAGAAAATTAAATTCTCCATTATATAGGCAACATCAAAAGACAAAAAAGTTTATATATTATTCAGTATAGTAATTTATAACTATCTATTTCATGAGAACGCAAAAAGAGGAAAAGAAAAAGCGATATAAAAAGAAATTTCTGTTTTTAACGAATAAAAAAATAATCTTGCTAATTTTTATAATCCTTCTTATGCTATTAGGAGCGGCTATTTTACTTTCTAGCAAGATTATTCCTTTGCTTTCGCCTGCAAACATAATACAAAAAACAGGCTATCTAGGAACAACGTTTATAGAAGATTTTGATATAGGATATTCTGAAAAATTATATTCATTGACAGTAGACGAAGATAATAAAAGTTATGATCTTGTATTTCTAGAAGAAAATTTGCCATTGACGCTAGGCTTAGAATCCGGAGATTTTATTAGTATCTCTGGAACTCTTGAAGGAGATTCAATAATTGTCGATAGTGCAGCAATTATAGAGAAAGACAAAGGAGCTATTGCTGCTGTCTTGCCAAGAGAAATAAAAACAATTGTTTTACTTGTTAATGCCCTTGAAGAGCCCGATAATAAACCGTTTACAGTTGAGGAAGCGAGGTTTGAAATTTTTGATGAAAGCAATCCTGAGTCTCTTACAATCTACTATAAAGAGCTTTCTTATGGTAAAGTGAACATCACAGGCGAAGTTAAAGGATGGTATAACATATCCTCCTTTTTTTCTATTTGCGGGCGTTCACAATTTTACGATTTTGCAGCTCTAGCTGCTGCTAATGACGTTGATTTTCGCAATTTTGAAAGGCTTATACTTCTTTATCCTAATTATTCTAACTGTTTTGGCAGAGATGGAAGAGCTGATACGGGAAGATTTATCTCTGGGGTAAGACTAGATGCTATGCAACAACGTCTTAGTAATGATAATTTTTCCGAACCTCGCTCGCGCCTTGTCATGCGGCATGAATCAGGACATAACTTTGATGTGGAGCATGCAAATGGTTGGGAGTGTGGAAGTGAAATTATTTCTAGAACTTGCCAATCATATGAATATTACGATGAATTTGACGTTATGGGGATGTTTAACCTAACAAGATCAAATATACACGGTAACCCCCATTTCAATGCCATACATAAGGAAAAAGTTGGATGGTTAACTTCTATTAATATTTTAGATGTTCAAGGAATGCTTCCAAATACTTTCCAAATAGCGAACGTAGAAGAGTATCAAGATACATATCCTATAGCAATCAAATATCCTAGAAAAAACATAACAGGATTAGTTGAAGATAATTATTATTTAGAATATCGTAGAAATGTTGGTTTTGATTCTCTCTTAGGCAATATTGAAGGGATATTAATCCACATTAATAAAACCTTGCCAACAAGCGACAGCCAGATTCTAGATATGTCTCCACATGTTTCATCAACAGATGAAGAAAGAATACAAGATTTCCTGGATGTTGTCTTGCGCGTTAATCAATCATACTGGGACGATTACAGCGATTTTTATGTCGAGGTTGTTTCAATTAATGATATATTTGCGAATGTTTATATTAGCGATAGGCAGCCTTTGTGTGGTAATGGGTTTATTGAGCCAAGAGAAGAATGCGATGATAATAACAATTTAGACGGAGATGGTTGTTCGGTAGTATGCCAAAAAGAACCCTGTACCTATACTCTCTCACTAAACCAAAACATCACAGTAAACGGAAAGAGAATTCAATTGACAGGAATTTCTTTAGACGAAATTATTGTTGTTAGTGTTAATGGCATTTTATCTCCAGCTATTTGGGAAGGCAGAGCAGTTGAAGTACAAGGATTGAAAATAACCAATGTTGACACTGTGCCTTCTATCACAGACAGCGGTTATGCAGAAATAGCAGTAACAAGCGCAGTTGCAGGAGAAGTTGCTTCATGCGGGCCTGTTTGTGGAAACAATGTTTTAGAAATTAATGAAATTTGCGAACTAGGCCAAGTACATTTCTGTACAGTTCCTTTTTATAATTATGATGGAATAAGAAGATGCAACGCAGATTGTTCTGGATTTGGAGTTTGCGAGCCAATGGAATATTGTGGAGATGGAATATTAAATGGTTATGAAGGATGCGATGACGGCAATACTGTTTCAGGAGATGGTTGCTCATCGAGTTGTGGAATAGAAGGAGAAGGAGGAGGTGGAAGTTTCTTGCCTGGAACACAAATAATTATGGCTAATGGATTGACTAAAAATATTGAGAATATGAAAATTGGCGAGTTTGTTTTAAGTTACGATTTAAATAAAAGAGAATTTGTCAATGGAGAAGTAATTGCATCGCTAAGTCATATAATGCCAGAGTATTATGAAATTAACGACAATTTGGGAATTACATCTACTAATCCGATTTTAGTCAATGGTGAATGGAAATTCCCTAGCGAATTGAAAATTGGTGATAGTTTGTTAACGAGTAGTGGAAATACAGAGAGAGTCAAGAGAATTGAATATGTAAAAGGCATTGTACAAGTTTATAATTTACAAATTAATACAGGAACTTATTTCGCTGGCGGAATCGCCATTCATAATCAGAATGTTAGTGATATTGTTGGTTATGCTATAGCTACGAAGTAAGCGGGATTGTTATCTCAATGAAACATAAACAGAAGCGATGAAATGTTAGACTAAAGTTTCCAACGATTCTCTATAATTATATAGATGACTTTAGCTATATATTTTTAAGGAATTTAATTGCTTATAATGAGATGCCATTTTATTATCTTATTTATGGATAATTCTGTTGACAGTATTCGTTTTTCAGAATTATCTTGACAGTATCGAAGTAAGCTTAAATTCAAATCTGATTAATTATCCAATTAGAGAATTCATCTAAATTGTCTTTTGCGTGAGTTAACTTTTTCTTTAAATCATCTATATTTTTTTTAATCAAATCTTTATTGTAAATAGTTTCTTTCAAAGTTTTTTCTAATTCATCGATCATTTCTACATCTAGAGCATCTGAGAAAATCTTTGCATTTTCTATTTTTTCTCCTTTTATGTTTAAGTGAACATCAACTCCTCCCCAAACAAATCTTTCTTCTAATCTATGAGTAAATTGAGGAGTTTCTCCAAATCTCCATTCATGACTTTTCAAAAATTCATAATACTTCATAAGCTCTGGAATATTTTTTAATAATTTTTCGTCTAAAATTTCAACTTTTTTTTCTCCTTTGTATTTTTCAAAAAATTCTTCTATGATTGCTCCGCTTAAATTATTGTAAGAAACATTAGAATTAAAATCTCTTAGATTGGCCACTCTTGACCTAACCGATGTTGTTCCTTTTGAAAGCAATTTTTTCTTAGACGGCGTCAGATATCTTTCTAATTCGTTCAGATTAACATGCATCATTAATGTGCCGTGATGAAATGCTCTGTCTGGCTTCTCCTTAAATGCGCTTCCAGAGATTTTTCTTCCGTCTACTAGAATATCATTTCTTCCTGAAACTTCTGCATTAATTCCAAGATTTTTTAAAGCATTAATAATTATTTGAAAATTGCGTTTTTTATCATAATTTTCTTTTGATGACAAGAAAGTAAAATTCATGTTTCCAAGATCTTGAAAAACTGTTCCCCCTCCACTATGTCTCCTCACAAGATTT
>CAYTKV010000005.1:0-6434 GCA_964438545.1 Candidatus Woesearchaeota archaeon | reverse complement strand
AAAATAAAATGTGAGATTCTGCATCTAAGTCGTTAAACATCCAATCTTCTGTTGCTAAATTAAACCAAGGATCATGGGTTTTTGATATAAGGCATCTTACATTTTTTATTGAGTCCATAATAACAAAGAGTTAAAAAGATTATTAAGCTTTTTTGTTTAAGAGTTTAATCTCGCTTAGTAAATCACACAAGTTTCTTCTAAGAGCATCAGGGGCAACTTTGGCTCTTTTCCTTTTCTCGATATCATAAAAATCAGGGAATTGTAGCTTTAAGCTTTTATCCTCGTGGCAAGCCAACGGGGTATTACGAAAAATAAATTTTAAATTTGGGGCTTTATCTTTTCGTTAATCTAATCTCTCCTTTTTTTGATTCTGCTTGGAGTTCTTCTCCTTCCTTGAATCCTGCTTGTTTTATTATTTTTTCTGGAATGTTAACTTTATATTTATAATAAGATTTTTCTTTATATGTTCTAGATTTTTCTTTGAGTATTTTCATAATTTTTTATATACAAGTGAATATTTAAATTTTTAGAGACCGAAAGATTTATAAACTTTAGAGACCTAAAAAGAATAGCTAAACAAATATAAAGATGATAAAACAGAATAAATATATGGAAAAAGAACATAAAATAATCCATGGCGACTGTTTAAAGGAATTGCCAAAAATTCCAGATAACTCTGTAGATTTAATAATAACTGATCCGCCTTTCAATATAGGAAAAAAATACAATTCTTATGCGGACAATAAGAGTAAGGAAGAATATCTTAAATGGTGTGAAAGCTGGTTAGCAGAATGCATAAGGGTTTTGAAAGAAGGTGGTGCCTTATACCTATTCAACTATCCAGAAAACAATGCTTATCTTATGCCTTTCCTTGATGAAAGATTAACTTTTAAGCGTTGGATGACATGGCACTATCCTGTAAATACAGGAATGTCTCCGACTAATTTTACAAGAAGCCAACATTCAATTCTATTTTATATAAAAGGTAAAAATCCGAAAGTATTTAACAAAGAGGACATCGCGGAACCATACAGAAACCCAACAGATAAAAGAATATTGGATAGGATAAAAAACGGAAGCAAGGGTAAAACTCCCTATGATGTTTTCCAGTTTAATTTAGTGAAGAATGTAAGCAAAGATAAAACCCCTCATCCATGCCAAATTCCTGTTCCACTCCTTGAAATATTTATTAAAGCTTCTGCTAAGCAAAAAGAAATTGTTCTTGATCCCTTCGCTGGAAGTTTTTCAACTGCGGTGGCTGCGAAAAAGTTAGGTAGAAAATCAATAAGCATAGAAATCGATAAAGAATATGTAAGAATAGGAAAGATAAGATTAGCAGAAACTTGCCCTCTAAACGACTACCTTATTAAGCATAAAGAGGAATAATCTTTTTGACTTGTTGAAGAGAAAAGCCATATTTTAAGAGTATCAAAGCCGCAAAAAATTTAGCTCGGCCAGCTCCCTTAGATATCGGTTTTCCTCTTTTGGATAATAGTTTATATTTTATTGTTGATTTTAAATCATCATGAGTTAATTTGTAATTAAAATCTTCTTGAACCCAAAGCCATTTTAATGTGATAAGAAATAACTTTGGACTAATTCCTTCCAGATGTGGAATCCACTTCGAAACCTTGTTTTTATAATAGACTTTTTCGACAGCTTTCCAAAACCTCCTACTATATTTTTTGTTTTTATTAAAATCCTCTAATATTTTTTCAAAAGTAAATTCTGATATTTCTTCTTTTCCATTTCTATAGACTACAACAACAAAATCAAATAAATTTCCATATTCTGCGGCATTTTTTCTTTTTGGTTTCAGTTTGACTAACTTCTTTCCTGGATAACGGATTGAGATTATTGGACTTTGTAAAGTTCCTTCAACTACAAATTCTATTGAGAAAGGTTTTTTATTTCTATATGGCTCCAATGCTCTTGCAATTTCTTGATAAATTCTATTTTCTTTTTCTGAGAGATCAAGTAATTTTCTTTCAATCATCTAAAAATCACAGTTAATAACCTTTTTTAATTCTTCCTTTCCTCCCACAAAACTTTACAAACTCCATCAACAAATAAATAGAAAAAAATATGTCAATGCGCGAACAAAAATCCTTCACCATTAAAATACCTAAGAGAAACCAACAAGTATCTTTCTTTAATATTCATATTTTTAATTCTCTATAAATTTTCTTTATGTTCTCAAGTTGATTTTCATTCATTTCAAAAACAATATTCATTCTTTGTAATGGAAACCCCTTTTTAAAGTTAGGATAAAGTGAAATATTTAAAACAAATTCAAAACAAACGAATAATTTATATAATTAAAATAATGAAGTTATAGATATCAAAAAAAGAGGAAATGGCAAAACTTAACATTATTGAAGCAATTAATCTTGCCTTGAGGCAAGAGATGAAGAAAAATAAAAACGTAATTATCTTAGGCGAAGATGTTGGGGAGGATGGCGGGGTTTTTAGAGTCACAGAAGGCTTGGCAAAATTATATGGAAATGAAAGAGTTGTAGATACTCCGGTCTCTGAATCAGGAATTGTTGGCGTTTCTGCAGGGATGGCAATTGCTGGATTAAAGCCAATTGCAGAAATACAATTTGAAGGATTTTTCTTTCCAGCTTTAAATCAATTAATTAATCATGTCTCAAGAATCAGAAATCGCTCAAGAGGTAAATATTCTTGCTCAATGGTGATAAGATGTCCTATCGGTGGCGGAATAAAAGCATTAGAGCATCACTCTGATAGCCCTGAAACTTATTTTATTCACACTCCAGGATTAAAGGTTGTTTTTCCTTCATCGCCATATGACGCTAAAGGCCTGTTAATTTCCTCTATTAGAGACCCTGATCCTGTAATATTTTTTGAACCAAAAAGAATTTACAGAGCGATAAAAGAGGAAGTTCCGGAAGAAGAATATACAATTCCATTAGGAAAAGCAAAAATTGTAAAGGAAGGAAACGATGTTACACTAATTACTTACGGCGCTTCTCTAAAAATTTCTAAAGAAGCAGTGGAGAACTTAACAAATATCGATGTTGAACTTATTGACTTACGAACATTGTCTCCTTTAGACACAGAAACTATAATAAATTCAGTTAAAAAAACAGGAAAAGTAGTAATTGTTCATGAAGCACAAAAAACTCTTGGCTTTGCTTCTGAAATTATTGCAAGAATAAATGAAAAGGCTTTTTTTAGCTTGCAGGCTCCAATTGAAAGAGTTACTGGGTATGATATTATTGTTCCATTGCCAAAATATGAAGATTTTTATCTAGTGAATAAAGAAAAAATAATTAATGCTGTTGAGAGAGTTGTGAAAAATGCTATCTAAGGATAATGCTCTAAATAGTTGTTAAATTCAATCAGCCTCGGACGGATTTCACAATATTTTTAAACTTGTCTGACTATTTTATTTTTAATGACCGGCTTAACTGAAATTTGGGACGAATTACGAGAAAAAGGCTATCATATCGCACGTTGCAACTATCTTGAGTTCTCTTCGGAAGAGGTAGACGTATGCGACTCTGGAAAAGTTAGCTTAAAATTGTGTGGTTCCATAGATGATGTTTTTAGAAAACATGCAGAAACTGGACAGATATGTTTAACCCCTGAAAGAATTAAACTTATCCTTTACGATTTCCCTACACATATACATCCAAACAATACTACTGAGAAAATACTTCCAGAAAACTACTTTATTGAGTTAGATATACCACAAAGACATTTTAGAATTACCGAACCTCCTGAAAAGTTGAAGAGACGACTTACTTTTTACACATATATTGCAGAAGTCTTTAAAAAATATGGATGGTCAATTAGTTCTATCCTCGGCTGACTTCTCCGAATTGCTTCGCAATTCTCGACTTTTTCTTTTAGAAAAAGAGATTTAATAGCGCTTAGTTTCAAGTTTGTCGGAACTTATTGTACATTGCTTTAATTATCAGTAGAATTCTCTCTTTGTCTAACAACTTCAAAACCTGTTTTAGAAAGAGCTTTTATAACTTCTTTACCCGATAATCTGGGCAGTTTTGGCATTATGTTTAACCTTGAAATTTACTACAATTGTGTCGCCTGAAGAAATTTCTTCTGGTATGCCCATTTCTTCTATATACAATTCTACTGCCTCTTTTAGATTTTTTAATGATTCTTCAACTGTATGTCTCTGACTAACAACATCAAGTTCTGGACATAAAGCAACAAATTGTTTTTCTCCTTTCCTAATAATTGCTGTAAAAGACCTCATGAATTTTATGCGTTATTTAATTAATAATTCTATATCTGAAGCGTCGCCATAAACACAATCAAAACCTTCTTTAGACAAGCTCTCAATCACTTCTGGATTGTAGTCTACAACAAGAACTTTCATTTTTTCTGGTACAATCAAAGAACCTCCGAAACTTATAACTAACTTTTTCATATATTTTCAAAGAAAATTTAAGTTAAAAACCTTGTTAATCTGGCGTTAGTCCTATATGAGGAATTAATTAATATTAAATTCCTGGCCCACCATGCAGGCCGCAATCTCCTGCCTGCTTTTTAGTTCCCGCCCATCTGCCTGCTCTCGTATAATCGCTCGGCGTTGTTCCTGGAACAGAAATTGTGCAATGAACGCAACCTATAGAAGGATAGCCTTGTTCGTGCAATCTGTTGTATGGAACGCCATGAGCTTTAACATACTCCCAAACATTTTCTCTTGACCAATCTGCTAAAGGATTGATTTTTAGTGCTTGATATCTCCAATCCCACTCAACTTTTCTCATGCTCTCTCTCAAAGGAGATTGACTTTTTCTTAATCCTGTTATCCAAACCTCTACATCTTTCATGACTTCAATCATGGGGTCAACTTTGCGTAATTTGCAACACAAGTCTGGATTATGTTCCCACAGATTCTTTCCATATTTTTTAGCTTGTTGTTCTGGTGTCAAGTTGGTTCCGCGATTAACAAAATTCATATTGGGATATCTCTCAATCATCCTATCTCTTAATTCATATGTTTCAGGAAAGAAAAACATTGTGTCTAGATAAACAACATCCAATGCTCTATCATCATCACTCTCATACAAAGCCTTGGAATACATATCAATTAAAGCGCATCCTTCCATTCTGAAACTTGTAGTTAAAATCATCTTCTGTCCAGTAAATCTCTTAAGAGTCCATGGAATTATTTTTCTAGCGTGAGAATTCTCTGCTACTATATAATTCTCTCCTCTATCTAAACCTCTTTGTTGATTATCAACCAATCCTATTATGGACATATATACCTATAGCCTTGGCGATTATTAAATCTTTCTTTTTCGATTCTGTTAAGACAAAGTATCCCAAATAACAATCTTTTTAAGTTGTAATAACGTAATTAAAAATATAAAAATTTATAGATTAAAAAATGTCATTTGAATTTAAGTTTCCTGATGTTGGAGAAGGCATAACAGAAGGCGAAATTGTAAAATGGCTTGTTAAAGAGGGCGACAATGTAAAAGAAGACCAAACAATAGTTCAAATTGAAACAGATAAGGCTATTGTTGATATTCCATCGCCAAAAAGTGGAGTAATTTTAAAAATTTATTATAAGGAAGGCGAAAAAGTAAAAGTTGGCTCAACATTGGTGATGATTGGTGAAAAGGGAGAAAAAATTTCTAAAAAAGAAATTAAGAAAGAAGAAAAAAAAGAAATTAAAGTTCAAAAAAAAGGCTTGGCAGTTGTTGGCCAATTAGAAGAAGCTCCTGAAGAAGTTGAAGAAAAGCCTCATGCTAATGTTATGAAAGGAATACAACAAACACAAAAAGTTCTTGCTTCTCCTGCTGTAAGGAAATTAGCATCTGAATTTGGAGTTGATTTAACAAGAATAAAAGGGTCAGGAGAAGGAGGCAGAATATTAGAAAAAGATATTAAGAAAATAGCAGGCGAGAAACAGTCTATGCCACAACAAACTGTCACAATAAAGAAAAAGTATGATGATTATGGTTACATTGAAAGAATTCCATTAAAAGGAATTAGAAAAACAATTGCAGAGCATATGATTCAATCTGTAAAAGAAGCTCCTCAGGTTACAGCTATGGAAGATATTAATGTCACAAAATTATGGCTAATAAGAGAAAAAGAGAAGGAAGATGCCGAAAAGAAAGGAATTAAGCTAACTTTCTTGCCATTTATTATTAAAGCAACAATTGCCGCATTAAAAGAAAATCCTATTTTGAATTCCACTTTAGAAGGCGAAGAAATCGTGATTAAAAAATATTATAATATTGGCATAGCAACTGAAACAGATGTTGGTTTAATGGTGCCTGTAATTAAGATTGCTGACAACAAAAATATAATTCAATTGGCAAAAGAAATTCAAGAACTAGCTGAAGAGGCAAGGACAAGAAAAATAGATATTATGGATTTAAAGGGCGGGACTTTTACTATAACAAATTATGGTTCTGTTGGCGGGA
>CAYTKV010000004.1:0-27363 GCA_964438545.1 Candidatus Woesearchaeota archaeon | reverse complement strand
CAATTTTTAAAGTTGTAATTGAAAGATATCGTCGTAGCTTCAAAAAGCTAAGCTAATACACCGAAAAGAAAACTTTAAAAATCAAGAAATTTTAACTTTAATATCTGCTTCTTGTTAATCAAGAGGTAGCGAAGCATAGGAAAAATGATTTTCATAATAAAAGTAACAACAAACAAAGAAGAAAAAACTATTGACTTAATCAGCGAAAGAATCAATAAAAAATCAATTAATGTTTTTTTTTTTGTTTTACCACACGGTCTGAAGGGTTACATTATTCTTGAAGCAATCGACAGAGAATCTGCAGAAGAGGCAGTATTCAATCTGACATATGTGAAAGGGCTTATAGGAAGGACAGTTCCTTACGGTGAGATAAAAAACATGCTGGAGCCAAAAGTAGAAGAAATGAACATTGAGATTGGAGACATAGTTGAAATTATCGGAAAAACATTCAAGGGAGAGCAAGCAAAAGTAACAAGAATAGACAAACAGAAAGGTGAAGTAGTAGTATCATTATTAGGAGCTTCTGTTCCAATTCCTGTAACAGTAAAGCTGGATAGTGTCAAAGTCATAAGAAGAGAAAAACAAGAGGAGGAAAAAGATGAAAGTCAAATTGATAGTTGACGGAGGCGACATGAAACCCGGACCAGTAACCGCGCAGCAACTAGGCCCGATTGGGATAAACATAGGAAAAGTAATAGAAGATGTCAATAAAGCAACAATTGGCTTCAAAGGAATGAAAGTTCCCGTTGAAATAGATGCTAATGCCAGCACAAAAAATTACAAAATAGAAGTTTTTTCTCCTCCTGTCGCAGAATTAATCAAAAAAGAACTTGGAATTGAAAAGGGTTCTGGAGAAGCAGGAAAAACACTGGTAGGAAATCCTGCTTTTGAAACTATAATAAAAATAGCAAAAAGCAAACAAAATTCTTTGCTGGCAAAAGATTTGAAAGCTGCTATAAAACTAATTGTGGGAGCTTGTGTTTCGATGGGCGTTCTAATAGACAATGAAAAAGCAAAAGAAATTGAAAGAAAAATAGACGAAGGTCTTTACGACGAAGAAATAAAAGAAGAAAAAACAGATCCCTCAAATGAAAAAAAGAAACAGCTCGAAGAATACTTCAATAAGATAAAAGCCAAGCAAGAAGAGCTTAAGAAAGCTGCTGAAGCTGCCAAAGCTGCAGAAGAAGCCAAGAAAGCAGAAGAAGCTGTCGCTGGAGCCAAGCCCGCAGAAGCTCCGAAGGAAGAGAAAAAAGCTGAGATTAAAAAAGTTGAAAAGAAAGAGGAAAAGAAAAAATAAATCTTTGATTCTGCTAAAACAATTAATAAAATATTACCTATTTAAATTTGTTTTATTGCCTAAACAGTATATCACAAAATGCTCCTGTCGAGCTTAGGCTGTGGTGGCGTAATAGCATATTTTTACAATGCGTCTATGATCGATAATTTCTAGAAACTTCCTTCCCCCAAATTTCTTAAGATATTTTTAATTTCATCAATAACTTTCTGTTGGTTTTTTTTATCAGACATCCTTATAAACTTGATCAATAAATCTTTTAGCTCATCTTTTTTAAGCATTTTTATTTTAAATCCATCGGTAACAAAATAAAATCTATATGCCCCGTATTTTGATTCTTTTATAACGATTCCTCCGACTTGTCCAACGGCCTTGCCCTTATAAGGATTTTCTTCAAGGTTTTTCATCGATTTAAAAATTTTAATAGATTCTTTCTTAAAAAGCTTGTTTACCTCCTCTTCAAGTTTCTTCGTAATGATTACTTTCGCCATCTCTTTTTTGAATTAGAAATCGCTTCATCTATAGAAATAGCATTTTTCTCATCCATGAGCAAATCCTGCAATTGTCTTTTCTTCGCACTTTCCAATAGCCTAGCTATAACTTCAGAATAGGTTTCCCCCTTATTTCCTAACTCTTTAATCTTCTCCTTTATCTCATTTGAAACAGCTATCGTTGTGTTTTCCATTTTATAATTATTATAATTATTATAACTGTTATAGTTTATAAATCTTCCTAATGAGCTCAGAAGAAACAATAAGCTCTTAATGACCTAATCGTGGGCCTAAAAATGCTTTTTTCAGTGATGTTCCAAAATATAACGCAGAACATAAATATTTTACCATAGCTTTTATGTTCCGCGAATATAGCTAAAGTCTTCGTGGTAAAAAATTAATGACTTTAGCTATAAGCATCGAACTTTTTTATTGTAAAAGCCTGTCCTAGGCATAGCACATTTTATGTGTTAAGTTTGACTCATTCTTGTTGTGGGCATCCTCACTCTGTTGCGGTGCTCCTCGCTACGATGAGCAAACTGCTCCTGCCGGGAATTGAACCCGGGTCTCCGCCGTTCTCCGTGCCTTAAAAGAAAATTCTAAAGCACATACGATGAAATAGCCTGTCTCACAAGAGAGACTGAGGTCATTATCTCTTCGATGTAAACCTCGGCGCTCGAGAGGGCGGTATCTTTGGCCACTGGACGACAGGAGCTTTTTCTTTAAAAGAAAAAGAGTTTTAAAAATTTATGTTTTAATTCTTTGTCTATTGATACAGGAGCATCCAATAGTCTAAGAATAATCAAAGAATATTCTGAGGACAAAATTGTCCTAACAGCAGTTATAGAAAAAAAATTTTATTCCTAGTTAAGTACACTGTATACTAATTCTTAGTACATAATTGTTTTTTCTCACAATTCTTTATATTAAATGGTATTAAATTATTGTCGAATATAAATAATTTGGATTTTATAAAGCATCATTATTAGATCTTAGATTTTTTATGACCTCTTTTTATAGATATCTTAATTACGAAGATATTTTGATATTTTATTATTTTGTGGCACATAACAAATTATGAAAAATCATTTGGTAGTTGTGTAGTCAAGCAAAAAGAATTTTTTAATATTTAAAAAAAGAATAATTTAAACCTACTGATTTTCGCTCAAGCCTTTTCTCTCTCTGATTTTTTTAATAACATTAAGTTGCAATTCGGTAGGCAAACGTTGAAATGCCTGATCCATTAAACTTGAAAATCCTCTGCCTTCTGTGGCTGATCTTAAATCATTGCTCCATCCTATCATTTCGCCAACAGGAATTTTTGCTTTTATAATGGCTATTTCAGATTCTTGGTTAACCTCTAAAAGCTCGCCTCTCTTGCTTCCAACTAATTGAGTTAGCGTGCCTAAAAATTCTATCGGGGCTTCAATTCTATGAGTCTGCACCGGCTCAAGCAAACACGCTCTTGCTTGCTTCATCGCCTCGTGAACACCTTTTCTCACTGCAGGATAAATTTGTGCTGGCCCACGATGCATATGGTCTACATGAATTTTTGCTTCATGCAAAATAACTTTAGTTTTCATTAAAGGCTCCCTAGAAAGAGGCCCAGCATTAACAACCAATTTCCAACCATCAAGAATTGAATCTATGATTTCACCTAACAAAACAATTCCTCTTGTTTTGTCAAGAAAAACATTTCCTCTGTAAATCTCTTTGTATTGTCTCGCTTCTTCATTGCTAACTCCTAGCTCTGCCAATTTATTCCATGCTTGTTCTGCTCTTTTCTTCAACCTTTCTTGCGGTAACTCGCCGGATTCAATCGCCTGATAAACTTCCTCTTCTAAAGGCTCAATGCTGAAAAAGAAAATGTTGTGTCCATTAGGAGTTCTAACCTCAACAGTATGACTTGGCTTAGTGACGCTCTCCCTATAAACAACTATGGGCTGTCCTGTTCTTATCTCTAGTCCTTTTTCTGTTTTGATTCTGTTTTCTTTAACTTCTAAATGCAGCTCGCCCATTCCAGACATTAAGTTTTCTCCAGTCTCTTCGTTAATTTCAATCTCTATGCTAGGATCTTCTTTTGCAACCTCTCGCAAGACTTCAATCAGCCTCGGCAAATCTCCTGGTTTAGTAGCCTCAATGCTTTTTGTTACAACGGGCTCAAAAATATGTTTTATAGATTCAAAAGGCTCTATTGGTTCTTTAGAAACTGTCTCGCCTGCATAAACTCCCTTCAGACCAATTATGCCAATAATGTTTCCTGCGATTACTTTGTCTATTTGCATCCTTTTTGCTCCTTTATAAATCAACACTTGCTGTATGCTTATTTTTCTCTTCGCGAGGTTCATATAAACTGAATCTCCTTGTCTTAATTCCCCAGAAAATAATCTTCCTGCTGCAATCTCTCCTGCACTTCTATCAACGACAACTTTGGTACAAATGAAAGTCGGATCGCCATCTGGCTTGCAATTAAGCAAATCTCTTCCTATTTTGCTGTCTAAATCGCCATGCCATATTTTTGGAATTCTGTACTTTTGCGCTTCTCTTGGGTTAGGATGATGCTTAATTACCATATCTAAAATAACTTTGTGCAATGGAGCTCTCTTTACTAATTTTTTGTACGAATCTTCGCCTGACGTATAAGCTTCTATCACCTCTCTAAATAAAATGCCATGGCTTTGCATAAAGTCTAAGCTTAAAGCCCATTTGTGAAATGCTGAACCGAATCCAACACTGCTATTCTTGACGCTAACTTGCCATTTCTTTCCGTATTCTTCTTCTGCAATTTGTCTTATTAACTCATTAACTTTGTCAATTATTTTTATAAAGCGCTCTTGTATTTGTTCAGGAGTCAATTTTATTTCTCTAATCAAGCGATCAACCTTGTTAATAAACAAAATTGGTTTCACTCTTTCTCTTAAAGCTTGTCTCAAAACAGTTTCTGTCTGGGGCATTACACCTTCACTAGCGCAAACTAAAACAATACATCCATCTACTGCTCTCATTGCTCTTGTAACATCTCCTCCAAAATCAACATGGCCTGGCGTGTCTATCAAATTAATCAAATAATCTTCATCATTAACGTTGTGTATCATACTCACATTAGCGGCATCAATTGTAATTCCTCTTGTTTGCTCATCTTCGTGAAAGTCTAAAGCTAATTGTTTTCCTGCTAAGTCCTCGGATATCATTCCGGCTCCAGCAAGCAAATTATCAGAAAAAGTTGTTTTTCCATGGTCTATATGCGCGGCTATGGCTATGTTTCTTATTTTGTCTTGTTTAGACATTAGCTCCATTACTTTTTCTTCTGTTGTTTTGTCTGCTGGCATTTTATTGTTAATTTGGTTTCAAAAATACCAAAGTAAAAAGTGATATAAAATTAGGTTTTTAAAGCTTTAGGGTTTGATTAATAAAAAGCACAAATTTTCTTTTTCATTTCAATAACTTCTAATCATGAAAATTCAAAAGTGAAATAGCAAACAAAAAGTTCTTAGTTTTTCTTGAAATTGGATAATAAGTATCTAAATTTGGTGTTAGGACGTAATTTGGCTCGGGCGCATAAAGGAGGGGGGCTTTTCGAAAGATTAATAAATATTCTTAATAAATATTCAATAAGATTACATTACTATGGTAAAAATCGAAATTGTTCAAGTAAAAAATCACAAGTTTTTGTTTTTAGATGATTATTTGTGGATGTGGGATCTTCCACAAGAACAAGAACTTCAAAGAGATATTGCTAATCAAGCTTTCGGAAATGTTTTGGTTGCGGGGTATGGTCTTGGAATTGTAATTAAACATTTATTAGAAAATCCAAAAGTAAAGTCAGTTACAACAGTTGAAAAATATCAAGAAGTAATAGATAAAATGAAAGAATTCGAAGACATACATGGAAAAGTCATTATAGGTGATTTTTATGAGTTACCGGAAAATAGGAGATATGATTGTGTGATAGGCGATATCTGGGCGGAAATTGACCGAAGATTTCTCGAGGATTATAGAACGTTCAAAGAGAAAGCGCAAAAACTTGTGAAACCAACAGGATTAATTTTAGGATGGGGAAAAGATTATTTTGAATATTTGCTTGAAAAAGAAAAACCCGCTCATTAACCTTATAGCTCCCTCGCCAAACTCTCCTCGCTTTGCTCGTCGGGACGCTGCGCTTTCGGGCTAACGCCCTCACCTCGCCTAACACGGGATAAAAGGTTCGGCACTCGGCTCGTGCCTCACCCAAATTTTTCTTCCACTTCGTTCTAGAAAAACTTCGTTTATCCGCATACGATTGAAACATTCCTACACCAATCAAATACTCTGAAGTAAGAAATAATGAGCTAACACGACCCAAAAAGTCATTTTATACTGCATAAATTGTTTGGCATTAATTAAAGATTTAGTCAGTACTTCCGCTAATCACTCTAAATCATTATAGCAGGATTGTCTGATTTATCTTTTTCTTCTTCAAGATCTGCAACAAGAGACTCAGTGGTTAAGACTAATGCTGCTATGCTTGAAGATGTCTGCAAGGCATTTCTCACAACTTTTGTTGGATCAATGACGCCTTCTTCAAATAAATTTCCAAGTCTGTCTGTTTGTGCATTGAAACCTATTCTTTCATCTTTGTCAGCTAACATTGCTATAATTTCAGAGCCTTCTCTGCCAGAATTCATTGCTATTTGTTTTATCGGTGCTTCTAAAGCTTTTTTTATTTTTTGAACTCCAATCATCTGCTCTTTTGGCAAATTCAAATAATCAAGTTCTTTTCTGGCATGGAACAAAGTTAAACCACCTCCAGCGATAACCCCTTCTTCAACTGCTGCTTTTGTGGCATGCAAAGCATCGTCTATTCTCATTTTTTTCTCCTTTAGCTCAATTTCTGTGGCTGCTCCTACATTAATAACTGCAACTCCCCCTGACAATTTAGCAAGTCTTTTTCTCAAATCTTCTTTCGCATATTCTGAATCTTCGTTTTCAATTTTATTTTGGATTGATTTGATTCTTTTTTCTATTTCTCGCTTCTCTCCTTTTCCTTCAATGATTAATGTTTCGTCTTTTGTTACTCTGATTTTTGATGCAGAGCCTAAATTCTCCAATGTGACATCTTCTAATTTATCATCTTTTGCCTTTGAAATAAATTTTCCGCCTGTCAAAATAGCAATATCCTCAAGAATATCTTGCTTTTCATCTCCAAAGCCAGGAGATTTTACAGCGCATACTTTTATTGCTCCTCTCAAGAGGTTTATAACCAAAGTCGTCAAGGCTTCTCCCTCGACATCTTCGGCAAGAAGCAATAAGGGTTTTGACTCATTTGAAACAGCTTCTAAAGCAGGAATCAATTCTTTTACCGAAGAAACCGTTCTGTCGGTAATTAAAATATAAGGATCTTCAAAAGAAGTTTCCATTTTTTCTTGGTCAGTCGCCATGTAAGGAGACAAATAACCTTTGTCAAATTGCATGCCTTCAACTAATTCCAAATATGTTTCTATGCTTTTTGCTTCTTCTACTGTTATTACACCATTGCTTCCAACTTTCTCCATCGCATCAGCTACTAACTTGCCTATTTTTTCGTCGTTATTTGCGGAAATAGTTGCAACTTGAGCTATTTGCTCTTTGTCGTTTACTCGCACAGATTTTTCTTTCAAATAAGAAACAACTTTTTCTGTAGCTATTTCAATTCCTTTTTTTATTTCTATTGAATTGCTTCCAGCAGCAATGTTCTTTAAGCCTTCGCTAATCATAATCTGTGTCAATAGAGCAGCTGTTGTTGTTCCGTCTCCTGCTTTATCTTGAGTCTGAGAAGCAACTTCCTTAATTAATTTTGCTCCAATGTTCTCAAACTTGTCTTTTAATTCTATTTCCTTCGCTATTGTGACTCCATCATTTGTTATTGTCGGCGAGCCAATTTTATCAAGAATAACAGTTCTTCCCCTTGGACCAAGAGTAACTTTGACAGTATTTGCAACTTTGTCTATGCCTCTCAGCAATGCCTGCCTTGCGCTCTCTTCGAAAATTATTTGCTTTGCCATTTTTAAATTTCCTCCAATTTAGCTAAAACATCCTTATAGTCTATTATCAAAAATTTTTCTCCATTTATCTCAAATTCTTCAGAGCTGTAACCCCCATATAGAATTTTATCTCCTTTATTTAATGGCATCGGTTTTCCGTATTTAAAAGTCCCAACTGCCTCTACTATTCCCTGCTTCTTGTCCTCAGATTTTGGCAAATAAATTCCAGACTTTGTTTTCTCTTCTGCTTTTATTGGTTTTAAAATTACTCTTTCGCCAATTGGTTTTAGGTTCATCTTAACTTGATTTGCTCCTAATTTTCGGTAATTAAATTAAGCAAATCTTTGCTTTATAAATTTTACTTTACTCTAGAATATAGTTACTTAAAACGTAGATTTTATTTTATAGAGAAATGCCAATTTCTTTTCAATATTTTCACAATTAGTAGTGCGATATTTAATAGGAAGTAAGTAAATAATAAAACAAATATCTCTTCTTTACAAAGAGCTGATAACTGCACAGCTCCTCACAAACTTTTGTGATTATTTTTCACATTTTTCAAGATATTTAAGATAATTAATTTATTTTTTGTCCAAAGATATCTTTTTAAATTAAGAAAACTAAGTTTTATTATGTTAAATAAAAGAAAAGGAGGGAGCGCTTCTTTTGGCTCTATTGTAGCAACAATTGGTTCAATTTTGGTAGCTATTGGTGTTGCTTGGCTTATAGCAATAAACTGGTCAGAAATGCCATCGCTCTTAAAAGTTGCAATACTTATTTCTTCTACTGCTCTGGCATATATCTCTGGAACAATATTAAGAATAAGAGACTATAAAAAAATAGGAGAATCTCTCTTGATTCTGGGAGCTTTGCTTTACACTTTAAGCATCTTTCTTATAGCCCAAATCTATCATCTTTCTACTTCCTTACAAGTTAATGCAAATTTGTTATTGCTTTCGTGGGCAGGAATTTTTATAACAGCCTATATTTTTAGCTCCTCTTCTAGTTTATTAATCTCTCTTGCGCAATTTTTAATTTGGGTCAGCTTGCAGTATATAGCATTAATTGTCAAATATGATAATGAACCAATCTTTGGAATATTTGTCATGATATATCTTGCTGTTGGTGCAGGCTTCTATGGATTAAATCAACTTCATCAATCTTTAGAGCATAAGTTCGCAAATGTTTACAAATTCTGGGCAGCGTTCTATCTTCTTCTTCTAGCCTATTTGCTGAGCTTTCAGACTCTCTTGCCAATGCTATGGCCTGATGGCTTAAAATTCTCCTCCTCGTTATTTTTTATCATAATCTCTATTGTTGCTATATGGATATTTATAATTGGAAATATTTTTGCCATCAAAAGCAAAAAAGCTTCTCTTGGCGAATCTTTGTTATTTGTTTTAATAATTATCTTGTTTACGAGTATCACTCTATCTGCAAGTTTTGTTTCTAGCTCAATAGGAAGCTGCAGATTGAAGTCTTGTTATGACATCAAAAATCAAAATCAATGTGAAAGCATTAACTTGCCAAATATGGAATGCGAATGGACAAATAAAAGATGCGAAGAATTAAATTGTTACTCATTCATAAATCAATCTTCATGTGAAAGCGCTCTTTCAAAATTAGAATGCTTTTGGCAAAATAATACATACAGAGATGAATTCAATAAAGCAGAAGGATTCTGTCAAACTAACAAAACTTACGATAATGTTTATGTACCTTATCGAGAAAGAGAAAGCACATGCAGTCAATATGACAACAACAGAGAAGCTTGTTTAAATAAGGAAATTTGTGCCTGGGACGCAGGAAGATTTTACTCTGGCAGTAGAGGAGCAAAGATACCCCTTTCGTTATGGTTATTGTGGATTATAGATAATATTATTTTCTTGCTGTTTATACTGCTTGTAATCGGCTATGGAACAAAATATCACTCGCCAAAGCTAGTTAATTTAGGAATTTTATTTTTTGCACTAGACATAGCAACAAGATACATAGGATTCATGATTGATTTATGGGGATACACTAGCTTAAGCATATTATTTATAACAGGAGGAATTATATTAATCTTCGGAGGATTATTGATAGAAAAGTGGAGAAGAAAATTAATCAAAAAAACAAGGGAAAGCAATATAAGATATTAAAAAAGTTAAAATGAGCTCAATACAAGATAAAAAAAATAAAGAATACATCAGACTGGCTATTACTCTAGCTATCATTATTTTTGTTCTAGGCGGTTTTATTTTTTATGTTACAATTCCTCTTCTTGGAAATAAAACTGTTATTCTCGCAACCCAGCCTGTTGACCCTTTTGATATCATAAGGGGGCAATATCTTACAATAAGATATGAAATAAGCACGATTCCTATCTTATCAAACGCTGAAGTTGGAGATTCTGTTTATGTGGCTCTAGAAGAAGACAATACAAAAATATCAAGATACGAAAGAGCATCTCTAACTAAGCCAGATGACGAGACTTTTATCAAAGGAGAAATTAAGTCAATTGGCTCTGAAACAATAAATGTTGAGTATGGTATAGAGCAATATTTTTTTGAGCGCGATGCTGAATTTCCCACCTCAAACTTGACTGTTAAAGTAAAATTAAGTGACTCTGGCAGAGCAAGGATTATTGAGCTCCTGCAAAACGGCAAACCAATAGAAATAAACTCAACAAGAAGAGGGCTAACATCTTAATTTTGAAAATGGCTTTATTTCCATTTTTCTTGGATGTTTAGTCAATAACCCCATTGCAAGCAATGGGGCATGATTAGACGAAATCTATTAATCTAAGCTGATTTACCTTTCTTCCAAAAACAGATCTTTTCTATATTTTATACAAAAGACAAAATGATATTTTTTTCTGAAAACTTTATGCGCTGCTCTTTCAAGATCGTTCATCAAAACAACAATTATTGGAAGTTTAATATTCTAACGCTTTATCCCCACAGCAAGCTGTGGGGTATTCTGAAAAATAAAAGACGATGTAAAAACTTTACAGAACCACTTAAAGTGATTTATACAATTCTCCAAACCAGAAAACAGAAGAAGAAATAACGAATAAAAATACCAATTCCTTAAAGGAAATTATTGCAAAACTAAAAATTTCTCTAAGAAATGGAACATAAATTACGATTAACAAAAGCAAAAATGAAGAAATAAAGGCTAAATTTACAAATTTATTGCTAAACACGCCGAATTCAAATATTGGCCTCTTTATAGAACGCATTGTGTACATGCTAAAAATTTCTATTAGTGACATGACGGTAAAGGCCGCTGTTCTTGCCTTCGCTACTCCTTCGGGTAAAAATTTATTGAACACAAACAAAGTCAAAATTAACATTATCGCTGTTAAAAGTGCCAAAAAGGGCAATAACTCTTTATTCAAAATGTTCTCTTTTTCTTTTCTGGGTTTATCATTAAGTATGTCATGATGCACTTGTTCTGTTGCTATTGCCACACTTGGAACGCCTGCAGTTACCAAGTTCAGCCATAAAATTTGAAGAGGTAGCAAGGGCAAGGGCAAGCCCATCAGCAAAGTTGTTATAATCGTCGCATGCTCGGCAAAACCTGTAGCAACTAAAAAGAAAGAAGTTTGTCTTGTGTTTATAAAAACTGTTCTGCCTTCTTCAACAGCGTTAATTATCGAAGCAAAATTGTCGTCTGCCAGCACAATCTCGCTTGTCTCTCTTGCAACATCTGTGCCGATTTTGCCCATTGAAATGCCTATGTCTGCTTGCTTTAAAGCGGGTGCGTCATTAACGCCGTCGCCAGTCACTGCGACAATTTTTCCTTGAGATTGCAATGCTTTTGCAATTTTTAATTTCATAGCAGGAGCAAGCCTAGCAAAAATAAAAACATTATTTATCGCGTCAACAAATTCCTTATGGGACATTTGCTCTAGCTCTGCACCTGTGAGCGCCAGAGGATATTTCCTATTTTTGTTTTCACTAACTAAACCAATCTCTTTAGCCACGGCAATCGCAGTATTTTTATGGTCTCCTGTCACAATAATAACTCTAATTCCTGCTTCCTTTGTTTTTGCGATTGCTTCTTTGACTTCTTTTCTAGGAGGATCAGTCATCCCGACTAAGCCTACAAAAATCAATTCGCTTGTATCTTTTTCGTGAATTTCATTCACGCCTTTGTTGACTTCCTTATAAGCAAGTCCAAGAACTCGCATTGCTTTCCCAGTTAAGTAGTTTATTTTACTCTCTAAAATTTCTTTATCTCTGCTTGTCAGTCTTGTCTTTCTTCCGTTTTTTAATATGAAAAGCGAATTTTTGATAACTGCTTCAGGGGCACCTACAACATAAACCTCCTTTTTTTTATTTTTTTCCCACAACACAGACAAAGAAGCCCTATATTTCAATGCAGGACTAAAAGGCACTTCGTCTATTCTTTTTTCCTTCTCAAGAATCGCTCGCCTTTTCAATCCAGCTTTTTCTGCTAAAACTAATAAAGCTGCTTCTGTCGGATCTCCTATTATTTCATATTCCTCTTCTGCTCTTTCATTTTCTCTAGTTTCTTTTTTCATTAGCCGAGAGTTGTTGCAAAACGATGCGATATGAAATAATTGTGTTAAATGTTTGTTCTCTAACGGAATTATCTGTTTTTTGTTTTGATAAAACAACCCCTGAGGATTCCAACCTTCGCCTGTTACTGTAATATCCTGCTGTCCCGGAATCACAATATGCTGAACACTCATTGTATTTTGTGTTAATGTTCCGGTCTTATCAGTCAAAATTGTATCAACAATACTCAAGGTTTCAGTAGCGTATCTGTTTCTTATTATGGCGTTTCTCTTTGCCATTCTATAGGCTCCAATAGCCAAAACACTAGCCAAGACTGCTGGCAAACCTTCTGGAATCGCAGAAACTAATGAAGCTATGGTGAAAATTAGCGCGTCCGCAAAAGGCAAATCCCTAAAGAAAAAACCTACGATGAATATTATTGTTGCGCCTGTTAAAGAAATAAATGCAAGATATTTTGCTAAGGTATCTGTTTTCTCTTTAAAATGGCTTTTCTTTGGTTTTATTTCTTCAATAGTTCTAGCTAATCTGCCTATTGCTGTATCCTTGCCGGTTGAAACAACAACTGCCCTGGCTTTTCCTGAGGCGACAAATGTTCCTAGCCAGACCATATTTTTCCTGTCGGCTAGCTCTGTTTTTTCTGGTAGAGGTTTCAAAATCTTGTCCACAGGCAGTGATTCTCCGGTGAGAGAAGACTCGACTGTTCTAAAACTATCTATCTCGATCAATTTTGAATCTGCGGGAATTTTGTCTCCTTCATCCAATTGCAAAATATCTCCTGGCACAAGATATTTAGCAGGAATCTGAACTATTTCTCCGCCACGATAAACTTTTGCTTGCGGCACTATCATGCTTTTCAAAGCTTTTATTGCTTTTTCAGCTTTATATTCCTGAAAAAAACCTATAGCAGAATTGATGAATATAACTCCTAGAATAACATAAACATCAATATACCTTTTCATAAAAAGAGAAATTAAGGCGGCAAAAAAAAGGATGTAAATCATCAGGCTATGAAATTGCTTTATGAACATCAAAACAGGAGAAAGCTGTTTTTTTTCAGAAATAATGTTAAAGCCGTAAAAAACTCTTCTGCTGTCTGCTTCCTCTTCGGACAAGCCATTCTGATTCGATTTTAATTCCTTTAGGCACTCGCTGATTGTTTTTGAGTGAAATCTATTTTCCTCTTTTTCCATCTCTTTAGTTAAATATGCAAGATTAAAAATATTTGCTTAAAAAGAATTTTGTATTCCTACAGTGAATTCGATAGTTTAGTAAAATTGTTATACCAAGTCCAGAAGATTTAGAGTGTCTTAATGAGCAAAGAAGATATAATTCTGCAGAAGCCAACGGTTTTAATCCAATAGAATTTATTGCGGGAACGGCACAAATTTCTGAAAAAAGACAATTAGGATGTCCTGTATTGATTGTGTAGGAAAAAAGTGAAAAACCGCTAGATAAAAATACTGACCGGGAAAATATGTACCTGGGTTTTCGTGAGATGCTTGCCACCGCCTTAGGATTGTTCGGAATAACTACCGAAGATAGTCCTGCCTTGCAAGTAGCGCGGAATTACAATTTAATCGAGGGCGTTTATGTCCCAAATAAAAAAAGACTAACATTGCTTCGCGGAGATTGGAGTCAATTAAGCGGTTAGAAACAGTTAACTACCTACTCCCTGCTCAAAATAATGGACTACCAAAAACCTTAAATATCTTACATTTCTTACAATTAAGAGGTTAAAATGCAGGAAGAAATAAGAGAAATAAGAACTGTGAAAATAACGCGGAAGGGACAAGTAAGCATTCCTTCGGCAGTCAGAGCAATAGCTGGATTTGAAGAGGGCGCGAAAGTCAATGTTATTGCTTATGATGACAGAGTTGAATTAAGACCTATGAAAAAAGAAAAGATAAGCGATGCGTTGATGGCAATGTTAGCGAGTGAAAAAGCATTTGCGAAAAACTGGCTTTCAAAAGAGGATGAAAAAGCATGGAAAGATTTGTAAAAGGTGAGATTGTTGTTTTCCCGTTTCCTTATACGAATTTATCTGAAACAAAGAAAAGACCTGCATTAGTTGTCGCAAAGCTAAAAGGAGAAAACGTTATCTTGGCTCAAATCACGACAGTCAAAAGGGAAGATGAAGATTTGGTTTCCCTTTCAAAAAAAGATTTTCAATCTGGTTTTTTAAAACAGGATAGTTTCATCATGCCATCAATTATTACAACAGCTGAAAGTTCTTCTATTCTGTATAAGATTGGAAAGCTCAAGCAAGAAAAAATAAAAGAAGTTGAAAAGAAACTTTGC
Organism: Candidatus Woesearchaeota archaeon; assembly: GCA_964438545.1. Taxonomy (GTDB): domain Archaea; phylum Nanobdellota; class Nanobdellia; order Pacearchaeales; family GW2011-AR1; genus UBA73. The sequence goes on along the minus strand of CAYTKV010000004.1, from coordinate 12,752 downwards.
AAGCTTTTTACAAGATAAAATCTCTCGCTGAAAGCGAGACAATTTGTGGCGTCAGCGACTTCGAGCCGACCCGTATTAATCTTTGCAGGCATTTCACTTAATCGTGGTTTTCTGTCCTGAACCAAAGGCGAAAGTCTGCAAGACGTGGCAAAATCTGAAAGATTTTGAGTTGTAAGTGCTTTAGGTGGTGGGAAGGCGCGTTCAGGAATTTTTTCTGAACCAATCTATTGTTTCTTTAATACCTTCTTCAAAATTAAATTTTGGCGTCCACGCCAGGATATTTTTTATTTTTGAAATATCTGCCAATGTGTTTTTAGGTTCAACAACTGTTAGGACACAAGGATTTGAAGACCACACAAATCTACACACATGTAGCAAACAAAGACATTAAAAAACTTGCAAATCTGCTTTAAATTCACAAAATTAATTTCCAAATACAAACAAATCTACCTACAATAAGCTAACAGAATCTATTTTACCAAAATTTAAATATGCAAAATGCGGCAATAAAAATCATAGAACATGAAAAAAATATATTTGGATAATGCGGCAACAACTTATGTTAAAGAAGAAGTGGCAAAAGAAATGCAAAAATATTTTTTAGATAATTACGGAAACCCTAGTTCTTTACATGAATTGGGAGAAAAAGCAAGTGAAGAAATAAAAAAAGCGAGAAAACTTTTTGCAAAAGAAATCAACTCTAAACCCGGCGAAATTTATTTTACTTCATGTGGAACAGAATCCAACAATTTAGCCTTGCAAGGTTCAGCAAGAGAAAACTCTGAAAGGAAAAAAATAATTATAAGCGAGATAGAGCATCCTTCAATTACGAAAGCCTGCGATTTTTTAGCAGGCGAAGGATATAAAATCGTTAAAATTCCTGTTGATAATTTCGGCTTTGTTGATACAAATTTTCTTGAAAATGAATTAAAAAAAGATACAAAGAACATTTTGCTGGTTTCAATAATGCATGTCAATAATATCATTGGCACAATCCAAGATTTAAACGCAATAGGGAAATTATGCAAAAAATACAATGTAGTTTTTCATACTGATGCGGTTCAGAGTTTTTCTAAGTTGAATATTGATGTTAAAAAGCTTAATATTGGTTTGCTCTCTGCATCAGGACATAAAATAAATGGTCCCAAGGGAATTGGCTTTCTTTATATCAGAGAAGATATCAAAATAAAACCATTGATATTTGGAGGCGGGCAGGAAAGAAATCTGAGAAGCGGCACTGAAAATGTTCCTGCAATAATGGGATTTGCAAAAGCCCTAGAATTAACAAAAGAGGCAAACAAGAAAAAAATTGAAATAATTAGAAACAAGTTAATTGGAAGACTAGAAGAAATCGGAGGTATAATCAATGGAAGCAAAGAAAAGAGAATTTATGACAACATCAATGTTTTTTTTAAAGGTATAAACGCCGAAGCTTTTGTGATTTATCTTTCGCAAAAAGGAATTTATCTTTCAGCAGGAAGCGCATGTGAGAGCAAAAATGAGAGTGATGATAATGTGTTAAAAGCAATTGGATTAAAAAAATACGAGAGAGAAAGTTCAATAAGAATCACAATTAACGAAGATTTAACCGAAAAAGATGTTGATTATATTATTAAAGAAATGGAAAAAGCCGTTAAGAATTTAAAAGTTAATTAATTCAGTTAAATACGCCAACTACCAAATGATTTTTCATAATTTGTTATGCGCTACAAAATAATAAAATATCAAAATATCTTCGTAATTAAGATACCTATAAAAGAGGTCATAAAAAATCTAAGATTTAATAATGATGCTTTATAAAATCCAAATTATTTATATTCGACAATAATTTAATACCATTTAATATAAAGAATTGTGAGAAAAAACAATTATGTACTAAGAATTAGTATACAGCGTAGTTAAAAAACATAAAAATTGATATGCTTGACTTTATGAAGAAATTTAATGTTAAAAAAGGATTTGTTATAACAGAAGACAGAGAAGAAGAGACAGAAAAAAAATGGTTTAATGCCAAGAAAAAAATTAATTATATTCCTCTATGGAAATGGTTATTGGATTGACATCTTTGTACAAATCTTTTTCCTTGCGAAAGCCTCTTTTACTGACAGACAACATTATCAATCATAACATCTCAGATTTTTTAAATATTTAGTTCTTAAGATATTTTTATCTCTAATAAATGCCTTAATTATTTTATTTTTCTATCGAAGATATCGAATATAATTATTAAAAACTAAATAAATAGCGCAATTATATCTTAAGCAACCTTTTAAGATACCTGATAGCTCTACAGTATCAGTTCGTTCAAAAAAATCAATAAATCTCCGGGGGGAAAGAGGCAAGACCTCTGGCTTTCTTGTATGTATCATAAAGCTTTCTGCATAAAGCGCGAGCTTTTAGGATTGCCATTGATCTAACTACTTTCTCGTATCTATTGTCTGGCAGAATTAGTTTGGAAGCTGTTTCTTTCTTTTCTTCTTTTTTTTCTTTTTTTTGGAAAAAAGTAAATAGAGCTAAAAAGGGATTAACATCTTGGCTTTCTTTCCTTTCTTCAATACCTTCGCCTAAAAATTCATCTAAGTCTTCTTTAAGCTGCCCTAAACTCTCATCAGTTGCACCTTCTATCATTCTATAAACATCATAAAAATCATCTTTCTGAATCTCTTCTTTCAAAACTCTTAATTCATCTTCGTTCAGAGCGAAACTTGTAAAAGTTAATTCAACTCTTCCTCTGAAAGCATAACCTCCTCTCTCGTCATGCTTTTCTGGAATGCTTCTAAACTTAAACTCTATTATAGTTATCGGCGAGTATTTCCTAATATTGATTCTTTTGAATTTTCTAGGCAGTTCGCCTTTGTCAACATCGTCTTCTGGTTTGTACTTTCCTTCTGCAAGCAAAACAAGCTCAAAAAGCGATGTGTTGAACGCATTGACAAGTGCAGAGGTTGCTTCTGCTCTTTGTTCCAGTTCTCGCGCGGCTCTTAAATATGGCTTAATCCATCTTGCATAAAGTTTCAATGAGCTAAATTGGCTTTTTAAGTATGTTTTCTCAATTTCAAATCTTTTCCTTAATTCTTTTTCTGAAGCCTTTAGCCAGTGTTCGAATTCTGTGATTCTTTGCTCCAAAATTCTTTTTACTCTTTCATTCAAGTCTAATTTTTTTAGTTCAACCAAAGAACCTGCAACCATAAAAGCATCGATTATAGTAACATAATCAAATTGCTGTGCAAAGCCTTTAATTGAGCTGTTTCCTCTCTTCACATCAACATTATCTAACCATAGTTGCTTTAATGAAAGCTTCGCGGCATTCCTTACTTGTTTCTTTTCTGACTTTAGTTCATCATACAAAGACAACCTCATCTTAAATTCCTTTAAATCATAAATAATATTTATTATTGATCTTATTACTTGGTTTGCTGTTCCAAATATTTTCATCGCCTCATCACGCAATATGGTTGCTCTCTTGCTCATCTCTGCAAAATGCCCCGAGCCCGGAGAAGAAATAAAATTGTCAACTAATTTCTCTGACTTTCCATAATAGCTGTTTACATAATCCAAAATCCAAAAGTAAACTGGCTCAAGATTCTGATAAAAATCATCATAAACAAGAACATGCTGCTCAATTGGGTCTTTAAAACCTGGCAGAGAAAAAGGATTTTTATATAATAAGGTATAATCAATGTCTATAAAATCCGACTCAATTAACTCGGCTATTTCGGCCGCCTTTAAATAACCTTCCCCTTTTGCTATGCGTTCTACTCTTTTAAACAGCCTTGCCCCTCGTTCAAACTTTCTGCTACAATAAACTTTAGGATTTATCGCAGCAATCAAATTTTTTACATCTACAACCATTTTTCCTCTTTGTTATAAACGCACTATGTGACTGTTAATAGCAGATTAAGTTAATATTTAAATTTGTTGCATTCTTGGCAGATTTAATTACTACAACAAATGTCTATTTTATTATTATCTTTATTTTGTATTTTATCAAAGATGTTATTTCTGGATAAGAAATGAGAAAGCATAATGCCGTCACATTTAAATAAATCAATAACTTTAGTATTAAATGCCTCTATTCAAGAAAAAGAAAAATGTAATAGACTTAACAATATTGCAAAAAAGAGGAATACTGAAAAAACAAGAAGAAAAAACTTCGGAGCCCAAATCAAAAAGCTCTGATGCCTTTGGCTTTCTTGATAGTTTAGCAAGTTCTTCCTCAGATGAGAGCAAAACATCAATTGATTCAAGCGAAATATCGCATCTAAAAGTAAAAATAGGGGATTTTGAATATAAACTTGACAGACTTTTAGAAAGGCTTGTTATCTTGGAAGACAAAATCAAGGGTTTTAAAAAGGATTAAATTAAAATTAATTTTTTAGTTATTAAATGCTACTTAAAGAATTAGAAAAATTTGAAGAAAGAAATTCAGATAGCTCTTTAGCAAGTTTTAAAGCTATATTTATAAAACATGTTCTACTTAAAACTATATGAAATTTGAAAAGGAAATAAAAGCCTACGCACTAAAAAATGCTTTGGAATTTGGCAGAGCAAAATCAGAAAAAATATTGCCAAAACTTTTTCAGCATGGTTTAGAAAAAAGCGATATAAAAGAAATAATGTCTAAAATTATAGCAACAGTTAATGAAATAAACTCTATTTCTAAAGAGAAACAGGAAAAAGAATTTGAAAAATACAAAGATTTGATTCCAGAAAAAGAAGAAAAAAAGCATGAGTTGCCAGAGCTTCCTAATCCAACAAAAAACATGGTTTTTAGGCTGGCCCCTTTCCCTTCAGGAGCTTTGCACATCGGCAATGCAAAAACTTATTTGTTAAATGCCTTATATGCGGAAAAGTACAATGGCAAAATATTATTTGTTATTGACGATACAATAGGAAGTAAAGAAAAACAAATAATGCCAGATGCTTATGACTTAATTGTAGAGGCTTTTGATTGGCTAAAAATAAATTATAAGAAACCGATAATTTACAAATCTGACAGACTAGAAATTTATTATGAATACGCAATAAAATTAATAGAAAAAGGAAAAGCATATGTCTGCCATTGTTTGGCTAAAAAATTGAGAGAGAACAGAAAAAATGGCATGGAATGCAAATGCAGGCAATTCCCATCTGAATTACAGTTTCAAAGATGGAAAGAAATGTTTAATGCGAAAGAAGGCACGGCAACATTAAGAATAAAAACAAATATGCAACATCCTAATCCTGCTTTTCGTGATAGGGTTTTATTCAGAATTTCAGATAGAGCGCATCCAAGGATTAAAAAAAAATACAGAATATGGCCAACATTGGAGATGTCATGGGCTATTGACGATCATTTGCTTGGTATGACACATATTATCAGAGGCATTGACTTACAAATAGAAAGCGAAATGGAAAAATACATCTGGGATATATTTTTATGGAGAAAGCCAGAAATCATAGAAACAGGATTAGTTAATTTAGAAGACGCAGAAGGAGCAAAGCTATCTAAGTCAAAAGCACAAAAAGAAGTAAAATCTGGCACATATACAGGATGGGCTGATCCTAGAACTTGGAGCATTCAAAGCCTGCAAAAAAGAGGAATCAAAAGTGAAGCCATAAGAATGTTTGTAAAAGAAATTGGATTAAACAAACAAAATATTAGCGCTCCAATTCAAAGCTTGTACGCAATAAACAGAAAACTAATTGATGCTGAAGCAGAGAGATATTCTTTTGTCAGCGCATCAATAGAATTAGTAATAAAAAATAAACCTAAAATGCAAGTGATTAAAGTTCCCATACATCCGGACAAAGAAGAAAAAAGAATTGTAAAAATAAATAAAATACTCATTTCAAAAGATGATTTTGAAAAATTCAGAGGAAAAGAAATAAGACTTTTGCACCTTTATAACATAAAATTAGACAAAAAAAACGCAGAGGCAAAATTTACATCTGAAGAGAACAAGGAGATTCCAAAAATAAATTGGGTTTCAGAATATATTAATGCCAAAGTTTTGATGCCAAATGGAAAATGGATTTCTGGTTTAGCAGAGGAGGCGGTAAAAGAACTGAAAGAAGATGATATTATACAATTTGAAAGATTTGGGTTTGCGAGATTCGACAGAAAACTAAGAGATATTTATGAATTCTGGTTCGCCCATAAATAGGGGAATATTTTTCTAGATTATCTCAGAAAAACAAAAAGAGTATCTACTTACCTTTATGAAGTAAAACTCCTTGAACTTTAAGATGTTAGTTTTCAAGAATAGCCAAATATGTTTAATTTACCTTCGATATAATTATATGACTCAATTAATAATATTCCTCTGCAATTGAGATGATTGAGCAATTTTTAAAGTTGTAATTGAAAGATATCGTCGTAGCTTCAGAAATCTAAGCTCTTACCAAAAAGAGAAAGCTTTATAAATAATAAATTAGTAGTTTTAATATGAAAAATAAAAGAGGTTTGAGCAACATTGTTGCGACTATTCTGATTATTTTACTTTCTCTCGCAGCCATAGCTATTGTATGGGCTATTTTGGCTCCAGTGCTAAGAGGAAGCTCTACTCAAATAGAGCTAAATAATCTATGTTTAAATACTGAAGTAAAACCATTGGGTTGCAGCGGCACAACCGGAACCTCTAGCGTGAGTATACAATTGGTGAGAGGAGAAGCTAGCAAAATAGCAAAACTTGTAGCAGTTCTTGAGTTTGATGATGGTTCTATTGAGACTGCAGAAACAACAACTATACCTTCATTGCTTGGCTCAACAAGTGTACAAGTAACTGTTCCTGCAGGAAAAGTTGCACAGAAAGCAAAAGCTTCGGCAATTGTTACGAATGGAGAAAGAGAGTTAACATGCAACCCAACAGAAGTAACCGCGCCTTGCTCATAAAAAAATTTATAGTAGTTGACTTTGATTTTTTACCATAGAAATAAGACATATCTCAATGCTGTGCTTTATATCTATATGCTTCTCCTTCGGCAGATATCCTTTTCCATTAGATTAATTACATTTACTAATTGATAATAGTTTTTTTAATTTAACTTTTATAGCAATGCGTGTAATTCCTAACTATGGCAGCAGACTAAAATAATTTATTAGATTGCCCGCTTTGGAAACTATTCATCAAACAATATATATTTCTAAGTGAGTAATTTTTTATGTTTTGTTGAGTACAATTTCTGATTAACAATAGTCATTTTAATTTAACTTTATAAATTTATTATTTTAGTATCGATAATTCTGAACTCAATTATTAATTGCACCCCTAAATCTACGCATAGCAAAAGAGCTGTCATCTACTTGAAACTGCGGTTAAGTTAGTTGGTTGACTTAAGAAAAAAGCAATCTTTATAAAGCAATTTTTTCTAACTCGTTTATGTCAAAGGTAAGAATAAAGCTAAACAGCATTGAAATAGAACCAATTAACTCAGTCATAAATTCAATAAAGGAAATTACAGAAAGAGCTGGATTAGTCATGCGAGGCCCAATTCCTCTCCCAACTAAAAGACTAAAGGTAACAACAAGAAAATCGCCCTGCGGCAGCGGCACTGCGACATTTGACAGATATGAAATGCGTGTTCATCGAAGGATTATTGATTTGCCTGCCGAAGACCGAATCTTGCATCAAATCATGAAATTGCAAATTCCAAGAAGCGTGCAAATAAAGATAGAGATGAAGGATTAATGGACAGACATATTGAGCCAAAGATCTTTAGTTTCACAATTTAGAAAAATTTAAGTTATATACGAGAATTCTCTTAAATCTTTCATCTACCATTAAAGAAAGAAGGGTACTGTAAGGTTATCGCCAGAAGACAATCTTTAACTTGTTCAATTTGTCCAAATTACAAAAATTTATCATTAATATTTGTAGTAAAAATTGCATTATTATTTTTTTATCTCCGATAAATTATTTTCAATAATAGACAAAGGCATTATTAACGCTAGTAAATTTATTTGGAACAATCATATCAGAAAAGTTAGAGTGAGGCAAATTGATGAGAAGTAAACAATATCAGAAAGAAGAAATCTTTATATATCTTCTTTATTAAAGGCTAAAATGAGCAAGGAAGCATTAGTTGTTCAAAGAGATATTTTGTTTAAGGATAATTACTTTCAAGGCTTTTTACCTTTTGAGCGGGCAGATTTTATTAAAGTTGTTTTGAGTAATTATGAATATCATAAAAGAGGCCAAGATTTAGAGAATAATCCCGAATTACAGCAAATAATTCCTTATGTCTGGATAATAAATCCAAAAACAAAACAAGTTTTTACTTATAGGAGAGCTCCAGATAAAAATTATACTGAAAAAAGATTAAGAAATAAATTGTCTTGTGGAATCGGAGGGCATATTGATAAAACAGATTCTGAAAATCCTATAATTAATGCGATGATGAGAGAATTAAGGGAAGAAGTTTTAATGTCTAAATATCCGCAACCCAAAATAATAGGCTATTTGAATGAAGATATAAGTGAAGTCGGAAAAGTTCATTTTGGTGTTGTTGCAATAGCAGAAACAAATGAAGAAGTGGAAAAAGGAAGCGAGGAAATAGCCGACGGAAGATTTATGTCAATTAATGAATTAGAAGCATTATTTTCAAATCCAGAAAATGATATAGAATCTTGGACAAGATTAAGCTGGCCCTTTGTTAAGAGTTATTTGAAAAACTTAACCAAATAACTTATTTAAAGATTATTTTTAAGTATAGTCTTGCTTATAAATAAAATCTGTTAATGGTTTAAATGGCTTTTAGCGATCTTGAAAAAAGAGCTCTTGAAGTTTTTGTCACGAGTGCTGATGCTCAGATTTATGCGATAAGGCATACTGTTCCTCCCGAGGTTTTTGGAGCATTTGGTTCTTACTTTAGCAGAAATCCAAAAGATTTTAGAGAGCATTTATTAAAAGCAATAAAGGGGCAGATTGAAGAACAGGAGACAGAGGTTTCAGACGAATCTTTGCGATGGCTAGCAAACAGAGAGTTTATAGAACCTTCGCAAGCTATTGAAAGGGGCCTGGCGAAATCACAAGATTTCTTTAGAAAATGGTATGGAAAATATAGTCATAAAAGCATTGCAAATACTGTTTGGATACCCATGGTTGCGACAAATGTGAGTCAATTGTTTGCAAAAGAATTGGCATATGATCAACTTGCTTTTTTTATAGAGCAATCAACAAGATATGTAAGATGGGACGTTAACAATATGTTTCTAGACCAAGATGTAATGAGCAGTGAACACAAAGTAAGATTTATTGATGCAATCCAAACCTTAACGAGAGCCTATCATGAAGTCACAGATACTGCAATTAAATATTATGAAGATACTATTCCTTTTGAGAAATGGAGAACCTGGCAGAGTGAATCAACGCTAAAGAGCGATGAAAAATCGCAGAAAGCGAAGTATAATAGAGAAATTAACGGAGCGGCTTTAGACAGGGCGAGATTTTTATTGCCGCAGGCTTGCCAGACAAATATAGCGTGGATTTTAGATGCTCGCTCCACAGAGTATGATATTGCTGCTTGGAAGGGTCATCCTCTGCGAGAAATCAGAGAAGCCGCACATTTGATAGAAAAGCACGCTGGACAAATCGTTCCCTCTTTATTGAAATATACCGAACAAAATTATTATTATGCAGACAAATTGCGCGGTTATGAAGAGCACTTAACTTCTGATACTGCAAAACCCTTTAGCAAAGGTGTTGATATAATTTCATATGAGCAAGACTCGTTGAACAAAGTAATTGCTCATGTTTTAAAGAGACATAACAGAGGCGGAACTTTTAGACAGAGATATAATGAGGTACTGAATATGAGTTTTGGCGAGAAAATGGATATCCTAAAAAGAGTAACAAGAAATAGAGGAAGCCATGACGAATGGGTTGAGATGGATGAGGATATAGATTTGGTTAAGATTACACTTGAAATAAGAACAGATATAGGAGCTATAAGAGATTGGAGAAGGCACCAAAAATGGGATAGAGGAGAAGCACTTTATACTTTAGATAATGGATTTTACAGACCAGAGTTGATTGATGAAATTGGAGGAGAAGCAAGAAGAAAATTTGACAATGCAGTTGAAAAAGCGCATGACGCTGAAATAGCTGTGAGGGAGGAGTTTCCATACCAAGCACAGTATGTTTTACCGATGGCAACAAACCATACAATAACTATGTCTGCTGGTTTAGATCAGTTGCAGTATATGCTTTGGACAAGAACAACTCCAGAGGGTAACTTTTCATACAGAAAAGATGCTTTCAATATTGCCGAAGCAATTGCAAGAATTCATCCATGGATGCTAGGATATGAAAAATATCCAGAAGGAAAATCTTTTATGCAAGTTTACGAAGAGGCTCCATTGAAAAAAGTAATGCCTTTACAAACAGGACCAGACGCATTACATCAATGAAATTGAAAGAAATTCAGCGAGAAGACTTTAAAAACCACGCCCTTGTTAGATATTTAAGAAATCTTAAAAATATATGTTAATTTATAACAATGTTTTATAAGCTAAATTTTTTCAGAGCTTAATGGCGGAAAAAAGAGGTTTGTTTATTGTCATTGATGGTTTGGATGGTGTTGGAAAGGGAGAAGCAGAGAGGGCATTGATAGTATATGAACAGAGATTAGGTAAAGCGGTTTTTGATAGTATAGCATTCAGCAAAGCCCATAGAAAGGGTTTGCCAGAATTAAAAGATTTCTGGAATCCACCAGAAACCTATTACGATACTGTGATTACTGCTGAGCCAACTTATTCTGGAGTAGGCCATATTATAAGAAATGAGATAGCTAAAGAAAATAAAAGAAAATATACTGTAGAGGCCGAGATAGAAGCTTTCTCCCTAGACAGACTCGTTCAAATGCAGAGAGTTGTTATACCCGCATTGCAGCATGGTTTGAATGTTATACAGGGTAGATGTTGTGCTTCCACATTAACTTATCAATCATTAAGGGCAGAAGATGAAGCAAAAAATCCTGAAGAAATAAGAAAAAGAATACTTTCGCACGAAGGAAATTCTCTCCAGTTTCGCTGGGCTCCGGATTTGCTTATCATTCCAACGATAAAAAATATTGACGAATTAATGAAAAGGATAGAAGAAAGAAAAGAATATGAAAAAGATGATAAATCAATATTTGACAAAAAAGAATTTCAAGAAAAATTAAATGCTTTATATCAAAGCGAATGGTTAAGAAAATTATTTGAATCATGCGACACTAAAGTAGAGTATATCGATGCTAGTATTTCCGGAGAAGAAACAAGAAGACAAGCTGGGGAGATATATAAAGAGTTTCTGAAAAGCAGGGAATAAGTCATTAAAATCAAAATCCTTAAAAGTTAGATTTAAAAGTTGTTTAATTCTCTTTTCCATTAAGCCCGGATCGCATAATGGTAGTGCAGTAGATTGGAGCTCTACGCCCTTCGGGGCATCCAGGTTCGATTCCTGGTCCGGGCGTGTCTACCTACATTTTATCTGAAAGCGCAATATTTAAATACTTTGTAGGTATAATAAAAATATGAAAATAACAACCAAAAAGAAAGGAAATAAAAAATATTTCTACTTAAAACACTCATTTAGAAAAGGAAAAAGAATTATAACTAAAGAGAAATATTTGGGTACTATTATCCCTAAGAATATAGATCAGATTACCTCCCAATTCAAGAAAGAATTTCAAGATGATATTAATAAAAAATTAGAGGCAATAAAATATAATTTTCAAAAAGAATGGAAAAAAATCCCTGAAAGTGCAAAGAAAAAAGAATTGGAAGAGATATCTATTGCTTTTACATATAATACTAATGCAATTGAAGGTTCTACAATTACCTTAGAAGAAACTAGGGAGATAATACATGACAAAATATCTCCTAATAAACCATTGAGGGACGTAAAAGAAACAGAAGCACACAGCAGAGTATTTCTTAATATACTTAATAAAAAAGAAGAAATTAGCAATGAACTATTGTTAAAATGGCATAAGGAAATATTTGGAGAAACAAAACCAGATATTGCTGGGAAGTATAGAGATTATTTAGTTAGAATTGGGCAATATCTTGCTCCAGACTGGCAAGAGGTTGGGAAAATGATGAATAAGCTAGTTGGATTTATTAAAAAAAGTAAGAAAATGAATCCAGTTGAATTATCTGCAAGAACGCATTATAAATTTGAGAAAATACATCCATTTGGAGACGGAAATGGTAGAATTGGTAGATTGTTGATGAATCAAATTTTATGGCACGCTAATTATCCCATGTTAATAATAGAATACAAGAAAAGAAAATCTTATTATAAAGCACTGCAAAAAGATGAAAATGGCTTTGTTGCATATTTTTTGAGAAGATATTTATCAGTTCATAAGAAAAGATATTCCTAACTGTATCACTTTTGCTCGGCGAATGGTTCGGGCGTCGCAGTAATAGCCTCTGACAATACAGGGCCTTTATTCCAAGATTAGTCTTTAGAAAGCTTTATATATTTAGAGTAACTAAATTTACCAGATGGCAAAAAAAATTACTAAGGCTAAAATTATAGCCTAATATATAAGTGATTATGGTAGAAAGTACTACTTAAGAGAACTTGCCGCTTTATTAAAAAAGCCTCATCAAACAATAAAACCATATATAGAAGAATTAGTAAAAGGAAGGAATTCTTACGAAAGAAAAAAGAAAAAATATAGTTGAATATGGTCTTAATTTTAAGAATAAAAGAGTTTATGACTTTTTGGTTATAGCTGAAAAAGAAAGATTAATTGAAAAATTAGAAGAGGACATGCTC
>CAYTKV010000003.1:20473-27602 GCA_964438545.1 Candidatus Woesearchaeota archaeon | reverse complement strand
CTAACATCTTAAAATTCAAGGAGTTTTACTTCATAAAGGTAAGTAGATACTTAAAAGTAAGCTTTTAAAAGGCAAGAAGATAAATTAATTTATGTTAGACAAAAAACAAGAAGAAAGCATTTTAGAATTCTGGAAGAAAAATAAAATCTACGAGAAAGTAAAGAAAAAAAATATTAGAGGAAAGAAATTTTACTTCATGGACGGGCCGCCTTACGCCAGCGGAGATATTCACATGGGAACAGCATTGAATAAGATTCTGAAGGACATTGCCATGCGTATGAAGCGAATGCAAGGCTTGGATGTTTTTGATCGCCCAGGCTATGATACTCATGGAGTTCCAATAGAATATCAAGTTGAAAAAGAAATAGGCTCAAAAAACAAACAAGATATTGAAAAATATGGCGTAGAAAAATTTGTAAAGAGATGCAAGGAATTTGCAACGCAATACATCGATGTTATGAACTCAGAGTTTATTAATTTGGGAGTCTGGATGGATTGGAGTAATCCATACTTAACTTTAAATGATGAATACATTGAAGTTATCTGGGGAGCTTTCAAGGCTGCCGAAAAAAAAGGACTTTTGTATTTAGGAACTTATCCTGTTCATATTTGCCCTAGATGTGAGACTGCTGTCGCATACAACGAAATAGAATATAAAAAGCAAAGAGACATTAGCATTTATGTCAAGTTTCCTCTTAAACACAAAAAAAATACATTCTTATTAATATGGACAACAACACCCTGGACACTGCCAGGCAACACAGGAGTCATGGTTCATCCAGATTTAATCTATCAAGAAGTTGAAGTTTCAAATGGAGAGCGTTGGATTTTGGCAAAGGAATTATTGCCAAAGGTAATGGCAAAAATAGAAAGAGGTTACACAGTCAAAGATGAATACAAGGGAAAAGATATGGAAGGTTGGAAATATGAAAATCCTTTGGCTAAATACACTAAACTAAAAGTAAAAAATGCTTACAGAGTAGTATTGTCTGCGAGATATGTTACAACAGAAGAAGGAACAGGACTAGTTCATACTGCCCCAGGGCACGGCAAAGAAGACTATGAAGTTGGAAAAGAAACAGGATTAGACGCTCCTTGCCCTATTGATATTAGTGGCTCCATGACAGAAGAAGCTGGCAAATATGCAGGAAAAAAAGCACGAATTGTTGACGCAGAAATTATTGATGATTTAGAAAAAGAAGGATTTTTAGTTTATAAATTAGAGTACGAACATGACTATCCTCTATGCTGGAGAGATAAAACTCCCTTGCTCATGGTCTCCTTGCCCCAATGGTTTTTGAAAATTTCAAAAATTCAAAAGAAGCTTTTGGAAGAAAATGAGAAAGTTAATTGGACACCAAAATATATGGAGCTCAGAATGAAAGCATGGTTGGAAGGAATTGGTGACTGGCCTGTTTCAAGGCAAAGATACTGGGGCACACCCTTGCCTATTTGGTTCAACAAAGAAAGCGGAGAAAGAATAGTAACTGGAAGTATTGAGGAATTAAAAAAATTCTCAGGAAAAAAAGAAATTAATATACATAAACCTGAAATAGACAATATTGTAATCAAAAGACACGGAAAAGAATTTAGAAGAGTCCCTGAAGTCTTAGATGTTTGGTTTGATTCTGGCGTTTCTAGTTGGGCGGCTTTGGATTACCTAAAGAATAAAGATAAATTCAAGAAATATTGGCCAGCCGATTTAAATGTTGAAGGCAGAGACCAATTTAGAGGATGGTGGAATTCTCAAATTATACTGAGCGAAACCATGTTTAATAAAAAGCCTTTTGAGAACATTCTTGTGCATGGTTTTGTTTTAGATGTCGAAAAAAGTAAAATGTCAAAATCCAAGGGAAATATAGTTTCTCCTCAAGAAGTTATAAATAATTTTGGCAGAGACTTAATGAGGTACTACTTCGCTAAATTTTCCAAGGGAGAAGACTTTTCTTACGACGAAAATGAATTTAATGAGATTAAAAAATTTATGGCAATATTTCTTAACGTAAATAATTTTATAAACCAGTTAGAAAATAACAGAACTAAATTGGAAATTGAAGATAAATGGCTTCTGTCTAGATACAACTCAATGCTAAAAGAAATAACTGAAAATTACAATTCTTTCAAGTTTCCAGAGGTCATACAGAAATTTGAATCTTTTGTCATTGAGCTAAGCAGAAATTATATACAAATGATTAGAGAAAGAGCTGATGAAGTTTATGATATTTTGAATGGAGTTAGAATAGGCTTGCTAAAAGTTATAGCCCCAATCATGCCCTTCATAACAGAAAAAATATGGCAAGAGTTAAGAGAAAAGAAAATAGTTAAGGAAGAAAGCATTCATCTAAGTGAACTGCCAAAATTTGATGCGGAAAAAATTGACAAGAAATTAGAAGCGATGTTTGAGGCAGCCTTTGAGGTAATAACAAAAGGATTAGCAGAAAGAGACAAAGAAAAGATCGGATTACGCTGGCCGCTTGCAAAAGCCATTATAACTTTGACATCAACATTAGATCCCTCTAATCATTTAAGAGAAATAATAGCCAGACAATTAAATGTAAAAGAAGTGGAACTAAAATTAGGCAATGAATTTTCTGTTAAATTAGACACAAAAAGCACTCCAGAGTTAGAATCAGAAGGCTACGCAAGAGAATTAGCCAGGAAAATTCAGTCAGAAAGAAAAAGTAGAGGAATGAAAAAAGGTGATTTGATTGAGTTGAAAGTCTATGCATCAGACGAGCTAATTAAAATGTTAAAAACCTATCTTAATTTTTTAAAAGAAAGAACAAACTCTAAGAAAATTGAATTTTTAAAAACTGGAAGCTCAAAAAAAGCCATATCCTTTGAAGTAAAAGATAAAAAGATAGGAATTGAATTTTGATAGTGTTTTATTGTAATGTTGGTTTAATTATGTGGTTCTTATAAGTGCCATTAAGAGAAAATTAAGCAGGTTCTATCTTTATTGAAACTGGAAGTTTACTAAGCACGTCATTTAGGTTCGCTGCTCTTTTCTTGAAATTAAAGATACCAATACCATATAATTGATCGTTGTCTTCGTATTTGAATAAAACAATGTCTTTTGAAATATGTTCTCCATAATCCTCACGAGGCTCGCCTACAAAAATCTCTAAGTAGTCTGCTTCTTCATCATACTTCATTTCCATTTTATGATTCATGTTATTTTTCTAACAAAATAGGCTGTTATCACAAACCCTTCTCCATTTAAATACTTAACGACGACTTGTAGAAATTTTGCTTTCTTTTTTCTGTCTTTATAATAACTGTAATAGTCATATAGCTCGCCAGCCTCATGAGAGGCGATCTTTAATGGATTTAGCAATGTATCTTTAATTTTCTCTACTTCATTTTCCATTCCTTTATGACCGATGACATGCTTGAATTGTGTTTTTGTCAGTCTTATCCATCTTCCAGTTTTATCAGTAATTTCAAATATATTCTCCATCGTTAATCTCTGTATTAGCTTAATTTTCTAAGTTAATAAATTATTGTGCTAAAACCTCGTTCAAACTGAACCATTAACCGTACCTTTCTTGGGGCAAGTCCGGCGCATTCGGCGCTTCGCGCCTCAAATCATTGTGGTAATTCTTGTATTTATTAAATTGCAAAGACACATTCCAAATTTTCTCAAAACTCTAACAAAAAAAGAACCTTGCCATGCTCCATTACGAAACACATAATCACCATCGGGGTATCTCCTAATTTCTATAGAATCCGAATACCTCCCTACAACATCTCTAACAGAGACCATATCTCTAAAATCCAAACCAAATAGTTGATAAATTAAAGGTTTTTCTGTAGTGTCAACTAGACTAGGCATATCTAATTTGTGCTCAAGTATCCCCGCTACAATTTCATCATCGCTAAATAGGTCATATTTCATAATTCTAACATAATAAACTAACTAATAAATTTTTCTCTTACGCAAATCAAATCTCAAACTCAAAAAAATCACAGTTTTTTAAAGGCAAAGCATAAGCTTCTTTGTCGCTAAATTTATTAATTATCTGATTTGCAACTCTAGTTGTCCATTGATGTGATACAATTAAAACGCAATTGTAATTTTCTTTTTTTAAGTCTTGCAAGAAATTTTTTACTCTCTTTTTTAAATCCTGCCATGATTCCTTCCCTAGAAGTTTGAAATTAAAAGGATCTCTACTAGTTGCTAGCTTATATTCTGCGTCTGTCTTGCCTTCAAATCCCACACGAGCCTCATTTAATCTAGAATCAACTAGGACAGGAACATTATAATGTCTGTTAATAATCTCTGCTGTTTCTTTAGTTCTAGAAAATTCAGAAACAAAAATAACATCAAACCGAATGCCTTCAAACTTTTTAGCAACCTCTTCAGACTGCTTTTTACCTTTGAAAGTCAAATGAATTTTGATTCCTGGATCTTGATTGATAAGTCCTTTAGCGTTATACTCGCTTTCGCCGTGACGCAAAAAAATTACTTTCATGGATGAAAGTAATAAAGAAGTATTAAAAATGTTGTGATTATTATTTTTTAATTTTTTGTTGTTTCATCTTTATATAACTAACAGTATTTACCTACTTTAATATTTTGTTATTTCGTTGATTTAACTTTATTAGTTATTTCTCAAATTTGTTGTAAATTATTGTGAATAACCAACCAACATTTCTATTCTCCATATTTTTATCATACAAAGAACATTAAAAAAGCTTTCTGCATGGTTAAAAATATACAATAAAAAGCGAAACATTTAAATACTTATATGTATTAAATTTTCATATGATAAATAAAAGCATGTTACTGCACAGGCACCATGAAGAAATTACCGAAGAAGAGATTTATGAAGCATATAAAATATTTTTCGGCACGCTTGTTTCAGAGCCGAGGCTAAAAATTATTAATTTGTTAAGAAAAGGGAAAAAGAATGTTTCTCAAATAATGCAAGAATTAAGAATAGACCAAACACTTGCTTCTCATAATTTGGCAAGATTAAGGTTATGCGGTTTTGTTAAATCTGAAGTTGAGGGAAAATACAGATACTACAGAATTAATGAAGAAACAATAAGACCTTTAATGGAAATTATTGATAAACACATGTCTAAATACTGTGTTCATATTTTAAGGGCCATGAAAAGCCTGAAAGGAGGAAGAAAATGAAAAATGAAAATCAAATATTGGCAATAATTGTTATAATAATCGCATTATTCTTAATTAGCGGATTTTTCGGATTTGGTATGATAGGCTTTGGCGGATATAGTGGAATGATGCCATGGATGTTTCCAAGTTTCTGGTTTATGTGGATTTTTGGCTGGCTTTTTATGATTTTATTGTTAGTGGCTTTGGTATTATTCATAGTTTGGCTAATTAAACAAATACAAAATCCAGAAGGAAGGAGAAAATGATGGTAAAGAAAATACAGAAAAATGGAAAAGAATGTTACAGATGTGAAGAATGTCTTTTGTTTTATAAAGACAAAGCAACAGCGGAAAAGTGCGAGGAGTGGTGCAGAGAAAAGAAAAGTTGCAATATAAACATAACTAAATATGCTCTCAAATTAAATAAATTTTAGGAGGAAAAATAAAATGAAAAAAGTAAAATTGAGCATTTCAGGAATACATTGCGGAAGTTGTGCTGGAAACATCGAAAGAGCATTGAAAAAAGTTTCAGGCATAAAAGAAGTTTCTGTTAGCGCAATAACGAACAAGGCTTTTGTTGAAACAGAAGAAAATGTTTCAGAAGATGAAATGAAGAAGGCTGTTGCAAAAGCGGGATATAAAGTTGTTAAGGTTGAATGAAAATAATTTAATATGGAGAAAATAAAAGAAATAAGAATAAGAAATGTGAAATTAGAAGATTGCAAAATATGTTACAAACTAGGTAAGGTTCCTGAGTTGAAGACTCCAATCAGACATTATCCACCATTGCAATGGTTTGGGGAAATTGCTTATGGTTACGCTAATAATTCGAAAACAGTTAGGTTTTTCTTAAAAAACAGATATAACAAGGAATCAATGGTCGTTGAATTTAACAAAAAACTGAAATGAACCACTCACGCAAAAATGATGAGCATGCGCATCACGCAGAAATAAAAGAAGAAAGCATTGAAGAGCAAGAGATAAAAAGCTGGCGGAGAAAACTTATTGGCTCATGGATATTTGCAATACCTCTGCTTTTGCTAATGTTTGTTACAAGAGTTTTTGGAATTGAGATTTTTTCCGAAGAAATTACAGTCATTTTATTTTTAATTTTAGGTTTTCCTATTGTTTTTGTATTTGGATTTGGAACACTAAAAGGCGGATTGAGAGCATACTATACTTTTTACTTTAGCATGGATTCTTTAATTGCTTTAGGAACAGTTGTTGCCTATCTTACTGGAATTTTCAATCTTCTTGGTTTTATGCAGGATTATTCTGGAGTTGCAGGAGCAATCATGGCGATTTTTATAATGGGCAAGTATATAGAAACAAAGGCCAAAGGCAGAGCAACTCAAGAGATTAAGAAACTTTTGCAATTAGGAGCAAAAAAGGCAAGAATAATTAAGAACGAAAAGGAAATTGAAATTGATATTTCTGATGTAAAAGTAGGAGATGTTTTTCTTGTTAAACCAGGAGAGAAAATTCCTACGGATGGAATTGTCATAAAAGGCTCTAGTGCTGTTGACGAAAGTATGATTTCCGGAGAAAGCTTGCCAGTTGAAAAGACAAAAGGAAGCAATGTTATTGGCGCAACCATAAATCAAGATGGTGTTTTATATGTTAAAGCAACAAAAATAGGAAAAGACACATTTTTAGCACATATAATACAACTAGTTGAAGAGGCGCAAAGCACGAAAGTTCCCATACAAAAACTTGCTGATAAAGTTACAAGTATTTTTGTCCCCGCGATATTATCTATTGCTATTTTGAGTTTTGCTAACTGGTGGTTTTTTACAGGAGAAATAAGCAGGTCATTAGGAATTGCAATCGCTGTTTTAGTAATAGCATGTCCTTGCTCTTTAGGCCTGGCTGTTCCTATATCGTTAATGGTTGGCTCTGGTATGGGAGCAAAAAGAGGAATTTTAATCAGAAAAGGAGAGGCAATACAAACAATGAAACAAGTCAAGACAATCATTTTTGACAAAACAGGAACAATAACCAAAGG
>CAYTKV010000003.1:15366-20463 GCA_964438545.1 Candidatus Woesearchaeota archaeon | reverse complement strand
GCCATAAGTAACAGATATTTATTCAAAAGTTAAGGAGAATTACTTGTTAGAAATTGCTGCGTCTCTTGAAAAACTGAGTGAACATCCTATTGCAAAAGCAATTGTAGAAAAAGCTGACTTAAAGAAATATAAAAAAATTAATGGATTTAAAATTTTAAGAGGAAGAGGTATTGAAGGAAAAATTGGAAATAAAAGTATTGTTATAGGAAATAGAACTTTAATGAATGAAAGAAAAATTTCATTAAAAGAAATAGGGAGGAAAATAGAAAATTATGAAAATGAAGGGAAAACAACAATGATTATGGCAGAAAATAAAAGAGTTATAGGAGTAATAGCTGTTGCTGATGCTGTTAAAGAAGATTCTGTTGAGGCAATTAGCGCTTTGAATAAGGAAGGATATAGAACAATAATGATAACAGGTGACAATGAAAGAACAGCTCAAGCGATTGCTTCTAAAGTTGGAATCAAAGAAGTTATCGCAAATGTTTTGCCAGAAGACAAAGCAAAGAAAGTTGTAGAATTGCAAAAAAATGGTTATGTCGCTTTTATTGGCGACGGCATAAATGATGCTCCAGCATTAAAACAATCTAATGTAGGAATTGCAATGGGTTCTGGAACAGATATTGCGATTGAATCTGGAGATCTTGTCTTAGCAAAGGGCTCTTTGATAGGTGTTGTACAGGCAATTAATCTTTCAAAAGCAACTTTCAGAAAAATTAAGCAAAATCTTTTCTGGGCGTTTGCCTATAATGTTGTTGCTATTCCTTTGGCAGTTGCAGGTTTATTACATCCTATAATTGCCGAAATAGCGATGGCTTTGTCAAGCATAACTGTTGTCACCAATGCCAATTTGTTGAGAAGGAGAAGAATCTAACTATTTCCTTTAAGTTTTGTTTCTACTAGGGGAACTAATTTTTTGACAATATTTTTTATTTCGCCTTCGTGGTTGATAAAGAAATTTCCGCTTTCTTTTCTTCCGTAGTAAACCGTGCCATGCCTAAATTTTCGCATTTTATCTAAAATTTCTAATTCAGAGGAATCAAATTTTTTATATCTTTTTAAGTATCTAACCAGTTCTATATGACTCAATGTTTTATATCCATCTGCGTACATTAATGCTGTAATGAGCTGAATCACAATTTCATAAAACTCCTCTAACAATTTGTATGGAACGCTTCTTGGAATTGATTTAATAATAATCTCTAATCTTTCTTTGGCCATATTTAACAAATCTTTTGCCCTTTCTTCATCTCTAGTTATTTTAAAGATATTTTCTTCAGATTTTTCCATACAAAACCCATCCGTTTTTTATATTATTTTGCATGCCTTCATCAAGGTATTTAATTTTACTTACAAAAGTTATATGTATCTTTCTTTTTAATGTATCTTCAAATTTTTTTAAGTTCATGCTGTTTTTTACTTTGCTCAAGACCAATAAGTCTATATCGCTATTTTCCCTGTCTTCACCTTTTTGATAAGAACCAAATAGTATTATTATCTTAGGACCCAAATCATTAATTAATTTATTTTTAAGTTCGAGTAACGAATAGAGATTGTATATTTGTTTGTAATGTATAAATTTCTCATTATCTCTTTGCGCAATATATCCCATAAAAGGTTTTTGATATTCTTTTTTTATCAGGCCCTCTTTTTCTAGCTCTTTAATGTAGTTTCTTATAGATGTTGTGGCTAGGTTTATTTTTCTACTAATTTCTCGTATAAAGTGTACTCTGGTTGGCTCTTTAAAGAAAACTTCCAAAACCCTTATATAGCTACATTTTTGTAACATATGATACATTTATGTAGCTATGAATATATAAATGTTACGGTTGACTAATGCCAATTTGTTGAGAAGGAGAAAAATTGAATGAATCATGAAATTTACTTTTTATTAAGCATCTGTAGGCGAATGTAATGATGACGATTGCTAAAAGTTGAATTAGTGAAAGAAAGACAGGGCAAGAAAACCAATAAAGTTGAAAGATTGTTTAGTTTGAGGGATTAATCCTCAAAAGAAATTTTCATTCTGTTAGAATCATATTCCCAATCTCTTAATAATCTTATCCCAAACTTCTTCTCAAATTTATTCTGCCATTCAATATATTCATCCATACTAACAACATTTTTCATTTTCTGTTTCTTTTCCATAGTTGTGCTGTCTAAAGGGCAATCCAACTCTTTAATTATCTCTAAAGGTTTATCCAGAAAGAAGCAATAAAATTTTAAATAAACATTAATCACTTTTTGAGACTGTCCAACACTTGCACCAGTCTTTTCACTTAAATCTTTAATTTCTTTCCTTATATCTAAATTTTTGATAGTTCTGTTATCAACTAATTTTCTCAATTTTTTAATAGAATTAAGTAATATTCTTTTAAACTCTTTAGGGTTGATTTTTTTATTTTGTTTATTGGAAGAGCCAATAGATCGCCCTACCTGTGTTTCTTTATAGAAAGAAGCAACTAATATATCTTTTGCATCTTCTTTCATATCATCTATTTTTTCTTTATTTTCCATCGCACCACACACAGCATTTAGTAGGGCATTCTTCATTTAATAACTTAATTGCTCTTTCAAAAAGCTTTTCTGCATTTTCTATATTAATCTTCTTTTTAATAAGATCTTTATGGAAAACAATATCTCCATTTTCTAAAACTTCTTTAGGATAATAAAATAACAAGAAACCATAATCTTCTGTTTCATAACCATTTTTTCTAAGCAGGAAATTGTAAATATCTAACTGCTTTTGATAGCGATCTGCTGTATCTTCTTTCAATGCAAAACCTCTAGTTTTATAATCCAGAACAATTAATTTTTTACCTTTCAGTAAAACATTATCAACAGCTCCAAACAAAATATTTCCTTCTTTATCTTCCCACCTTATACCTTGTAAGTTATTTCTCCACCTTTTTAATAATTCGTGATTGTCAAATAATTTCATATCTTCACAATGATTATTATTACATAACTCTGGTGGCAATAATCCTTTATCTCTAAACCTGTCAAAATGAATTTTAAGCACTTTATCCATTCCATTCATTAAGCTTCCCGTTATGCCTTCTGGCCTTTTCCATACTTTATGTTTATCTAACCAAAAACAACGGGGACATTCTTCCATTAAGGATAAAGATGATGGTGAAAGTTTGAATGTCATCTTTAGGATGGTTTTGTAATCGATTTAAATAAATGATTGAATTTAACTTCTATGCCAGATGTTAATACTATTAATCCTCCAATCACAATAACAATATTTTTAGCCCACCCATCAACAGGAAAAGGATAGAACATTATTATCAAACCAGCAAATAATCTTATATATAGAAAAACTAAAAAGCCGGTACGTATTGTTATTTTTTTATTAGACATGTTACCTGCTTGCATGAATAGCTCTTAATATCCCTAAAACTATTACTATTATACCTCCTGTTATGTTTTTATCTATAAAAATTATCATGGCAGCAATTACAAATAAAATCATTGCCCACCCGTCTATTTGTTGCCCTTTTTTGTTCATTTTGTCTCTCTTTTTGAATGTTTATTTATTATATCTTTAACGTCTGCAGTTCTAAAAGAAACATCAAATTCCCACTTTCCAAATCTTCTATCAGTATTCACCGCATCAATCCATTCTTTAAAATATTCTCTTTTGGTCTTATTTTTCTGGTCATCTTTTCCCTTAACTTCAAGAACTAGCATCTTTCCATTCTTTAATTTTATTAAGAAATCTGGATAGTATTTATGAATAACTCCTCCAAACACATAGTTTACATAAAAATTTAAATGATCATTTTTTACCCACGACTCAATATTATCGTTCCTATCTAATTCAAATGCTTCTGTTGCTTCCCATGTGCTGTCAAAGATAGTATGGCTTATATGGGATTTTTTATTTAACTCACATGGTTTACTTGTATACCATGTCATCATTTTAGAAGTTGATTTTACTGGATTTTCTTTATCAAATATAGGAACCAACTCCTTTGTATTCTCAAATCTTATAGCATTAAATAAATGTTGAACTATTTTGTTCATATTTAATAAAATTAATAATCTTCTTTTCAGATCTTCATTATAAGTTTCTCCTTTTATAATAAGTCTATTCGAGTCTAAAAAATTTTCAACAATTTTAACTATTTGAAGTAAAAGAAATTCTTTTTTTCCTTGCCATGTTGGCTTTACTTGATCAAATATATCCCTAGCAATTTCAAATATTAATCTTTGTTTTCTTAATACCTTTAACATTTTTTCTATTTTTTCATCACTTAGATTAATTTCACTTAATTTTGTACTATCTGGTTTTCCTTCTAAGAAAGGAGCAAGTTCAGACCTAAATGGAGTATCTTCTGGTCTTAGTTCTATTCTTCTAACATCTTTCATATCAAGACTTAGTTTGGGCACATAAACATGATTTATCCTTAGAATATTTGGCCATTTAATCTCATATTCTACTTTCTCATCATCTACAAATATCCTTGTTCTTGGTTTTGGTGGTTCTGGAGGAGTATCTTCTCCGCCTTCGTGTGGTAAGAAAGTAAATGGCACTCCGAAGATATTAACATATTCTGCTTTGAATAATCCTGTTTCCTCATCAACTTCATAAGATACTCTTCTTAATCCTCTACCAACAACTTGTTCACATAACAACTGGCTAGAAAAAGCTCTTAATCCCATTATGTGAGTTACTGTTTTTGCGTCCCACCCTTCAGACAGCATTCCAACAGAAATAACACTTTGAACTTGTTCACCAGGCATTCCTTTCTTTCCGATAGTATCTACTTGTTTTATTAATAACTCTGCCTGCTCTTGTTTTGACATACCATTTGATTTATTTATATCTACTTCTGTTTCCTTATCTTCGGCTTCAGATAGAATTTTTGAGTCAATCCTAAGAGTTTTTTTAGCATCTTTTAATTCATCTATTTTAATTTTTCCTTTAAAAAAAGCATTTTCAACTCGTGCAGCAGTTTCTGTTCTGTTGCACACAGTTATCATTACTGGAGGAACTTCGCTCGGTGGTCTTGAAATTTTCCAGAGTTTAAGAGTTTCTAACCAATCTTTTCCTAAATGATAATAAGCTTGGATTATAAAGTCTGGAAG
>CAYTKV010000003.1:0-15356 GCA_964438545.1 Candidatus Woesearchaeota archaeon | reverse complement strand
TTCTATTTAAATCACTTTGAACAGTAGGATCATTATAAATATGATAAAATTTTGATTTCATTTTTTTGTCAAGTTTTCCGTCATCTCTGATTACTACTCTTGGAGTTTTTACTAATCCGGATTCAATAGCATCATTTAATCCAAAATCACTTACAATCCAAGTAAATAATTGGTCTTCACCTACTTTTTTACCAGATGGATAAAATGGTGTTGCGGAAAAGTCGTGGCATCTTAAAACCCCTCTTGCTTTATTTATTTTATCAAGTCCATTAATCCAAATAGTCGCTTCTTCTGCACTATCCTTATCCTCACCAATTCTTTGATATTTTCCTTTTGCTTCTGGATTTACACGCCAAGCGTGATGAGCTTCATCATTAATAATTAGCAAATTTTTACAATCAGATAATTCATCTAAAACTTGTTTTATGTAAGCTTCATCACTTATTTCTATTCTTTTTCTTCTGTCCACTGTTCTAAGTGTTCCTTTTTCAATCTTTTTATTAATTCTATCTTGTGTGTCCCAATCAAGAGTATGCCAATTAATTATTTTTACTTTTCCTTGTCTTAATCTATCAAATAAATCAGTAGGGATAATATCAAATGCTTCAAAATAATTTCCTTCTGAATTTGGAATTAAAACTTGTAGCCTACTTTTCACCGTTAATCCTGGAGCTACGATTAGAACATTTTTAGAGAATCTTTGGTCTTTTGGATATGTAACTTTATTCAAAATGTTCCAGGCGATTAACATAGCCATAACTATTGTCTTTCCTGAACCAGTAGCCATTTTAGAACAAATTCTCTGGAATTCTCCACCATCGGAGGGTATTTCTATACCTCGTTTTTCACTTTCAGGTGCTTCTAAAAGCCATATTAAAGTTTCAATTGCCTCAATTTGACAAAAGAAAAATTTCTGTTCTCTTTCTGGATTTTTCCAATGTTCTAAGAGCTCTTTAGTTATAGAAGTAATTCCCGGATAGCCTTTTTCTTTCCATTTTTCAACCCTCTCTCTTATTCTGTTTGCTAATTCTAAATCAACAAAAATACCTGGATCATCAAAACTTTCAGAATGTTCAGAAGCAACAACATAACCGGCAGGTCTTCTTCCTTCAACTAATTCAAATCTTCTTATTTCTCTTAAATATTTTAGATGTTTTTTTGGTTTTTCATAAGGACTATTTATAATCAAATGATTTGTAGTTGTCATTCTTTAACCTCAAGAATTTTTAAGGATTCAATCCCCCTATCATCTATAATTTTAACTGCGATTCTTTTGTTTTTGCTTAATTTAAATGGAATTGAAACATTTCCCTTATATTGTTCTATCAGTTCTTCGTCAATAACTGCTTTTATGTTTTTAGCAAGTTTGTCCCACCCCTCACCATTTCCAGCCATTGGGAAGAAAACCTGTTTTGGATATAAACTTCTACCGTCATAATCAGTATCTAATTCCCACATCGCAATTTTTGAAGTATCTCCCGACTCAATTTCACCAGTCTTTGTGTTATAATAATCAAAACCATTAACTTGCACAATATACTTCTCTTTCTGTTTTTTAATTTCTATATCGGGCTGTCCCATTAACCAGAATGATTCACTACTTGATCTTTTTTTCTTTAAGTCATTCGTTAATAAATCTGTGTTCATTTGAACTTTTAAGATATTTACTCCATGCCATTTTAACTCATCAATATCTTTAGCCGCTTCTGGGTCAAATTGGAAAGATGCAAAAATTACTATCTTTGGTTTTGGAACTAATGTTTGAGCTTCTTCAACTGCTAACTCTACCTGTCTTTGTTCTAATGGAGCATATTGTGGTCCAAAAGAAATAACTGCCTTCTGTCCATCTTTTGTCTCTGCTTCTGCTTGGATCCACCTTGTACCACCTAAAGTTTCTATTCTAGTAAATTCTATTTTCTGTCCTGCTTTTCCTCTTATTCCTGTCGCTAACATTTCATCAATCCAATCATTTTGTTTTATTGTTTCTCCAGAGCGAGCAATTGTTATATCTGGCTCTTGGATTGTTTTTTCTACCTCTTCAAAACTATTAACTCTTTGGGATGGAACTGCTTCAAGAGTGAAAGGTCCAGTAACTCTCTTTCTTTTTCTGTCAATTAATGGTTGATCATAAAGAGTTTCTTCTTGTGCAGGTTCATTATTAGCAATTGAACCTAAAGTTATGTGGGGAACTGTTTTATACTTAAATCCAGAGGAAACTCCCTCGCTTTGATGAGCTAACTCATAATAGTCAAATAGCGAGGTCATTAATCTTTGTTTTGCTAATGTTATGGAAACTCTTGAAGTATCACAAGTTACCCATCTTCTCCCCCATTGCTCTGCAACAAAAGCTGTTGTTCCAGAACCGCAAGTTGGATCTAAAACTAAATCCCCGGGATCTGTTGTCATCAAGAGGCATCTCTGAATAACTTTAGTGTTTGTTTGAACTACGAAATCCTTATCCAATTCAGCCATGACATCTATCCAAGTGTTATCAAGTAATTTATAGGGGAAATCAGACCAAAATTGCCTATACAGACGGTTGGTCGCTTTAGCAAAAATAAATCTGTTCTTTTCCACTAATTTTTTAAGAGCATCTATATCTTTTGGGATCCATCCTAACCCGATTGGAGGTTTGTATGAATTACCTCTACCTTTAAATTCAAAATTATTTTTTGAGGTTCTAGCTGACATAATTGATTGTGTTCTATAAATTTTAGAAGAATCTTTTATCAAAGAAGAATTAGAAATTTCTTCATTGGTTAATCTTCTATCTTTTCCATTTTCATAAATGTGTCTAAACTCTCCGTTAACATCTTCAGCTAAATTTTTCTGTAAAAATAAATCATAATATTTCATTATATTTTTATCTTTTGCATACCAAATTATATAGTCTCCCATACAAGTTAGTTTATCTCCTCTTTGTGCATTTGATTTTGTACGATAAAATATTATTCTAACAAAGTTTTCAGATCTAAATATTTCATCCATAATTTCCTTGACATGATGAATATTATCGTCATTTATCTGAACAAAACAACTTCCGCTTTCGTGCAATAATTCTCTTGCGACTTTTAATCTATCTCTTAAATAAGTTAAATAAGAATGAATACCTAATTCCCAAGTATCTCTAAATGCCTTAATCATTTCTGGCTCTTGAGTTAAATCTTCATCTTTATCTTTAACATCTCGCTTATTAACAAATGGTTGAAAGTTAGAACCATATTTAATTCCATAAGGCGGATCAATGTAAATCATCTGAACCTTTCCAGACATTCCCTCTTTTTCTAATAGAGAGTTCATAATAATTAAGGAATCCCCAGCAATTAAACGATTAGACCAATTTTGTTTATGCTTATAAAACTCGATAGCTTCTCTTATTGGCAAATTACTACCAGACGACTCAAAATAATGGAATAATTGCATTTGTGCAGTTTCTTCTTTTTTCTTTGCATTTTCGATAATAGTTAAAGGATCTATTCTCTCATGGACATGAAGAGAAACTGTATCTACATCAAAAGATTGTCCTTCCTTTTTTCCAGCCCAAATAAGTTGGGGATCTAAGTGAGGATCATATTCATATGTTTTTATTCCATTTAAGTGGTCTGTTTCTGCAGTAACAAGACCAACAGGAGGATTATTTGCCCTTTTTTCATTTTGATGAGTATATTGTTTTATCTGGTCAGTAAATTCTGAAGCACTTGAACGTTCCTTTATTGGTATCTTTCTTGCTTTTCTTTTAACCATATTAATACAATAAAAACCACATATAAAAAACTATCTTGTGCATCATAGGAATGTATAGCTAGGTTCCATTCTTACTCATTTTTGATCCTTTCCAAAACCTGCAAAAATGAATATTAATTTTTTCCTCATACAAACCCCCTGCTTTGTTAAAATTCAATATTTTAATTTTATTTAAATATTGTTATGCTAGAATTAGAGCATTTTATCGAATTAATTTAATAAAATCTAACGAGCCTTTTATAACAATATGGTCTTTAACGATAGTTTGATAAACTCCTCCATCTTTATTTTTTTTAAAATTATTTAAAATATCAATTCTTGGTGAAATCTCATGACTAAAAGTAACAAAACTTCTCTCAATCTCTTTCTTTAATTTATTTTTATCAATCTTTCCATTAACCAAAAATAAAATATCCAGATCAGAATCTTGAGTTTGAGAATATTTAGCAAAAGAACCAAAAACCAATATTATTTTAATCTTTTCATTAACATTCTTCAATAACTGCTTAAGGGGCCCAATTAAATTTTTATTTTTTTTAAAAAATTCTTGCCTTTTTTCTGATTCTATTAAAGAAAAAACATTTTTACCTTCTTCACTGTAAAAATTAGGATAAAAATTCTTCAATAATATTCTTTTTTTCCCGATAATTTTTTTCCCAATAATAATCTCAGAATTTAATAAATTATCTAATCTTTTTTTAGCTGTTGCTACTGAAACCCTTGCTTCCTTTATTAATTCGTTTAATCTTATTCCGGGATTTTCATAGATTAATTTCAAAATCTTATATTCTGATTTAGGGAAAATCATTGGCAAGCACCCTCAACAAAAGAGATAAATTTTTTAGCAAAATCTCTAGCAATCTTAGCGTCTTCCTCTGTCAATTCTTTCCATTTTTCAGTATCATACTGGCTTAATTTTCTAGCTTCAAAGATTATTGCAAAGCCAAAAATATCAGAAAACTTCTCATAAATCTTTCCTAACTCTTTGTATAATTCTTCAGGAATTAAATTTTCTTTTTTCAATGCAATAACGCTACATAAGTGATCCTTAGAAAAAAATCCCAGTTTATTAACTAATAAAGCATTCGTTGCATGGAAAATAGCATAATAACTCTTAGTTACTACCCAACGCCAGTTTTTTCTCTCGAAATCTGTTCGGATAGAATTTAAATCATCTTTAGATAACTCTAAATGCTCTGAATAAGAATCCCTAGAAACCTCTACGAATTTTCTCCTTTTCTTACAGTTTTCATAAGATCTCTCTAATTTTTCTTCAGTCTTAGGAAATTTTACATTTATTTCTTCAAATGTTCTACTAGACATTTTTATCTATTGGTATAGACATATTTATCTTTTTAAGTCTTTCGGCTTATTTTATACTCTACTATGGTAAAATTTATACTTGCGAATTAAGAACAATATCAGACCTCTAATTCCCCCTCTATACCCTCGCTTTGAAAAATCTTCTTTTTTAAAGTTTAAATATATCCTAGAACTTTTATATTTCGAAAGGGGATACTTTTATACACTTATAATATAGAAAAGTTTAAAAAGAAAAAACAGCTATAAATTTTATGTATGAAACAAAAATCTTAAAATATTTTACAAAAGTTCCTGTATTTTCTTTATCAGACATAAATCAAATTATAAGCAACAAAGATTATGCAAAAAAATTTCTAAAAAGACTAGTTAAAAATAAAACAATTTATAAAATTAAAAAAAACACTTATACATTTCATAATGATCCTCTATTAATTACTAATTATCTGCTCAGGCCAAGCTATATTTCTAGCGTATCTGCTCTTTCATATTATAAATTAATAACACAGATTCCGAATGAAATTTTTTGTGCTACATCAAAAATCTCTAAAAAAATTAAATTTATTACTCCAATAAATTATTTTCATACAAATTATTTTTTTGGTTTCCAAACCAAAAATTATGAAAATTTTAAAATTCTTATAGCCGATCCAGAAAAAGCGATAATAGACTCTTTTTCTATTGTTCCTGTTTCAATTTTTGAAGAAGCATTTGAGGCTATTAATACTGAAAGAATGCTCTTTTATTTAAAAAAAATTAAAAGAAGCGATATTATAAAAAGAATCGGCTATTTGATAGAAAAAAATAATCATTCTGTATATAAAGAACTTAAAAAATTTATAAATTATAAATACATTACTCTTGATCCAATAGGAAGTAAGTATGGCAAAAAAGATAAAAAATGGAGATTAATTATCAATATAAAATGATTTCGAAGGAAATGCTTATAGAGATAGCCAAAAAGAAAGGCCTAACAAATAAGGAATATATAGAAAAAGATTATTTTCAAGATCTTTTTCTTTTTAACTTATATAAAAAAACAAATAAATTCATATTTAAAGGAGGAACATCTCTATATAAACTATATGGGCTGCCAAGATTCTCCGAGGATTTGGATTTTTCTTTAATTGAAAATATCGATATTAAAATCATAGAAGACATTATAACCGACATTACAAAAAGTGCATCATATTTTAAAATAAAATCAACAACAAAAACAAAAGATTCTTTTCTAATTAAACTTAGTTGCGAAGGAATTTTGACAGATTATAATACATTAAGAATTGATATAAATTTTAAAAATGAGGTGCTTCTAGGTTTCGATATAAAATATTATGTTCCTGAATATGTTGATTTAAATCCTTTTTCTTTGAGAGTCCTAAAGCTCGAAGAAATCATATCAGAAAAAATACATTCGATTTTTATGAGAGAACAAGCCAGAGATTTATTTGATTTATTCTTTTTATTGCGAATTTCAAAATTTGATAAAGAATTGGTAGGAAAAAAATTAAAAATCTTTAATATAAAATATAATAAAGCAACATTAGAAAAAAATATTAATAAAATTAAGTATGGTTGGGAAAAAGAATTAAAGCCTTTTGTTCTTACAGAATTACTTTCTTTTGCCATTGTTAAGAAGTTTGTATTAAATAGAATATAATAATTTAGATGATTTACCTCACCATAATGTTGTCAGACATAAATTTGATATACGCATAAGGAAGTTAGTTTAGTACGGAATTTAGCTAATCACCATAAATTATTATATTCCAATTTAATTATTCAACAACCACTTCCATAAAGGAATAAACTTAATTTTTATGCCTTTGATTTTGTCTTCAGCATCTTTTTCCCATGATAATATAACTAGATTCTTGCATTTAAGTTCCTTACTCGCACTTACCAATGCCTTTATTTCCCTTTCTTTTGTGATATAATCATCTAAAGTATATGCTACTTGTAAGAGTTGCTCTACCTTGTTTTTTTTCAAAATAAGAAAGTCAACTTCTTTACCGTCAACAGATTTGTAGTAGTATACGCTTTTGCCTCTTCTTATTAATTCTACGAAAACAAGATTTTCCATTAATTTTCCATTGTCGTTTATTCCGTTTATCGACAATACTCCGTTGTCTATTAAGCAAATCTTTGGAAGCGACTGCTCGGCTTTCTTATAAGAATAGGAAAATCTCGATACTGGAAATACAAAAAATACGTCATTTAAAGCATTAACATAATTGTAAAGAGCATTTTTACTTGCCTTCATTCCAAGTGATTTAACAAAATTATAAAACTTATGAATTGAAAACTCTCTTCCAGCAGAGTTTATCAATGACTTTATGAGAAGTTTTAAGAGTTTTACATTTCTTATTTTATATCTTTCTATCACATCTTTATAAACTGTTGTTTCAACAATATCAGATAATATTTTTTCCTTTTCTTGCTTAAATAAAACTACTTCCGGATAGCCTCCGTCCTTCATATAATCCCTTAACATACTCGTTATCCTTGCTCTTTCTGAAGAAGAAAAATATTTTTTTAATTCTATATTCTGTGCAATTAAATAATCCAAAAATGAAAATGGAAGTATTGTATATGTTATTGTCCTTCCTCTTAATGCTGTTGCTATTTCTTTGCTTAAAAGTTTTGAAGAAGAGCCTGATACAATAACTTGAACAATTTCGTAGTCAATTATAGTTCGAACAAATTTCTCCCAATTTCCAACATTTTGGATTTCATCAAGAAACAGCCATATTTTTTTGTTTTTATTTTTTGGATATATTTCATAATAAATCTCCAACATGTTGATTAAATCTTTGCTATTGCACCCCTCTAAATCGGTTTTTTCAAAATTCACATATAATATTCTATCAATAGTTACATTTTCCTTTAAAAGGTTCTTTATTAGTCGATACATTGTATAAGTTTTACCAGACCTTCTCGGGCCTATAATAGAAATGGCCCTCTTTAACGGAATATCCAAAGGAATACTTATATTTCTGTCTATCAATTCAGGAAGAGCTTTTTCATGAAAATCTTTCATTAATTCAACCCATTTATCTCTCGTTATCATAGTATTATATAAGAGGAAACTATTTATAAATGTTTCCCTATATAGAATTCTTCCTAGTTATTAACATTAAGAAAAGCAAAATTGTTATCTTTCATTTAGTATAATAATATCTGGCTTCTTCTTTTCACTATTACTATTTCTACTTTCATTTCTTGTCATATTCTCCTCTATCTTTTCCTCTAATATGCTCTTAGGAATTATATTAGAAATGATAGGTTTATTAGTAACAATTTACTTACTAACCTTCTTAATCTTCTTCCCTGCAACTTTGCTATCCAAACTAACATAATATTCTTTATTACCAAGATTAACTTTCCTTTTTTATATAAAGTAAACACCCTAATGCAACATCTTCAACCTGACTTATTGTGATATTTGTTTATTAATTAGGTGATTACAGCATTTTAGCAACAATCAAAAACATAAAAACAAAAAATAATGCACTAATACGCCTTAAAAAACCATTTTAGATTGCATGCAATTCGGACATTAATTAATTCCTAAAAACCTCATTTATTATGGTTACAAGTGCGATTATTGATAATATATTAAAAAGTTTGTGTAGATTTCCACTAATCACCATTAGTTATTAAAAATATTGAAAAACGAAATAGAGAATGTTACGATAATGTATTTATCAAAAGAAATGTTGTTTATAAAGTGGACTTAACATTTTAACTAACTTTAAATATATCTTCGTCTTATGTTTTTTATGAGCGAAAAGAAAAAGATAAGAGAAATCAGAGAAGTAAAACCCAATGTCAAAGAGATTAGAAAGATAAATGAAAAAAAAATAGTGGAGCATAGAAAAAACATTGAAAATGAAATTGATCCAGTTGAATTTGAAGAAGAAAGCGAACCAGAGGCTGCTTCTCCCTTGATAATTAGTGAGGTTGTTGGATCAGACAATGTTGATGTTAGCGATTTTCAAGCAAGAAGAACAACGACGCAGAGAGAAAATAGAAGCACTGAAAGTTTTTATGAAGGAAGAGCAAGTAATGCAGAAAACGATAGTAGCTATGTCCCTTTGGATCAAAATCCTACTTCAGTGATGAGAAAATTATCTAGAGAAAGAGAGCTTCTTGGCGAAAGAAGATTGATTCATGACAGTGAAAAGTTAAATCCACAATCCCAAACAATAAGAGAGGACGAATCACGAGAGAGAAAATATGCAACAGACAGAGAAAGAGAAAAAAGCAAAAGAAGATATCCTTGGAGCAGGTAAAGTGCATAAAATAAATTATTCATATTCCTGTAATTGATATTGGGGAATTTAACATATATCTTAATCGATAATAACAAATATAAATAATCAAAAAATTAAAAACTCATGGAATCTACTATTATAGGACCTTATCCAAGAGTCGATTCTGAAATTGCTGATGAACTAAGAAAAGAGAAAAAGAAAACTTGCAAGAATCTTCGATTGATAAGTACGCTTGAAGAAAATCTAACTAGAGAAGTTGTTAGCGAAATGGTTTCTAGTGGGATAGACTTGCCAAATTACGGATTTGTGGATGTTCATGATGAAATAACATGGCCTTTGGAATCTTTTGATGGAGTAAATATAAATTCTGGACAAATGAGAAAGATATTTTACGGACATAACACACATTACAGAGTTGGAATTGTAAATGGAGAAATTAGAAGAAAAAAGCCAGTCGCAAGTCATTTATTCAAAAGAGCATTAGAAGTTTATCCAAGAATAAAACTAGAATTGACAGGGCCTTATACACTAGCTAAACACTCTATTTTAGATCCCGATGGCATTTACAAAAGCGTTAAAGATTTAGCACAAGCATATGCTAGATTATTAAAAGAAGAAATACTCTCTTTGCAAAATTCTCATGAAATTCCATTAATACAATTTAATGAGCCTTCAATTTTGGCCTCTCCTTCTCATGACAATAGTGATAGGTTTGTAGTCAGAGACATATATCATTCAATGCTAGATGGCATTAAAATTCCTGCTGCTTTATGGACTTTTTATGGAAAATATGACGATGAATCTTTAGAATTATTATTTTCACTTCCTGTAAGTGCTGTAGGGACTGACTTTGCTTGGGATCCTGGTGTGAGAAACTTATTAAAAAGAAATTCATGTGACAAAGGAATAGGTTTTGGAGTTGTTGATTCAATTGATAGAAATGAATTTAGGGTTCAAACTCTCGACGAAATAATTTCTGCAGTAAAATCATTAGATGGCTATGTTGATTTTAATAAATCTTATATCTCATGCAACGCGACACTAAAGCATCTTGATAGAGAAGAAGCAAGAAAAAGATTGAAACTTATTAGCGAAGGGGCAAGGAGGTTTGATTAATTTATGGCACCTCTAAATTTACCTCTATTTCCCACCACATCAGTAGGCTCTTTTCCAAAGCCAGATTATGTTAAAGAGGCAAAGGGAAAACTAAATGAAGACAGCAAAAGAGCAACTAGAGAATTTATCGAGCAGCAGGAAAAAATAGGAATTGATGCTCTTGTAGACGGCGAGTTTTATAGGACAGATATGGCGACTGATTATGCGAGGGCTTTAGGTTTGCGGCTTTCTGGTTGGATAGAGTCTTATAGAGATAGATATTGGAAAAAAGGGTATGTTAATAAAACTCTGGAAAGAAACGGCAGCATACAATTAGACAAATTTTTGTATGCTCAAAGTTTAACAAATCGCCCTCTTAAAGCAATGTTGACCGGTCCAACAACACTTGCAAATTGGAATTATGATTCTTATTATTTTGACAGAAGAAAATTAGTTTATGCATGGGCAAAAATTGTGAGAGAAGAAGCCTCAGAGCTAGCGAAAGCCGGAGCAAAAGTCATTCAAGTAGATGAGCCAGCGATAGGAGAGCGAATAGACGAGATTGAAGGATTGTTCATAAATGCCCTTGACGAAGTAACAAATGGCTTAAACTCCTACACAATAACGCATATCTGCTATGGCGATTTTGTCAGATTTATTGACCACTTACCAAATCTGCCTGTGAATCAAATAGATATGGAATTATCGGCTGATCTTGATCTTGGTTTAAGGAGGTCTGAATTGCTAAGAAGAATGAAAAAAAGTCCCCTCACAAAACACAAAGATGTTGCTGTTGGCGTAATTGACATCAGACCAGGAATTGAAGTTGAGAGTTTAGACACAGTTGTTAAGAGGATTAAAACAGCAGTAGAAGTTTTCGCATTTGATGATAAATCTTTGAGGCGAATTTGGATTAAGCCTGATTGCGGGTTTAGATCAACAAAGGATAGAGAAATATCTTATGCCAAGATGATGGTTATGCAAGAAGCAGTTAACAAAGTCAGGGAAGAATTTTCTTGAATGTTAGAATAGAACAATGCTTTAAATAATATCTTTCTCTCTCAAAGATTTTTGTTTAATTAATAACTAAATTGCAATTTTTGAATATCTTTTTTCATTAAATCTAAGCAAATGGCGTTTATTTGACATTACCTAAAAAGAGTTAACTTTAAATAAATCACATTACTGCTTTACTTATGAGATATAAAAATGTTAATTTTTACGCAGGAGCTGATTATGGCACAGACCCAAATTATGGTAAAGATTTTTATTTAAACTTGAGTCCGGAGTACAGATTTGCCCCTTCTGAGTTTGGTGTTCCTTCAGATCCAAGGCAGGTTAATCAATTGAAAGCAGTTTCTGACAAATTAAACACAGGAGCCAAAACAATAGAATTTTCTGCTATTACACCACAAGTTTTTGAATCAATGCCAAATCAACTTTTAAAAGAAACTCACAGGTTAGCTAAATTAACTGGAGTTGATTTAACTTTTCATGGCCCAATAATTGAGCCAACAGGTATCAGCAAACAGGGATGGGACGATTCTCAGAGAGCGCAGGCAGAAAGGCAAATGTGGAGCTCTGTTGAGAGGGCTCACAAACTCGATCCTCAAGGAAATATAGTTGTGACATTCCATTCAAGCGCTCTTGCCCTCGACCCAGAAACAAAAGTCAAAGAAGAAATTGTTGACCCAAAAACAGGACAAAAGAGAGTCGTTGAGCAACTTAAAGAATTTTTAGTTGCTGATGAAATAGACGGAAGATTTACTTCGCTTAGTCCTAAACCAGATTATTTTAAAGAAGAAAAGAAATTCGCAACAGCAGAAGAGCAAGCCAGAGTCATGCAAGAAACTATCGAGAAGAGGAATAAAGAAATCTGGGTAGAACAATTGCAGACAGCAAGCTTTCATGCCCACAATGGAGCCAACATTGCAGAAGAAGTTATATCTAAAAGCCCGGAAGAATCTTTGGAGTTTTATGAAGATTTTTTAAAAGGAAGAGTGTCCAAGGAAGTTTTAAAAAAAGCCGGACCGATAAGAGAGGTGGTTGAAAAGAATCTTAGGTCTTTGAATCGTGCAGAAATTTATTTGGAGCAGGCATACCAAAATTTGCAGAATATGTTTAATGACGCCTATTCTGCTGCTCTGAAAAATAATTCAAAGTCAGATTTAAGAAAACTTGACGAATTTAGAGAAGAGATAAAAGGAAAGTTAGGTTATATAGAAAATCCAAGCAAAATTAAAGAATTTGCCGAGACAATTGAAAGGGGGATAAATGTTTTAAATTCAATCAAGCCGCCCCAAAGATTCAAACCATTCAGAGATTTTGCTGTTGATAAGTCAGCTGATACTTTTTCCAATATCGCTCTCAATGCCTACAAAAAATTCAAGAACACAGCGCCAATAATTAGTATAGAGAATCCTCCAGCTGGAACCGGCTTATCAAGAGCTGAAGATTTGAGAAAATTAGTTGAAGAGACAAGAGAAAAACTAACAACAAAATTGGAAAAAGAAGGACTTTCAAGGGGTGAAGCAAAAAAACAAGCTGAAAAGTTGATTGGTGTCACTTGGGACGTTGGGCATATCAACATGCTTAGAAAATATGGCTATGAAGATAAAGATATTGTTAAACAAACAAAAGAAATAGCCTCTCTTGTAAAACACGTTCACTTGTCTGATAATTTTGGCATGGACCACACGGAATTGCCGATGGGAATGGGAAACGTGCCTTTAAAACCGATGTTAGAAGCTTTGTCAAAATATAACAAAAAATTAAAGAAAATTATTGAAACTGGAAACTGGTTCGGGCCTCAGGCCTTTGGTAGTTTGACGCCGTTCAGAGAGACTCTTAGAGCTTTTGGGAGTCCTATTTATCAAATGAAAATGGCTCCTTATTGGAATCAAGGCGCAAATGCTTCCGGAGGATATTTTGTCGGTTATGGTAGTAGAACTCTGCCTGAACAACATTTTGCTAGTTTGTATGGCTCGGGCTTCAGCAACCTACCTCCAGAGTTAGGAGGAGAATTAGGAGGAAAATCTCGCTTAGGCGGAGGAACTCCTAATGAATAAAGAAACGGCAAATTTAAAAATAATGTCTACTTAATTTTAGTGAAAATAAGAGGTGTCTATGAAAAAACATAAATTGCAACAAAAATCTAAAAGAACAACAAAAAAGAGAAAATTAGCGGTTCACAGCAAATTGATAATTCCTCACAAAATTCATCATCAAAAAATAACTCAAGAACCTAAGGTAACCGAAAAAGTTGAGAGCAGTAATACTTCAGATAAAAAAATTTTTAGAACAGAAAAAGATATTGCTATGGATTTTGCTGAGAAAGTTCAGAGAAAGTTTGATAGATTAGTGAAAGCATCCATACTCTTTGGCTCGCAAACAGACGCAAAAGGCAATGCGACAGCAGGAAGCGATATTGATATTATTCTGATTATTGATGACGCCGCTGTTAACTGGGATTTGGAGTTGGTTTCTTGGTATAGAGAAGAGCTCGGAAAGTTGGTTGCTTCCCAAGATTATAGAAGAGAATTGCACATTAATACAGTAAAACTGACAACTTGGTGGGAAGATTTGCTGCACGGGGATCCTGTTGTTATAAACATACTCAGATACGGAGAGGCTTTGATTGATTATGGCGGATTTTTCAATCCATTGAAAGCTTTGCTTTTGAAAGGAAAAGTTAAATCAACTCCTGAAGCAGTTTATGCTGCTCTGCAACGCGCTCCTAGCCATATAGCCAGAAGCAGAGTTTCTCAAATTGGGGCTATAGAAGGAACTTATTGGTCAATGGTTGACGCAGCACAAGCAGCTTTAATGACGGCAGGTAAAATACCTCCTAGCCCTGAGCACATTCCAGAAATGCTGAAAGAGACTTTTGTTGACGCAGGAATGCTAAAAACAGATTATGTCAAAAAACTGAAAGAACTTTATCTTCTGCATAAATCAATTCAACATGGTGAAGTTAGAACTGTCAAAGGAGCAGAAATTGATGAATGGCAAAACGCCGCAGAAAAATTTCTGAGCGAGATGACAAGAATTATTGACACTTTGTTGGAGGCTCATTAATTCTCCACACAGAATAAGATTGTTTTTATTATATTTATTTGCGACAAAATCTAATACATAAACGCCGATTCTGACTTTTCCGCTTCGCTCCGACCTCGCTGCGCTCTCGTTTCGCTTTGCTACACTCGGGACACGCCTGACAGCGATTAGTTTCAATTAAAGTGAACTCTGATTCCCTCGGCCACCCACTCTAATTTAAGGGCACTTTTTAGAAAGTTATTTAAAATATTCAAATTTAACTTTATAATACGCTTTATAATATGGATATGGCAATTAGAAAAGTAGACAAGAACAAGATATTTTTTGCAATTATATTAGCTTCATTTATTATAGGAATTTTTATTTTTCTATCATTCTCTCTTAATAATTTTTCTCCAGCAGGTCATATAATAAATGATATAGAAGGTAAAAAATTAGTAACTAAAGTTCTTGATGGTGATACTGTTATTATCGAGGGCGGATATTCTGTAAGATTACTTGGAATAGATGCCGACGAAAAAGGTTACCCTTGTCATTCCTCTGCAAAAGAACGACTAGAAGAACTTGTTTTGAATAAAGAAGTTTATTTAGAAGCAGAGAAAGAAGACCAAGATCAATATAAAAGGTATTTGAGATATTTGATTCTTGATGGAGAGAATATAAATTTGAGGTTAGTGCAAGAAGGATATGCAATTGCCCGTTTTTCTCCAGAAAATATAAAGTATAGAGAAGAAATAATCAATGCAGAAAAACAAGCTAAAGAGAATGAAGTTGGTTGCAAATGGGGGAAAAATCAAGCAAAAGAAATAGTAGAAGAAATAATTTTACCTTCAAGTCCGATTGATGGTGCTGTTGGTGCCTGTA
>CAYTKV010000002.1:19341-36842 GCA_964438545.1 Candidatus Woesearchaeota archaeon | reverse complement strand
TATGACTTGTTCGGTAATAAAACAGAAACAGATCCTTGTAAAATATTATTTAAGAGTAATCACGCTGAAAAAATATGTAATTTTGTTAACTAGAATCTATTTTGCTTGTGCCTCTTCTAATTTTTCCTCCTTATTTAAATGAAAGTAGTCATAAAATTTTTCTGTTAAACTTAATTCTGCCGTATGACCTAATTTCTTTTTGTTTATTAATCCTAGCTCAACAAAATTTCTTATGTGTTCGTATGCTTTATTACAACAATTACAGACTGTTTTATTGGTTTTTTATAGGCTATCATCGCTAAAGTTTCCTGTTCTGCTTTTGAGAATTCTGAACTTCCGGTAGCAAGTTTATTCACCATTGACACATAATCTTGAGAAACATCCATTTTCCACGAATTATCTTTTTGTATTATGTTTATCCCAGAATCCTTGTACTTGTCTTGCAAATCAGAAAGGATTTTTTTTAATAAAATTGGATTAACATCTGTTAAGGCTATAAGTTCTTGAATGCTCAAAAAGCTGCCTGCAACGAATAAGGCGGCTTCTATTTTTCTTGCATTTTCTGCCTCAATTTCAGTGTCCAGCTCTTCAATATTTTTTTGGCTTATGTTGTTTTGCATGCTCTTATGAATGCATGAGAGTTTTAAAGATTATTGCACTGTTTTTTATTAGCAAAGAAATAATCTGCTTTTTGATTTTTTTGGCTATTTTTTAATACGGACCACTAATGACGTCATTATTATATTTTTGTCTATTTATTAGACAATTGAGAATAATTATAGTATAGTATTTATCTGATCAACAGGCACATAAAGACCTGCAAGATGAGCTCGTAAGTAACTTGCGTCAATATATATCTCCTCCGGGAGTTTTGGATGTATGGCTCGCCTATGCATTGTCCTATATTCTCTCTCCTCTATTACTAAAGGTTCTCCCTCAATAAAAAAACAATCTCTGAGATCTTGTTCTGTTACCAATAATTCATCTAGGCTTTTTTGTATGACGGCTATCATCGCTTTTTGATACATTTTTGGGTATTTTAAATTTTCTATTTTTCAGAGCTATAAAAAACTTGAGATTTTTATCCCATAAAAGAAATTAATACTCCTTCAATAATTGCAGCAATAACAAGCAAAGGCACAATTACTGTCAGAAATACATTTATTGAATTGTAAAAAAGCTCTTTGAATTCTTCTCTCTTGTTCTCGCTTTTGGAAAAAATAACAAAACCAAGTTTTGTTCCCAAACCAAGAGCAATCAATATCGCTGGTAATTCAAATATTCCGTGAGGAAGCAATCGCCAAAAAACAAGCAATCCTCCTATTTCATGCGCTTTACCTAATACATAGCCTAAAACAACACCGTTCGCAATAGAATTGAGCAATGGAAAAATTCCTATAAAGATGCCCAAGAGAATAGAAAGCGCAGCAGCCAGACCATTATTTAGCAATATATATACTATTAGCTCTAATGCATTTAAACCCGAGGTTTTCTTTATTATGTTTTTTAAGAACTCGTCCAGAAAGATTAGATTTTCCTTGAGAATAAATCCTAAAAAAGAACTAAAGGCAAATAAAATTAGCAAAGCATAAATGTAATTTGAACTTTTTTTTATGTACATTAAACTTTTTTTTAATGGTTTTTTTTTTTTTATCGAAACATAATAGAACCCACTAAGATAAAGCAAAAGTGCTGAAAATAATTTGGCATAAATGTTTGAAGTTAAAGTTGCCTCTCCAAAAAAGAGCGTTTCTAAGAGATAATTAAAAACAGTGATTACTAGGCCTGTTAGAGCCATTGCTTTCGCAATTTTTATTTCAGATTCTTTGCTAAGATTTTTATTTTTCATCATCTGAAGATTCTCTGCAGCCTTGCAACTTTTCTTCTGTATTTTATTTTTAGATAAAAGCCGTAGAATAGCCCTGCCAAAAATCCGCCAAAGTGCGCAACATTCCCGATTGGCCAGTTACCTATGACGGAAGCAAGCCACATTATGCCTAAAACCAGTGGCACCATTATATAAGCCGGAAGGGAAAAAAAAGGCAGAAAAATTACCATAAATTTTAATTTAGGAAGTAAAGAAACATACAAGCCTGCGATAGCAAATATTGCTCCAGACGCGCCAATCATGAATACATCAGGACTGCCAAATATTCTGGCTCCTAGTTCTGTCGAGCCGAAAAAACCAGCCAGAAGAACAGACAAAATTCCCGCGAACAAACCAGAAAACAAATAAAACCAAATGAATCTTTTTCTGCCTATTATTTTTTCAGATAAACTTCCCAGAGAAAACAGAACAAACATGTTAATAAGCAAATGTCCAACTCCTCCGTGAACAAACATATGAGTTATTAAAGTCCATAGAAATTTGCCTTTCAGAATATTTTCCGGTTTTAAAGCTAGGTAGTTTATTAATTCTTCAGATGTGGACAACAAAAAAAAGCCGATTATTGACAAGATTACATTTATTATAATCAGCCAAGTCACAACTGAAAAATTAAATGCTCTTCTTGGAAAATTTTTTTTTGTGTAGCTACGATGATTCATCTTTTACCCTTTTTCTTTTTTCTTTTTTTTAAATGTTTTTTTGCTCTTTTTCTGGACTTCTTGCTCTTTTTTTTAACTTTCTTTTTTAAATGTTTTTTTTCTCTAACTTTCATTTTCAGCTTTTCTAATATTTTTCTCTCTCTCTTCGCCTTTTCCCTTCTTTTTTTTCTTTCAAGCTCTTTTCTCCTTAACTCTGCTTTCATTCTTTTCTCCTTTGTCTTTTGTTCTTTTCTTTCTATTTCTTCTATGTATTCACTTATTTCCTTTAATGCTTCCTCTTTTTTCTTGATTTCGCTGTTTATTTTGGCAGTTATTTCTTCATTTGATTTTATTTCAAGAACCTGACCACATTCTGGGCAGGTATATTCATGAATCATGGCATTTTCTTCGTCGTATTGAATGTTACAATTTTTGCAAAAGAAATGTCTTTCTTTTAACGTGTTCTTCAATTCCTTTTGAAGTTTTTCTATTTCCATAGACAATTTTTCTTTAAATTTTAAAAAACTTTTTTTGATGTCAAGACTCCAAAAATAGGTGTACCAACCGCCCTTTTTCTTGTCTTTTTTTCTTAGGAAGGAAACTAAGCCTTCGTCTGCTAATTTATAAAGCAGATTTCTTGTTTTGTTTATCGTCGTTTTGAGTTTCTTGGCTATTAAGTACTCATTAACATTTTGTTTTTCGTATAGTGTATCAACAAGTATTTCAGAACCTGTGCCACCCAAATCGGAGATTATTTTTTTGAGAAGTTTTTCTTTCATCTATACTCTTAAAAAATTTTAATTAAAAATCTTTCTGTTTTTCGATTTTGGGCATTATTGAGTCATTTGTTGTAATTATCAGGTTAATATAAACGTATATAAAATCTCTCGTCGGATTTAGGCTTATGTTCTTTGAAGAAAAGGGTGATGCTCCCGGGCTTCCTGATTTGCCGCGACGTAGAAAGTATCCTATTTTAATGCAGGAACAAAAGGATCTTGATGATGAAGAGTTAGAGGATAATGAAAAATTGCCCCCTCTTCCGGAGTTTCCTTCGCATAGCGAAAACGACA
The DNA here is from genome assembly GCA_964438545.1 of Candidatus Woesearchaeota archaeon. Taxonomy (GTDB): domain Archaea; phylum Nanobdellota; class Nanobdellia; order Pacearchaeales; family GW2011-AR1; genus UBA73. The sequence goes on along the minus strand of CAYTKV010000002.1, from coordinate 33,246 downwards.
AAGAAGACACAGACGAGTATTTGCCAGAGTTCCCGGATCATCCGGCAATTTCTGATAAAGATGTGATAAGAACCAACAAATTACCAACTTTTCCAGATTCTCCCTCAGCTAATAAATTTTCAGAAGAGGCAATAAAAGATGCTGTTAAAGGAGAGGAAGATGAAGACATTGGAGAGGAAGTTGAAGTTGAAAGAAAAAAGGAAGAAGAAAGAAAAGAAAGCGAGGTTGTTCTAGAAGAAAAAGAAGATAGCGAAGATAAAAAATTTATTGATTTACTGCCAAAAGAAGGCGAAAAAGGCAGCTCAGTGGAAATGGAGTTAGCGGAAGAGGAAAGTGAAGAGAAAAGCAGTATTGTCGAGATGAAAGAAAGGGTTGTCCCTGATGTTAAGAAGAGTCAGCAGGCTTTTCTAAAAAGTCCGCAAACTTCAAAGAGTCCAAAGGGATTAGATGTTTTTATCAAATTAGACAAATTTCGTGACGCCAGATTAGCTTTAGAAGAAATAAGGGAGAAATTAGAGGGTATAGACGCTCTAATAAAACAGATAAAAGAAATTAAAGCGAAAGAAGAGCGAGAACTTTCTTTTTGGGAGAAAGATTTGCTTCACGCGACATCTAGGATAGCTGATATTAAGGAGAACATTTTTGAAAAGGTTGATTAAGATGTTGAGACAATACATAAAATTGAATGACTCCGCAAGATTCTACGCAAACAACAATCTCTTCCAAACCCGAGAGGATATTTTAGACATAATAAGCAGGTTTCGCAGATTCGGGGAACTAAGAAGTAAAGAGCTAATATTAAAAGTTGAATTGAGAAATAGAATAGGCGAGCTCGTTAATTCTATTAAGAGATTTGAGAAATTGTTGCCTATAGAATATAGAAAATTCTCTTTTTACGAAGAAGCGAAAGAAGAAATTTCTCTTCAACTAAAACAACCAGAACAAGGTTTTATACAAGAAACCGTACAACCTAGAATACAGCAATTACAGAAAAGTGAGGTAAAGAAAATGCCTCCTACAATGCCCAAGACAATACAAGAGAGGAGAAAACCTAAAAGAACCAGTCTTAAGGAGGAAATAGAAGATATAAGAAGGAGACTTGAGCTGTTAAAGGCAAGCTTGGGCATTCCGGAGATTAAAGAGTTAGATTAATGACAGAATGCCTAATTGGAAAACGTAATCAACGCATATGTTATAATTTGCTATTGTAATAATTATTTTCATTATCGGATTTTTATATGTGAATGTTATTTACCGAGATGAATATTTATAAGGTGATTAGATACTTTTCGGACCAGACAGTCACAAATTAAAATAACAAGACAAATAAGGTATTTCAAAAATTATCTTTTGTCGTCTGTAAAAATTCATTATTATTTATCTATTAACTTAAAAAATGTTTAAAGTTCGCATTTCATATTGCAGGACATATTTCTCGATGGTTTGTCGTCGGCAATTATTAAAGAGTTGGTCCGTTAAACCATTAATCGCCTTTATAATTAATGTAAATATTTTTCATTTTTTCCATAGCAGTTAGCGAATTAGTGAATGTTTATTTTACTTTATATACAGGCAACAATATTCTTATTTTATCTGCCAAGGGCTAGGCAGCCTTAATTTTACAAAATTTTATATACATTATGAAATGTAGATTTATATGAAAATCAAGAGGAGAGAAGAGCTGATAAGCAAATTTTTAGAATTTTTTAGGTCAAAGGCACATAGGATTATTCCTTCATCTTCTTTGATTCCTGAAAGGGATCCTAGTGTTTTGTTTACAACAGCAGGCATGCATCCGCTTGTTCCTTATTTGTTAGGTGAGAAACATCCGCTTGGCAAGAGATTGGTGAATGTTCAGAAATGCATCAGAACACAAGATATTGATTATGTTGGAGATGAGGTTCATCACACATTTTATAAAATGCTTGGTAATTTTAGCTTTGGCGATTACTGGAAAAAAGAAGCAATTGAGTACAGCTTTGAATTTTTGATAAATGTCTTAAAAATAGAAAAAGATAAACTTGCCATAACTTGTTTTGGAGGGGATAAGCGAGCGCCTCAGCTTGTTGTCGACAATGAATCAGCTAAAATTTGGCTCTCGTTGGGAATACCTAAAGAAAGAATTGTTTTCCTTGAGGGCGGAGTTTTTGAAAGCAAAAAAAATTGGTGGGGACCGGCAGGCTTAACCGGGCCTTGTGGACCAGATACAGAGATGTTTTACTGGATAGGAAAAGATAAGCCTCCTAGAAAATTTGATCCTTCTGATGCTAGATGGGTTGAGATATGGAATGATGTTTTTATGGCGTATGAGAAAACTAAGATAAAGGCAATATTAGTAGATGCCATATATTGCTTATTTGACAAAGATAGAAATCTCAACAAAGAACTCTTCTCTATACTAAGTAATTATCCAACTAAATTAATAATTGTGGCTAATGCTGATCTAAATGACAATAAAAATAAACCATTAACCGAGCTTATTTCTGATAATATTGACATTTACACATTAAAAAATAATCCTGATAAAACCAGACCAGAATATTTTGAAAAATTATTAAGCAGGTACAATTTAAAACCAAGTGAAATTATATATTTTGATCATTCAGAAGTCAATCTTAATTCTGCTAAAAAACTTAGGATTAAAACCGAATTATATAAAAATCCAAAGCAGATTCAGAGTTTTATTGATAACAACTTCTATTCTTATATCCCAACAAAACAAAAAAATGTTGACACAGGAATGGGAGTGGAAAGAACATTGGCTGTTTTAAATGGCTTAGAGGACAATTACAAAACAAGTATTTTTGAACCAATAATAAAAGAAATTGAATTTATTTCTGCTAGAACATACAAGGAAAATGAGAGAGCAATGAGAATTATAGCTGATCATTTAAGGGCGGCTGTGTTTATCCTTGGGGACGAAAGAAAAATAACACCGAGCAATGTCGAACAAGGCTATGTTCTAAGAAGATTAATAAGAAGAGCTATAAGATATGGAAGAATTTTAGGTATGAAAGAAAGATTCACAGCAAAAGTAGCTGAGATGATTGTTCCTTATTACAAGGATTACCCCCAACTTAATAGAAATGAGGCTTTTATTTATAAAGAGTTAGACGAAGAGGAGAGTAAATTTGCTTTAACATTAGAAAATGGATTAAGAAAGTTTGATAATATAGTAAAAAATTCAGGAAAAAAAATTTCTGGCAGAGATGCTTTTCTTCTTTTTCAGAGTTATGGATTTCCAATTGAAATTACCCTTGAGCTTGCGAAAGAGAGAGGAGTAAAGCTAGACATTGAAGGATACGAAAAAGAATTTAAGAAACATCAGGAATTGAGTAGAACCACTTCTGCAGGAATGTTTAAGTCAGGTTTGTCTGACGAGACAGAAAGAACAACAAGAATGCACACAGCAACTCATTTGTTGAATGAGGCAATAAGAAAAGTTTTGAAAGATGATAAAATTAAACAAAAAGGCTCTAACATAAATCCGGAAAGATTAAGATTTGATTTTAATTTTTCCAGAAAATTAACAGATGAAGAATTAAAAGAAATTGAGAAACTTGTGAATGAGAAAATTAAACAAGGCTTAAAGATTGTAAGAGAAGAGACGCCCTTGCAGGAGGCAATTGCTTCTGGAGCTCAAGCAGAGTTTGGGACAAAGTATCCAGATGTTGTTTCTGTTTATACTATTCTAGATCAAAATGAGAAAAAAGGGTGGTTTAGTAGAGAAATTTGTACAGGTCCGCATGTTAAAAATACAAAGGACATAGGAAAATTTAAGATTATTAAGGAAGAAAGTGTTGCAGCAGAGATAAGAAGGATAAAGGCTGTTGTTGAGTGAATTTTGTTTTTTTAGCTTGGTGACGGCAAATCTAAAATTAGCTTTGCAGTATTAAATAATTAACCATTTCCATAAAGGAATATATTTTATATTTTTTCCTTTTATTATTTCCTTGCCTTCCTTTTCTTTAGTTATAACAAATCCTTCTTTCACTTTCAATTTTTCCATCGCTTCTAATAAGCCTTTTATTTCACGCTCTTTATTTTTTTCTATTTGATAAGATACCTGAATTAATTGTAAAATTTTTTGACCTTTCTTCACCACGAAATCGCATTCTCCTCTATTCTTGTAGTAATAAATTTCGTTTCCTCTCTTTAAAAGAGAAAGAAAAACAATATTTTCATATAGTCTACCAATATTCTCGCTAAACCTAAAACTAACAATGTTAATTAAGCCTGTGTCAATGCCATATACCTTTCTCAAATTTACTTCTTGTTCTTTTAATGAATAAGAAAACTTTTGAACAAAAAATATTAGTTGTGCTTCAGAAAGAAAAGAAGAAAATCTTTCTACACTGTCTAAACTTAAACCAATAAATTTTGCTATACTCCTATATGAAGAAAAGGAAGAGAAGCTTGTCAAATAATATTTAGCGAGAGCCTTAAGTTTTTCCGGCTTTCTTATTTTATATCTTTCGGCTACATCTCTGCTAACAATATCCTCAAAATATCTCTTTAGCAATTCCTCTTTTTCTTTGCTTAAAACTACCAGAGGAAACCCCCCAAACTCTAAATATTCTCTTAGTAATTGTTTTATTTTAATTTTTTGGGATAGCAAATCTGCCTTGTTCATTACTTTTATTTTATTAAATTCCAGGAACTCATAAGAATCTAAGGGGAATACTTCTAAATTAAGCCATCTTCCCGTAAGTAAGGCTCCAAGTTCTTTACTGAGTAATTGAGATGTGGACCCTGAAATAATAATATTGGACTCTCCCCTTTCATGCAATCCTCTGACAAATCGCTCCCATTTAGAGATTTTATGAATCTCATCAAGCAAAATAAATGGTTTTTCTGTAGGTTTCATAATCTCAATATAAGCCTCGTAAGCATTCTGTAAAAATTCCAAGTTAAGCATGTCGGCAAATCTTAGCTCTTCAAGATTTATGTATAAAAATGAATTTCTTTTTTTACCTAGGCTAATTTGTTTCATAATAAACTGTTTAATAAGGGTTGATTTCCCACTTCTTCTAACGCCCGTTATAGAAATAACTTGCTTAGTTTCCAATAATTTGTCCAACTTCTCAAGATAACTAACTCTGTATATACCTACATCTAAATCCTTTTTCCATGGATTCCATTCACTTAATATCTCGATTATTTTTTCATTTTCCATAGAGTGAAAAAAACATTTAGCTTTTTAAATCTATCGGTTTATATCGGTCACTTTTTGCCTTTTTTGACCGATATAACCTTAATAAATTTTGTAGTTATAGCCACAAGCTTTTAATTTTATAGATATTACTTTATAACAATTCCGTCAGAAAGAGCATCCTTTACAATTGAAATTTTTTTTCTTAATTTTTCCAATTCTTTAGGAGTGTAACATAAAAAGTCTACCGGCAAATCAATGTCCCATTGCAACCATAAACCTTTACATCTTTCATGAAAATCTTTGCCATGGAATTTTTTATCTACGAGAATTAGATCCACATCGCTTTCCTTATTAGTTTTGCCTTTAGCGTACGAGCCAAAGAGCACGGCTTTTTCTACACCAATTTTCTCTTTAAATTTCTTTATTTTTTCAACTAAATTTTTAACAATTTTTTTACCCATTTTATTATTTTCCTGGCAGCATTAATTGAATTTATAGCTTTTCTTTTGTCATATTTTGCATACACGGGATAACGAGTTGCGATATAATCCGGATTAAGCGCGTCACATAATTCAAGAATTTTAGTTGGAGCATGTAGTTTTTTTCCAATCTCCGCTAAATCATGAATCTTCCATAACTTTCCGAATTTTTTGATATATAAAGCTTTCAATGCTTTTTCGGCTGATTGCTGTGATTGAAAACTTGCCCATTCATATTCTTTAAAATTCAAACTTTTTTTTGCGGCTCTTAAGTCTTTTAAGGATTTTTTTAACCATTCTTTTGTTTCTTCCATTCTATTCTAAGAAACAAGAAACTTTTAAATTTAACCCTTAGAAACATATTTTGCCTCTGGAATTGGAGTTCATAATCTTATTGTGAAGACGAAGTAGCGCGAAGTGAGAAAATCATTCATTCAAATAAACTATTCCATTATCTTTTCTGATTATGTTTGTGCCTTTTTGGATTTGGCCTGTAACGTTTGGAACAGGCAATGCAAGAGCATGTTTGTCGTCATTTGTTTTAACATAAACAAATCCATCTGTTATGCTGACTGCATAGTCTATATTTATGATTCTTTCAGGAACTTTGAATGATCTCTCATAGCCGTCGCTTGAAAATGCAGCCAATTCAATCTCTTTTTTTATCTGAATGGCAATTTCTTGAACTTCTAGGCGTCTTTTTTCATCTGCTTTTAGTCTTATGTTTTGCTGGAAAGCAAATGTAAAAGAAATAAACAAGAACAGAACTACTGCTACTAAAATAATAAACTCTAAGGCAGATTGTGATTTTTTTGTCTTGTAATTTTTCATATTGTAAAGAACAAATTGAAGTTTTTAAATAAATCTAAGTCTAGAAGGATACAATGTTATAAAACTAAAAAAGAGAAATTTTTTTATATAGAAGTATTTTAGAAAAGCAATATGGCAATCCACAAGCAGAAATATAAGATTATAGCAAATTTTATTTTCATGACACACATTGCTTTCATACTTTTTTTTGTAGCAAGCATAGTTTACAGTTTTATTAATCACGATTATATTCTGTATCATATTGGATTTGTAGTCGGAACTGTAGTAGTAAACTTGATTACAAGCAGTTGTCCTTTGGCAGTTCTTGAGAAGAAATATAGATTGAAACACAATCCGAATATAGAATTTAAAGATTCTTTTTATGCACAGTATTTTTTCAAACCTTTGTTTGGAATTGATGTTACTAACAGGCAAGTTAAAGTTTTCTTGTTTTTCACGAAGGTATTGCCAGGCTTATTGCCTTTGCCTGTCTTATCATTATCTTTATTTTTATATTTTATCGAAGATATTAATAGTTTAACTTTGCTATTTTTGTTAGTAATCTTTATTGACAAGCCTAAAAATTAGATTTTCTTGGTTTTTCAAAACTCTCTATAACAATCATCATTAATTTCATTTACGCTAGCTGAATTAAAACTTTGTCTTGTTGTGCGATTAATTGAAGTGTTTTTACACCTTGAGATGTTGGAATGTTTCCTTCCATTGGGACATTGCCTGAAAAAGCTATCTTTGTAATTCCACTTGATGTTAAAATTTCAAATATAATGTCTTTATTGTCTATGTCAATAGAATTTATTCCTCTTGGGAGATAGGCTGTTATGGTAATTCTTGCTGGCTCACCAGAGTAAAATATTGATTCAGCAGAAGAAATGACTTTTTGTGAAAATTGCTCAACCTGGATCATCTTTATGGCATCTTGAATTTCTGCCGAATAAAAGATTGCGACTCCCAAGACGCTTAGAGCAATAAATGTAACAAAAGATATGACTACTAAATATTCAACGCTAATCTGGCCCCTTTTCTCTTTCATTGCAAACTGAATAATCATTTTTAAATAAATAAAAAAGATATTTAAAGGTTCTTGCTTTAAAAATTGTGATGAGAAAAGGGGTTAAAATCACTTTGGTGTGCTTAGTTGGAGTTTTAGTTGTCGCTTTGTTTCATACTGCTCTCCATGTTCTTGCTTATGGCACAGGCATTCCGGGCTTTGCAGAAAGCGGTATAGTAGGATTTTCTGTTGGAGAATTTGACATCGGAGAAAGCATAGAAAATTTTTATCCGACAGGCTCTTCTTTCTCCATGATATTTGTTTTTATTGAGTGGGTAACTGTCATATCTTTATTTACTATTCTCTATATAAATCAGAGAATTGAAGAGAGAATGGAATACGCTGAATTGAGCTCAAGGATGAAAATAAAATTTGATAATCATAAAGCAAGAACGGAATTGGATGATTTATATGAAATTTTGAAAGAAAAGAAAAAAGTGAGAATATCCACAATCGCTAAAGTTTTTAACGTGGATAAAAATGTTGTTTTAGAGTGGGCAAGAACTTTAGAAGAAGGAAATCTTGCATCTGTATATTATCCTAGATTCGGAAGTCCTCAGATAGTACTGCAAGGATACATTGAAGAAGCAAAATAATAAAAATGAAAAAAAATAAAAATAAGCAAAATAAGGGAAGTAAAAGAAGTGGAAAGACAGTAGCCTACTTCTTAGAAAAAAACAAAGTTGATTTGAGTCCTCTTGTTGAGCATGCGGAAGTAGATGAAAAACCCGAAGAGAAAGCACGAGAAGAAATTAAAAAGGAACAAGCGCACGAGAAAGCAGCAAAAAAGATAGTTGAGCATAAAAAATTTAAACAAAAAAGAAAGAAAGAAGAGCGACATAAGGCGGTTAAAGAAGAAAGTAAAAAAGAGGAAAAAATTAAAGCATTGGAGGAGTATGGGATAGAAGTTGACGGAGCAAAAGTCAAAGTCGAGATAATAAAAGATAATCTTGGAGTTACTTATAATCTTCATATTCCGAAAATAAGTCCTGCTACAGCTGTTCTTCTTGATGAAGTAAGAAACGAGCTTATCTCTATAACGACAATAAGCATGAAAGAACTCGTTGATCCCTCTGCTTTTTCTTCTATAAAAAGGAGATTCATGAATGATGCAAGAAAAATTTTGAAAGAGAGGCTTCCAAAACTAGAAAAAGAAATTGAAGATTTTTTAGTAGGAACTCTGATGCAGGAAATGCTAGGTTTGGGGAAGATAGAATTTCTTATAGATGATCCTAATCTTGAAGAAATCGTTATTTCTTCTTCAAAAGAGAACATAAGAGTTTATTCTAAAAAGTACGGTTGGATTGCCACGAACATAAAAATTGAAAGAGAGGAAGACATAGTTAATTATTCTAATATTATAGCCAGAAGAGTAGGAAGGCAGATAACAATCTTGAATCCTTTGTTGGACGCGCATCTCATTACTGGAGACAGAATAAATGCTGTTTTATATCCTATAGACACAAAAGGCAATACTATTACTGTCAGAAAATTTGCTAGAGACCCTTTTTCAATCATTGATTTTATAAATAACAAAACATGCGATGAGAATATCGCTGCGTTGTTATGGCTTGCCATAGAGTTTGAAATGAATATTCTTATTTCTGGCGGCACAGGCTCTGGAAAAACTTCTTTTTTGAATGCTTGCATGCCTTTTATCCCACCCAACCATAGAATCATAAGTATTGAAGACACTAGAGAATTAATGCTTCCTGAGTTCTTGTATTGGTCGCCATTAGTAACAAGAACACCCAATCCAGAGGGAAAAGGTGAAGTTAGTATGTTAGATTTGCTTGTAAATTCTTTAAGAATGAGACCAGACAGAATAGTGCTTGGGGAGATGAGGAGAAAGGAAGAAGCAATGGTTTTGTTTGAGGAAATGCACACAGGGCATAGAGTTTATGCGACAGTCCATGCCGATACCGCAGCCGAAACAATCTCAAGATTGATTAATCCTCCACTTAATGTCCCACCAAATTTGTTAAAAGCAGTGCATTTAAACGTTGTCATGTTTCGTGACAGAAGAAAAGGGATAAGAAGAGTTTTCCAAATTGCCGAATACGAAGCCGAAAAGGGCGGTGCGCGATCGAATATTTTGTATAGGTGGGTGCCAGAAGATGATAAAATTGTTAAGCATGGCGAAAGCTTAAGATTTTTTGAAGACATAAGCAGAAATACAGGAATGTCACAGTCTGATATAAGCCAAGACCTAGAAGAAAAAAAGAAAATTCTTTCTTGGATGGTTAAGAATAGCATTCGAGATTTAAATAAATTTGGTGAGGTCATGAATTTGTATTATAAGAACAGAGAATTTCTTATGAAAGCAATCAGTAAAGAGGATAAAGATGCTATCTTCGCTAAACCAAAATGAAATTTCGCGTGCCATTTTCTGTGTATTCATTGGATAGGCTGAAAAAAAGAGCAGCTTCATTCAGAAAATTAGTCAGATACAAAAAAGACTCTAAGTTAAAGAAATATTTAGAGAACGCAGATGTAGACTTAACTAGAGAAGAATACTTGGCCATTTGCCTAAAAGGATTGTTAATTTCTTTTTTTGGCTTATTTGTTTTTAGTTCCAGTGTTTTTGGAATTTTAAGAGCCAGGTATTTTATTTTGCTTTCTTTGATGCTCTCGCTTCTTCTTTCCTCATTTACTTTTTTTGTTAGAATTGCTTATCCAAGAGTTTTTACTGCTAGAAAAGAAAGAGAGCTTGAAAAGAATTTAATTCCTGCCTTGCAAGACATTCTTGTGCAATTAGATTCTGGAGTGCCCTTGTTTAGCATTTTGGTCAATATTTCTTCTTCTGATTATGGTGTTTTGAGCGACGAATTCAAGAAAATAGTAAAGAAAATAAATGCTGGTTTGCCGGAGATAGAAGTTCTTGAAGAAATTGGAGAGAAAAACCCTTCTTTGTTTTTTAGAAGAACATTGTGGCAGATAAGCAATGGCATGAGAGCAGGCGGGGACATAACAGTAATAATAAAAGAAAGCATAAAAACTCTTAATGGAGAACAATTGATACAAATCCAGAACTATGGAAACAAATTGAATCCTTTGATCATGTTCTACATGCTCATCTCGGTTATAATACCAGCACTTTCCATAACTTTTTTTACAATTATTTCTTCTATAATAAACCTATCAACATTCATCACAATAGCCTTGCTTGTCGGTCTTTTTGTTTTTGTTGTTTTTATTCAAATTATGTTCCTTGGCGTAATAAAATCTGTTAGACCAAGTCTTTTGTAAAATGGCCACGAAAAAAAAGGCAAAAGAAAAAAGCAAAAAAGTTAAGAAGGAAAAAAATAGACACCTGCATTTAAGAGAAACCGAAGCAAAAGAAGCAAAAAAAGACTATATAGAAGAAATAAGCGTTAGTGAAAAGAAAGTTAATATAAAGAAAAAATTTGATAAGAGAGCAAAAAGTAGGATAAAAATAGCTATAAGTTTTTTCGCGTCATTATTTATTGGAACTATTATATTTATTTTTGGCAGAAATCTAATTAATTCGATTATATTTTTCGTTTTGATACTAGTTTTATTTGGTTTTTATTTCTTTGTTAGAGCAAGACTTAAGAAACTTCACGACATAAAGAAAATTGAAGATGTTTTTCCTGATTTTATAGAGATGATGTCCTCCAATCTTCGAGCTGGAATGACGATTGACAGGGCTCTCTTATTAAGCTCAAGAAAAGAATTTGCGCCCTTGGACAAAGAGATTCTTCAGTTGGGGAAGGACATCGTGACAGGAAGGGAGATAAACAAGGCATTAGAAGATATGGCAGTCAGGATTAATTCAGAAAAGATTAAGAAAACTGTCGCGCTGATAATTTCAGGAATTAGATCAGGAGGGAATCTTTCTGTTTTGCTAGAGGAAACAGCTATAAACATGAGAGAGAGGGGTTTTATTGAAAAAAGAGCTTCTTCTAATGTTCTCATGTATGTTATTTTTGTGTTTTTTGCAGTCGCAATTGGCGCGCCGCTTCTTTTTGCGCTTTCTTCTGTTTTAGTGCAGATATTGTCTAATGTTTTGTCAAATCTACCAAACTTAGAGCAAGTAAATGTCAATCTTCCGTTTACATTAAGCAAGATTAATGTACCTGTCAACTTTGTTGTTTATTTTACTTTGACATTTATTATAATTATAGACATACTTGCTTCTTTTATTTTGGGATTAGTAAACAAGGGCAAAGAAAAAGAAGGCTTAAAATACATAGTGCCTTTAGTCACATGCGGCGTTACTGTTTTTTTCCTTACAAGATATGTTCTCTTGAGATACTTCGCTGACTTTTTTGGGGGCTAATAGACAACAAGAAGAGAGAGCCGATAGAAAAGTTTAAATATTAAATATATATTTAATATATATGGCAAAGATAAAGTTAAAACCCAAGTCTGAATTAAGGTTGAGTAATATTAAGGGCTTTATCGAAGGAGTTGCTACACGATTTGGAACAGGAGCTAAAGTTGGCTGCCCCAAAGAGTTTTTAGGAAAGAAAGTTTATTTAGTGATATTAAATGACTAAAAAGCGCAGAGGACATGAAACTATCCACTGTTAAGAACTTAGTTTACAAAGGTTTTTAATATTATCAATTTTATAGTAATATATGGCAAAGAAAAGAGAAAGAGGCTATAATGCTGAAAAGAGGAAAAGAAGAAAAAAAACTAAATCGAGTAAGAAAGAAGCAAGAAAAAAAGTTATGAAGAAAGCTTTAACGAAAAAAATAATTAAAAAGAAAACAAAGAAAAAAGCATTAATAAGAAAAGCTATAAGGAAAAAAAAGATTAACAAGAGAATAAAAATATTAGCTAAGAAAATTAAGAAAAGTAAAAAGATAAAGAGGTTTAGGAGACATCTAAAAAGAAAAAAAACTAAAAAGACCGCACTAAGAAAAAAATCAATAAAAAAAATTATAAAAAGGAAAATAAAGCATAAGAAAAAAAGGAAAGCCGAAGTTTCTCTTAAAATAAGCAGCATTAAAAGAATTCCAATCGGAATTCCAAATTTCGACAGGCTTATTGAGGGCGGTTTTGAAAAAAACTCAACCAATTTACTTGTTGGCAGTTCAGGAAGCGGGAAGTCGATATTTGCAGCGCAGTTTTTGGTTGAGGCAATGGACAGAGGAGAAAAATGTTTGTATATAACTTTTGAAGAGGACAAAGAACAATTTTATGAAAATATGAGAGAATTGGGGTGGGATTTAAAGGCATATGAAAAAAAAGGACTGCTGACTTTTTTGGAATATAGCCCAATAAAAGTTAAGACGATGCTTGAAGAAGGCGGCGGTACCATAGAAAGCATTATTTTAAAAAATAAAATATCTAGAATGGTTATAGACAGCATAACTTCTTTCGCTTTGCTTTTTGAGGACGAGCTGTCCAAGAGAGAAGCTGCTTTGTCTCTTTTTGGGCTGATTAGAGATTGGAGTTGCACAGCACTATTAACTTTAGAAGAAGAGCCATTGCATACTGGTGGTGTTTCTTCTAGCACTTTGGAGTTTGAGTCAGATTCAATTATTGTTCTTTATTACATCAGAGGAAAGGAAAAAAGAGAGCGCTATCTTGAGATTGTTAAAATGAGAGGAACAAAGCACTCAAAGAATATTTATCAATTTGAAATCAAGAAGGGAGGAATTTTTATTAAAAAAGAGCCCGTGAAGAATTTTCTTCCAGAGCAGCATCTTCCTACACTTTAAAAACTTTAGTTTCTTTTTTTTAGCATGAAAAAAAGAGCGCAGGCATGGGGAATTGATTTGTTCATGGCTCTAATAATTTTTATATTCGGCTTAGTATTTTTTTACATATACACAATTAATTTTCCAAGTGCTGGGGAAGAAAAATTTTCAAAAATGATTGGAGAAGGACAACTTATAACTGATAGCTTGCTTTCAGAAGGCTACCCTATTGACTGGAATGAAAATAATGTAGCAAGAGTTGGCTTGTTAAGCGAAAGTAAAATTAACGATACAAAATTAGAAAGATTTTATTTGCTTAGCTTAACAGACTACCAAAAAACAAAAAGGTTGTTTAATATATTATTTGATTATTATGTTGATTTCGACGAGCCTATAAACATCGCAGGCAATGAAGTCACACACATAGGGATAAAATCCCAGAATCCAGAAAATCTCGTCAAAATATCTAGGATTGTTATTTATGATAATAAATTAAAAACAATGAATGTCTACATATGGGATTGAAAAAAAATAAGAAAGGGGTATTTTTTTCAGGCGACGCTCTAGTTGCTCTGTTATTTATTTTATTAGTTATACTTGTGGCATATCCTTTGTTTGAGTATACAAAACCAAAAACCAGAATTCATGAAGATTTGATTCTTGCGCTTTCAACTTTAAAAGTTGGCGAGTTCAACACCAGCTATGTTAATTCACTTGTG
>CAYTKV010000002.1:9906-19331 GCA_964438545.1 Candidatus Woesearchaeota archaeon | reverse complement strand
AAATGGAATTATAAATGATAGTGATAAAAACATAATGGAGCAGATAGGTGAGTTCTATGTTAGTGACATAGAGCTGGCAAAAGCTCTTACCAGTGATATACTTTCGGCTATTAATACAACTGAAAATATCGGCATATGGTTTAATGAAGATTTGTTGGCATCAAAGAACACGACCTCTTTTCAAGAAGCTGAAGAAGTTGAGGTAGCAAGACAAACAATCAGCGGTATTCAAAAAGGCGGCGCGACAGGATTTGTTTCTAAAGCCTGGATAGAAAGAATCTCTCTAAAAGATACGTCAGTTGTTGTTAGAGGAGATTTAATATGCGGAAGATGGAAAGTTTACTCTTGGGGGGATTATTGTGGCCCGGGAGAAACAAAAATAACTTATAAAATTGAGATCCCAGAAAATGCTGTCATTGATGATGCATTCTGGCTTGCTGAGCCAACATGGCAAGGACAACCAACAAAACTTTATGTAAATGGAATTGAACTTTTCAGTGGTGATATACAATATTTTGTAGTTCTCAACATCACTCCTTATTTAAACCCTGGGAATAATACAGCAGTTTTTGATTCAAACACAGGAGGTGATGATGGTGCCTCTCATATTATCGTAAAGTATAGCACCTCACAACTACAAACATTTTCAAAGCAAGAAAAGTTCCCTTTTTATGCTGTTCAGTCTAAAGCTTTGCTTCATCACGAAAAAGCTTTATTTATACCTCAAAATATTAATCTTATTGAAGTAATTTTGAATACAACAAGCCAAACAAATCTTTCTTTTAGAAAGGGGGCTCTAAAAGTAAATATAGGAGTTAAATCCCCTTCAGACGGAATAATCAATTTTACAGATTCAGACATAAAGAGTGCGCTGAATGCGAGAGGCATCTCATATTCTGATTTGGATAACGAATATTTCTTCTTTGTCGCAGAAGTAGGAATTGGTGAAAGCGGAAATGTTCAAATTGGAGATAACTCCTATGTTCTTATTGATTCAGACGAGCCAGATGTACCCTTTGGTTCAATTGATATTACTAAAGAAATTGACATAAGTGAAGCTTCTGATAAATTGCAAAATACTTTTTATAAGCATCTTGTCTGGAAATTTCTTCTTCCAAAAAACTCAGTAACTTTAGATGCTGATTGGCAGCTAGGCTGGTTAGATACTGGAAGCGGCGGAGCCACACAACAAACTGCAACAGCCAACGGCATAACTCTATTTAATTCTCCCCCAGATCCTTTTATTCAAGCTTTTAGCAGATTTGGTTATTCGCCCTCTCTGCAAGATGGCTTGTTTGTTTATGGGGAGAATAATTTCACTCTTGATTTTGGGAACTCTTATGGCGTTTCTAACGAGTCTTCTTATGGCTCTTTAACTTACTTTTTAAGAAGTTTTGTTAATTTTGGAAATTCTTTTGAAAAAGCAGTCGGCGGAAAAAGAACAGTGGTATTTCAAGATGACTCGACTATAGAAATAACAGTTGGAAATGAGAATGACGCGTGGGATCCCAACAAAGATGCTATAGACGATGCTGTAGAAAGATTGCTGCAGCAATTTGATTCAGAAGGAGACGGAAAAATAGATTTATTTTTAACCGAGAGTGCTTTTACTATAGACACGCTAGATGTTTCAGGGGTGCCCAACTTGTGGTCCACAGAAGTTCAAATAAGAATATGGAGGAATTAAGATGAATAAGCGAGGAATATTTTTTACTTTGCTGTCTATCTTAATAATATCTTTATTTTTCTTATCTTATTCTGCGCACCAATCTTCAGATGAGATGCAATCACTTCAAAAAAGAGTAGAAACAATGAATACCTTTCTTTTTTCTTTGGAGAAAGACGTCTCAAGACAAATATTTATTTCGGGGTTTAGGGGACTTCTTTCTCTTAGCTTTTACATAACTTCCAGTGGAAATTTCTTAGATGATGCGAGTAAATCTTTGGAAGAAGCTCTTGTCAATGGAACAGTAAATGACGAAAAAATGAGTTTAATGGAAGGATTTACTTTAGAAGATTGGAATGCCAGGATAAAAGATTTGGCAGATAAGCAAAACCTGATAGTCAATTATACGATAGAAAGTGTTAGCGTGACTCAAGGCGATCCATGGAATGTTGAAATTAATGTTGGGATTCATTTGATTGTCAGAGACGAAGGCAATTTAGCGCTTTTTGATAAGAAAGAAACAATATCAACAAAAATTCCTATAGAGAATTTTGAAGATTCTTTATACTTAATTGAAACAAATGGCTTGATTGTGAACAAAATCCAAAAAAGTCCTTACACTGATTTTGTTTCTGGAAATGATGTTTCGAATCTTTCTCTTCATAGCGAAAATTCTTATTATATTGAATCCTCTGATGCTCCTAGTTTTCTTGATAGATTAGAAGGAAAAACTACTTCAAATACAAATGGAATAGAGTCTTTAGTTAACTTGCCAAAATTTGCAGAACAAGGCGTCACAATAAAAGAAAAATCAGTTGTGGATCATATTTACTTTTCTGATAATAATCCTACATCTTATCAAATTCAAGGCATGCCTTCTTGGTTCCGAATAGATGTTGATCATTTAGATGTTTATAATGTGAGCAATCTGACTATTTGATTTTTGGATATTTGCATTATACTGTAATTCTGTAAAATACAACATGTTTTTCAATTATGAAAATGGTATTCAATTACCATGATACAAATAATTAAAGCAGTCAATATGAAAATTTTATTTATACTAATCGACTTTAATTTTTCATCATCCTGATGTCTTCAAACTTAATTTTTACTGCATCGATTAAATATTCGTATATAAAGTATAAAGGGTTAGCCTTTTTAGGTGCTAACCCTATGTTGTTTTTATTACAGAAACAACATATATTAATAAAAAAGAGAGAGGAAATAAAGCTTTTCTATCAGTAAAACTTATCTTTAAAGAATATTGGGAGGATTATCTAAAAACACGTTCTCCAAGAGAAATAGAAATAAAAGAAGTGGAAAAGATGCTTTCTTGTAAAGATGAAAGCAGAGAAGGATTTTGGTATTATTGTAAAAAGTGCGATAGATATGAATTTGTTCCATTTGGATGCAATTCAAGATTATGCTCATGTTACGGGAAGAGGTATACAGATCAATGGGACTCTGTGCTGACTGATAGATTAGAGAAAAATATTTATTATTTACTTTCTATAACATGAAATAATGATTTGAAAATCACGGTTACAAATCCAATCTGGGCGGAAGGATCTTGGTCTTATACCGGCTCATTAAGAATCGGAGATAGATTAATGAATTCAAATAAAAAAGAGGTTATTGTTAATAGCGTCTTATATATTAATAAGAAAGTTATTGTTTACAATTTGCAAATTGAAAATACTGAAACATATTTTGCCTCTGTTTTGGTTCTATGACCTTTTAAGCTAACAGTGCCTGGTAATACCTGAAATCTGGCACCAATTATCAAAAAAACCATATCCAAAAAAATATAAATGATAATTGTTTGTATTATGGTATAAAATCAGTTTTAAATGGAAATAAAAAATAATAAAATAGAATTTTTTGGGCATTCAGGTTTTTTGATTAGCTGTGGCTCAGGAAAAAAAATTGCGATTGATCCTTATAATGTCTCAGAAAGATTTCCTAAAGTTGATACTATTTTAATAACGCATAGCCATTATGATCATTGTAGCATCAAAGATATAGAAAAAATTGCAGATAAGGGAACGGTTATTGTGATTCCAGCAGACGCGCAGAGCAAGATAACAAAAATAAAAGATGTTGAAATGCAGATTATTGAGCAAGGGGAAGAGATAAAATTAGGAAATATAAGAGTAGAAGCAGTGCCGGCTTATAATGTTGACAAGGAATTTCACCCAAAAAGAGAAGGGTGGCTGGGTTATATAATAAAGTTTGATGACCTAATTGTTTATCATGCTGGTGACACAGACAAAATTCCTGAAATGAAAAATCTTACAGGATATGGAAAGCATGGAAATTATTTTATTGCTCTTTTGCCTGTGTCTGGAAAATATGTAATGGATGCAGAGGAAGCTGCAGAAGTTGCATCTTCATTGAGCCCAAGCATCGCGATACCAATGCATTATGGCGCGGGAGTCGCAGGAACAATAGAAGACGCAAAAAAATTCATCGAGATCTGTAAGGAAAAAGGGTTGAATGCAGAAATTTTAGAAAAAATTTGAAACGTAAAAATAGAAATTTCATTAAAAACTAAAATTGCAAAAATAATTGTTTTAGTTTATTAAAATTATAATAAACTGAATAATTTCTTGAATAAGTAACCCAAGTTCAGCAGAGCCGCCTATCAATGTAAACATTTTCTAATTATCATTTCTTGTCCAAAAAATATCGACGCAAAATTAATAATGATCAAGACTGATTAAAAAGTTACCATCGCAATAATTGTTGTCTAATTTAACCCTTGGTAAAAATCATTAGATAAACTCAATTTGCTGAATTCAGGTAAATAAAATAATTAGTGATTGAGTACTTTTCGGACCAATCAAATCTTCAAAGTAAGAAATAATGCTCTAACACGACCTAAAAAGCAATTTTAGATTACATGCAATTATTTGATATTGATTGCTCTCTAAAAACCTAATTTATTATCATTACAAGAACTATTATTAGTAGTCTACCAAAAAGTTAGTGCGGATTTTGGCTAATCACCAAATAATTTAATAAATATATCAGATTAAAAAGAAAAATTTTTAAAAACGATGAAAAAAATTCAAAAAAAGCCAGAAAATGTCTGAATTTTCGCATACTTTCTGCAACAATCAAATATTTAAATGAAGGAATCTTAAATTCTTTAATAAATTACACTTGAAAGGAGGTCAACATAAAATAAATGGTGCTTGATTTTGCAAAAGAAGCGATAAAAAATGCCGCGACACACGGCATTAATTTCGATGAACTAAGAGCTGGTAAAGCAAACATCAAGGTTTTTGGAATCGGAGGCGCTGGTTGCAATGCCGCGACATGGCTTTTCAACAAAGGAATCAGCGGCGCTACTGTTTATTGCACAAACACAGATGCATTGCATCTGAGTATCACGAAAGCCGACGAAAAAATTCTTATCGGGAAAGAGTTGACTCGTGGCTTAGGCGCCGGAGGCAGACCGGCAGTAGCGAGAGAGGCTGCCAAAGAATCTGTTTCTGAATTGAAGAGAGCTGCAAGCGGTGCTGACATGGTGTTTGTTCTAGCAGGTTTCGGAGGCGGAACAGGAAGCGGGGCTACACCCGTAATATCACAATTGGCAAAGGAATCTGGCGCGATTGTTATTGGAGTTATAACAATGCCATTCGAATGCGAGAAAGCTAGACAAGAAAAGGCAGAGTTTGCTTTACAAGAGCTGACAGAAGTTGCAGACACAGTAATAATAATTGATAATAACAGATTAGTTGACATTGCCGGCAACTTACCAATGGAACAAGCCTTTGCGGTTGCAAATGAATTGGTTAGTACAATGATTAAAGGTATAGTGGAAACTATTACCTTGCCATCTTTGATTAATCTCGACTATGCAGACGTCTCAGCAATTATGAAGAACGGCGATGTGGCTGTTATTGGTGTTGGCGAATCAGACGCTTCTCAAACAAGAGTTGAAGAAGCGGTAAGGCAAGCTTTGACACAGCCTTTGTTGGATGTAGATTACAGAGGCGCGACTGGAGCTTTGATTCACATTACCTGCGGTCAAGACTTTAAGTTAGAAGAATTTTCTGGTGTTGGAGAACTTGTGACAGAGAACATTAGCCCAGATGCCCAAGTTATCATTGGCGCCAGAATTAACAAGGACTTTCCAAATAGAGTCAGGGTGATAACAATCATGACTGGCGTTAAGTCCCCATATGTCCTGGGCAAAGGCGAGTTAAGAGAACAAGAACAAGCAACTTCACAAATGTCAGATCTAGGCATTGAAATCTTTAGATAATCTTTAAAATTTTTTCTTTTTTTTCTTTTTCATTTTTAATTATGATAACTTTTAATCTTCATAATACCGCCGCAGCTTGCTGAGGGGATAAAACTATAAGTTTGTATAACGAAGGAATTAAATTTTCGTACATTGCTTTTAATTCCCTCGAATATAGCAAGTGCAAAAACTTACGAATATTTAATGCACTTGCTATAGAACCCAGCGTCTAGGTGTCAGAACTTATCTTGGGACAGTTGGAGAAGGAATTAATGGAGATATAATAAGAAATTACATAAAGAATCAAGGAAGAAAAGATGATCAGTTAAGCTAATTAATTTTGTTGATGCTCCATAGCTTGCTGTGGGGTTGTTCACTTCGCTGGCTATAACATAAAGATACATTTAATTATGTAACTTTTTTATGTTTCGCATACTCTTTATAAATTAAACGTGTTATACTTTTTTTCACCTGTTGATTATTATGAAAATTTTAAAATTATTAAAGAATAAAAAAATATTTTGATATAGAAGTAAAACGAAAAATGATGGCAAATGGGCTGTATAAATTCAATTTTTGATAAATTTTTTTACCAAAATGAAATTGCGATAAATTTATAAACAAAAGCATCTTGATTATAAAATCATAAAAGAGGTAAGTGATAATGGCTGCAAGAAAAAGAAAAGCAAAGAAAAAGAAGAAAGGCAGGTAGTAAACTGTATACTTTATTTTATTTTTATTTATACTTTAAGATTTCTGTCTTCTTCTTTTTTCCTTCTATTAATTTTTTCTAGGTATCTGTAGATGTTTGATTGTTTTGTTCCTCTAATCAAATTAATAATCGCCCTTTCTGTATTATTTACATCTTCGACGTAGCCAACAATTCCAACTTCATTTTCCCTTATTAAAATATCACAGTCAGAAAGTTGCGAGATAACTCTTAGTGTTTTTCCTTTCTTTCCGATTAGTCGCGCTTTTATGTCTCTTAAATTCCTCCTTGTAAAGCTTTTGATATGGATTTTCTTAAAAGTAAAATCTTCGTTCTTTAGCATTAATGCCTTATGAATAGAAAAGCCAAAATTTATTGCTTCGAGAATGCGTGAAGCATCGTATTCGTCCAGAGGCGAACCATCAACTATGACATTATTGTCATGAATATTTATTCTGGCATTTAGCTGGTTCTCCAACTTTGTCTTGAATTTTTTGACTTCTTTAATTCTTCTCATAAAAAATTTTTCCATTTTGTTTATAGCAAAACTATGGCGAAGGGAATACCACCAACTTCGCCTATATTGCCTTTGTTGACAATACCAATTTTCAACGCCAGCGCGACAGCTTTTTTTCCTACAATATTGAAAGTAGCATAATCTTTTAACTCGTCTTGTAATATCTTTTTTGCTTCATCTTCTTTTATTTCTCCGCCTTTGTAGAAATTCTCCCTAACTTCAAGTTGCTTGATTCCTTCTTCAAATTTTTTTCCAAGAATTTCTGCGTCGCATAAAGCGACAACATTTCTATATGATTTGTGAATTTTTATATAAAAGGTATTCATTGTTAATAAAAACATAAACAGATTAAATATGTTGCTACGACAATAGTCAGACTTTTAATTGAACAAAAGTTTTCTTAATTTCGCCTATGAGAATTAATTAAGTGGTTAATAAATTATTCATAAGACTTCTTAACACCTATTAAAATTACAAATGATACTTTACAGGCGAGTTAGCACCGCAAGCCAGACAGTGTTTATGTTTTATTCCTTTCTCTGAAACAAGCTCGGTGTCTGGTTTGCCGCACACAGGGCAAATAACAAACTCTTTCGCATATTTCTGGATTTTTTCATTAACTTTTTCTGAATTTAATTTTGTCTTTAATATTAATCTCCCGTTATCTAATCTGCCAAATACAGCCAATTCTTTTTGCAAAAATCTTGCTAAATGATTAACATCTCTTCTTAAATAATCAGATATTTGAGGTATATTAGTTATAATTGTATTGTTACCCAATATCTGGCCAGCAGCTTGTGGAATCTCAAATCTTTCTTTGTTTCTTTCAACTACTTTTACTTCTCTGTACGCTTTTTCTAATAATTGTTCGTATTCCATAAAAGTTATGAAAAAGAATAGTTTATAAACCTCACTATTTCTTTTAATAAAATGATAAAAGTAAAAAATATTGTTCTTGGCATAGGAATTGTTGTAGTATTTGCTTTAGTTTTGTGGCAGGGCATAGAAGCTTTTTATCCTTCTCCAAAATATGATGATTTTTGTTCTGGCAGAATATATCCTGAAGCAATTCCGCTAAAGGAAAATGTGATTTGTACAAGATCTCAACAACTTATTCAAGAAGAGCAACAGTGCTATTTACAAAAAGGCTCTCCTGTTTACAACTATGATCAGAATGGTTGTCAGATTTCAGTTAAGGAATGTGATTTTTGCAACAATGAATTTGAAAAGGCAAGGGATAAGCATGCGAAGATCGTGTTTATTATATCGCTAATTACAGGAATAATAACTTTGTTTGTTGGCTATGGTGTTTTGAGCATAGAACCTGTCGGAAGCGCGTTAATCGGCTCGGGAATTTGGGCCATATTTTGGGGCTCTGTGATGAACTGGAGAAACTTTTCAAACATTTGGAGATTTTTACTTTTATTTTTAACTTTGTTATTGCTCATATGGATTGCTTTGAGGTTAAACATAGGAAAAAATAAGAAAGGTTTCTGGAGAAAAGTTGGATTGAAAAAGTAAGATAAGTTAAGATTTGCTCGGTTGAGATTTTATTAAATATCTTGGAGCAACAACTTTACAAATTATTTAACTACACTGCTTCTTAAATAATGCCATCTAATTGATTTTTACAACAATTTTCAATATTTTTATTTTATTATATAATCTATATTCGATAAAAAATCAATTCCTATTATTAGCTTTATAATAATTTTATAGTTAGCAGAAGAACGGGGCAAATAATAATTTTAGGATTATAGAGGACAATTGTCAAATCAGGAATAATGAAGCCACTAACTTATTAATGGGGAAGTATTATGGTTTGGTGTATTTAACTAAGCAAAATTTCTTTTTTTATTTGGATTCTTTTTTGGGTTTAGTAGCTTATTTTTGGGTAATTTCTCCGTTAAGACAAGAGGTTCTTATACTGCTAATTACCCCAAATACCTCAATTTTCCAGGTCTTGGCTCATATGCAATGCCTTCTTCTAAAAGTTTTTTAATTTCTTGATCTATTGCGCTAGGATGCTCTTTTAATTCGAAGATCAACTTTTCTATGTCGATACCACCTTCTTTTTCTGCTTCTTTTACTCTGCCGATTATTTTATCTTTTAATTCTGCAATTTTTTCTTTGTCTATAAGTTTAGGCTGTTCCAATTCAGACTCTAGCTTTCTTATTAACAAATATACAGGAACTTTTTTCTTTATTATTTCTGGCGTGATATAAATCTCATTGTTCCACAACTTAACTAAACCAATGACTAAAATCGTATCACCTT
>CAYTKV010000002.1:6163-9896 GCA_964438545.1 Candidatus Woesearchaeota archaeon | reverse complement strand
ATCTAATTTTGAAGTCTCTTCTTTGAATAGCTTTGCTCGGATTTGTCCTGTTCCGTCGTCTAAAGTTAGCGCGCCATAATTTTTCTCGCCTTCTTGAATATACTTATCAACAATATTGGCAATCACATTAACCCTAACAATTCGTTTATTGTTTATCTCTAGATATCTTAATCTTTCATCTTCGGTAACTTGTTTTCCTGAATTTATGTTGCCTATTCTTAACTTGTAAGCAACGTTTCTCTTCAGAGCTTTATTTGTTGTTTTGATTTCCATTTCAAATCTTCTGCACAAAGCCTTTTTTTGGTTTGAAAATATCTCCTGCTTTTGAGAGTTGGTCTATTGAGTCCTCAATTTCAGTATCAGAAAGATTTCCTTTTAGTGCATTCTTTAATTCTTCTATAGGAATAAGCTTTCCTAATCTTGATTCCAATTGAGCTAAAGTTTCTCTAACAAGCAAAATCTTTCCTCTTTTGGAAGATGTAATGCCAGTAGTGACTCTGTCAATATCAAAACTTTTTGTTTCTTCGTCGTAACCTACCTGCATCAAAGAATATTTTAATAGATCTATGGCTACTTTAGAATCTTTTCTGCCGACTTCATCACTCAAGCGCATTTTTGCGTGCGCCTCGCTTAGTCTTATGATTCCTTCTAGTTGTCTGGCAGTTATGGGTATTGGTTTTATTCCTGAATCTGCTCTTCCAGGTTGAGATCTCAGCTTAATGTAAAAATTTTTTATCTCTTCTATTGCCTCGTCTGTCAACTGAGGTTTTATTTTTCGTCTCGCGTAAGCAATATACTTCCTTAACAAAACAGAATCAACGATAGCTCTTTTTGCTACTTGTTTATGTTCTTCCAAGACATGGGAAGCTATCGCTTCATCTTGCGCTTTGTCAGGCACATCTCTAATGACAAAAATTACGTCGAATCTGCTGAGCAAAGAAGGAGAAATATCAATTTGTTGCGGTATAGGAGTGTAAGGGTCGAACCTTCCTAATTTTGGGTTTCCTGCAGCTAAGACAGTTGTTTCTGCTCGCAAAGTAGCTTGAATATTTGCTTTGCTTATTGTGACCGATTGCTGTTCCATTGCTTCATGCATTGTACTTCTGTCATGCTCGTCCATTTTCTCTATCTCGTCAATGCAAACAATTCCTTTATTTGACAAAACCATCGCTCCTCCTTCTAAACTCCAGCCTCTTAAAAATTCGTCTCTCACGACTGCAGCAGTTAATCCTGCAGCCGTCGCCGCTTTTCCAGAAACATATCTCCCCTTCGTGGCAATCATTGATGTTGTTTTTAACATAACGCTCTTTGCAACTCCTGGATCACCAACAAGTAAAATATGAATGTCTCCTCTTGTTGCTCCTTTGTCAGATTTAATTTTTTTAACTCCGCCAAAAAGCTGCAAAAGAACAGCCTCCTTAATTTTTTCAAAACCATAAATACTAGGAGCTATGCTTCTTGAAAGTTTTTTAAAAACATTCGGGTCTGCTGCTAGTTCTTTAATCTGAGTTTCGTCTTCCTCGGTCATTTCTAACTGTTCAAATGATTCTTCCATGGGAACAATATTATTTGCTTCCAATGCTATGTCAAATCTTGTTGAAATAGCTCCAGTTTGTATAGGAACAGGTACCTCTTTTAAGATTCCAAAGATTTTTACTTTGCTTCCTGGTGTTGTTCTAGATTCCATTTTTGGATCAACCAAATCTTCTTTCAAAAATAAATTAATTCTTCTTGGTTGCTCGCCGCCCTCTAGAGACTCAGGAGACTCTTCTATGACAAGTCTCTGCGCGTCTACCATTTCTTTTGATAATGGTTTAAAATTTCCTTTCCATCCGCAAGAACATCTAGAAGGCTCTCTGAATTTTCTGTCTATTTGCAGAACAGACAAAATAGCTCCGCAATTAGGGCACTCAAATCTAGCGTTTACTACTTGCGGTCTAACATCAGAAGCTTGTCTTACAATTCCTTCGGTCCACAATAATTTATCTAAGTGTTTTGCTCTAATATCTCTAATTTTAGTAAGACTACTTTTAGGCAAATCCCAAAGCCTAACTCTTGGCTTATTGACTAGACCAGATTCTTCCAAAGCAAGTTCTAAAATTGCTAAAGTTTCTTCTGGAGAATCTATTACTTTTTCTGATAAAGTTGGAGAGAATGAAACTAAATCCGGAAAGGACAATCTCACTATACTTTCTTCCCTTCTTATAGATTCTCCAATCTCTTTCTTGTAGGCCTCAAAAAAATTCTTTGCCTCCAAAACAAGATCTTCTTGCTTGAGTCTTTGCCTTTGTTTAATACTTATGCCATCCATAAAGAAACAAAAAATAACTCATTTATATTGTTTATTGTTTTGGAAATGAAAATTATTAAATTGTAGTGAACAAATATTACTATTTTCGTATGACAGAGTTTATTGGCACAGCAAAATGGGAGCGAACCTTAAAAGAGAGTCTAATAAACAAGTTTTACCGATGATAAAGTAGCTCTAAAAATGATCTTTTAAAAAGATATACCTATTTTTCATTAATTACCGAGAATAAATTACAACAAATTATCTTTATTAGCCCTATTAACTAACACACTATCAGCAAAATTCTAATAATATATTAACAAAAAACTCTTTTCTAAAGCCCTAAGTAGTGCGGCGAACATAGTCAGCCATTCGTGCATCAAAATCCCTTTGCATAGGATCTTCTTCTTCAATATCAGGAATAACATTTTTTTCATACCCTGTTCCAGCTTGCGCATTATTTGCTTCATTCTTCCTATGATATTGTTCTTCTCTTATAATGTCTGTCATTCTTTTTGCTATTTCAACTGCCTTTTCAGTTGGCCTGCCCCATAAGTTTCTGCCGACTATTTGTCCTTCGTTGCCAGAATCCATAACCATTCTCAAAGTCTTATACAAGCCCTCTTCATCTTCGGACTTTGGCCCGCCAGAAATAATTTTTAATGTATTCGGAGCAATTGACGCCAAAAAAGCTAGTCGTTTTACATGCAAGTCATAAAGGTCTCCAGAGCTTATTTCAGATTTTGGCTCTAGCTTCAACAATTCTTCTACTTCAGGAGTTCCCTTGTAAAAATAACCTCCCATTTTGAGATTTTCTTCATATGCTCCTCTGTTTTTTTGAGTTATTAGCGCTGGGAATTTTTGTTTCACTACGTCTGCTCCAATAGCCTCTGCTGCTAAAATGCCATAAGCGCACCAGAATAAGCTGTCTGCGCCCATTGCGTCAGGAAGAGGGCCTCTCGCGTATGCCCACATAAATACCGGCTTTTCGTTTTTGTGCGCTATTTCAGTAATTTGCGCAACTCTTTCTACATCTTGTTCTGTTTCTTCTCCCCCAATGTAGAACGTACAGCCAATAGCATTTGCTCCTGCTTCTATAGCTCTTTCAACACCTGACATTGTCGAATGTCTGGGGTATTTAACATCTTTTCCAACTAAGAAATGTCCATCTACTTTTACAATTAATGGCATTTGTACATCTTTTATTAATACTTGATATTTTTCAGCTAAGCCTATCGGAAGAGCAATCGCTGAGAAATTTCCTTTTTTTGCTAATTCAATAACAGCTCGTGGGTCAGCTGACCTTTCCCATTTAGTAACATGCCCTGGGCCATGCTCAACAAGCTGATCAAAGGGCAAACCTAAAAATGTTCCATTTTTAGGTCCATGTGTATAAAACATTTTTTTAAGTGCTGTGTAATTCTAGTCGTCGTTCTGCTGGTA
>CAYTKV010000002.1:0-6153 GCA_964438545.1 Candidatus Woesearchaeota archaeon | reverse complement strand
ATTAAGCTTTCTAAGCATATCCTCTAACATAGCCCTGCCTTCAGGCATAAATCTCCCCTCTTTAGCAATTTGTTCTAGTGTTGGCCTTTTTGCAACATTTGTTTTTGCATCGGAAATAAGATCTTTTATTAATACCATTTTCAATCAAAAATAAGAAACTTCTTAATATTTAAATTTTCTTGCGTTTCTTTATATGAATTAATTTAAAATCTTTTGTTACAATTATCTAACGTTTCAAAAAATTAGTCATAAACTATCTATCAATATCAGAATATCTTCACAAATAGAAAACAAAGTTTATCCGATCATCAAAGCATATCCCCACATCTTGACAATATCGCTCTTAAAAAAACTAGTCTTGCTTCAAATATCCTCTAGCCATATCAACCTCATATCTGCTTCCAGCATAAATTGGGCTTCTTTGATCCAGCTTTTCTGGTATAATATCAAGAATATTTTCTAAACCATTTGTAACTCTTCCTCCGGCATTTTCCATGATTAAAGCCATTGGTTGTAACTCAAACAATAATCTAAGTTTTCCATTAGGGTCTTTTTTCGAAGCAGGATAAGTAAAAACTCCCCCTCTTTTCATCAATACTTGATTTATGTCAGCTACCAATGCTCCGCTATATCTTAATTTATATCCTCTTTTTTCCAAATCTTCAATATATCTTCTATGCCTATCTAACCAATCTTTTCTCAAACCTCCGGGACTATAAATCTCTCCTTTGTCTTCCATCTGAATATTTTCTGTTTTTAAAACCCAATTTCCAACGTGGTCAAGATGAAATTCGTGTGTTTTTTCATCTACGGCAAGAACAAGAGTTGTTGTTGGTCCATAAAGAAAATACATTGCCGCAGGCATTCTTTCTCTCGCAGATACTTCATCTAATATCCTGCCGTCATGAATTCCAAAAATTGTTCCTATGCTAAGATTTACATCTATCAATGAACTTCCATCAAGAGGATCTATTGTTACAGAGTATCTACCAGAATGTCCTTTTTTTTCTTCAAAGTCACAAACCCTATCCAGCTCTTCAGAAGCCATTTCTCTAACACCAAAAGTAGTTTCATCCAATAAACGTTTCATTATTATGTTATCTGCTAAGACATCTAATTTCATTTGCGGTTCGCCATGAATGTTCTTTGTTTCCAATGCTCCTCTAACAGATTCTTCAATTTGAAAAGCAATGTATTTTGCGCTGTCAGCAAGATGAGAAATAAGTCTCCTAAGTTCCTCCTCCATATGCGCATTAGAAAGATATGCTCTTAGATTTATTCCGACTCCGTCCATAAAAATTAATTCTCTAAAATATTTATAAGCTTATGTGTGGTGTGATATTGTATAGTCATCGGCTCTTTGAACCTTCTTAATTAACCTTCAAAAAAGTATTTTCTATTGATTATTCTGTTAGCAATAAAAATAGCTAATATATT
Organism: Candidatus Woesearchaeota archaeon; assembly: GCA_964438545.1. Taxonomy (GTDB): domain Archaea; phylum Nanobdellota; class Nanobdellia; order Pacearchaeales; family GW2011-AR1; genus UBA73. The sequence goes on along the minus strand of CAYTKV010000002.1, from coordinate 4,716 downwards.
AATAGCCATCTTCGATAAATCAATTTTGTTAACAACTACGGTTATTATAACTAACTAAAAAGGTACAGTTCACAAAAACTAAATATCATTTTTGACAAAGTGGTGTTGAGTGGGCAATAGCGCGTGGTATAAATGCATCATTAACATTTGTCGTAGTAAGGGCATTGTTATTGGTTTTATCTTTGATAATTGAGTAAGATAATAAAAAGTTGATAATATAGCTGGTGTAATTTATTTCTCATTCAAGTGCAAATCTCAAAATGGCGCCTACGCCTTTAGTCAGATTATAAAATTGCTCGCCATCTTGATGTTCTGTGCCTATAAAAAAAATCTCTGAACCAATGTTTTCGGCCACATTCTGCAATTCCTCATACTCATTTTTTGATAATTTTTTAGAAATTATCAAAGTAGAAACTGCTCCTCTTTCTAGAGCAGTTTTAACTTTGTCTATTCCATAAACTGCCATCATCCTATTTTTTCCTAAAGTTTCAAAAAATTTCGTAAGAATCTTTTTCTCCTTTATCAATTCTTGCTCTTGAATTTCGCTTTGCGACTCCTCAACAAGCAATTCTAATCCATGCTCATCAACATATCCTATGTCTTTAATCGCAACTATTTTTTCTTTTAGTTTTGTGACTAAATTTCCTTCATCTAAAAAATCTTCTTTTGTTGGTATCGGCCCGCCAATCAAGATTCCTTTAAGCTTGGGCATATCAAAAAATATTCTTTTCATCTCGTCTGCCACTCTGCGAAGAAATTCTTTGACTAAACTTTCTGTATAACGTTCGAATCTATGCGCAGATTGCCCTCCCGCCTTTATTTTTCCTGGCACGCCGGAAGTTAATTTTTGTAAGGCTTTTATGTTATTTCCTTCTAATAATCCAATAGTTGCTTGTTGTCTGTCAATAACAAGCAAGCCATAAATATTCTCCACACTCGCCATTTCTTTTAAAGGCTCAATAACAAATTCTTGATCACACCTGTAAAGTTTAACATTCAAAGGTTTAGGAGGCTCATACATCCATAATCGAATATCCTGCTGGCCCTCTTTTTGCGAAACATTGCCACAAAATATCGCTAAGCCATTTTCAGGAGTTTGTTTATAGTTTTTAAGCTCCCTTACTATTGTATTCAAAGCATCAATAACATTTGTTCTAGTTTGTTTTGATTTTATATTCTCCGCTGTTGAACGCTCACTTTCTAGCTGCCTAGAAATAGCATTAATATTATGTCCTGCTGGCACAAGCACAGTGACAAGTTCTGTATGCCTGCCTTTTATATTTTCAAGAGTTTCAATCAATTCCTCAAGTTCTTTCTTTTGTTCAGGGTCAATTATCATTTTAACAAATCAGTTTTAGTATTATAAAAACTAGATATATAAATTTATTGAACATTTAATGTAATTTTTGCTTATTCTTCTTTGGGTTTTCTAATCCTGGTAGGGTAATAGCTACATAATTATACTCGTCAATTGCCTTAGCCAGAGTTTTATCTTCCCGCTCCCATCTTATGTCTTTAAACATTTCTTGCATTTTCTTTAGGAAATTGACGTAATCATCAGCAGTTCCTTTTCTTAAGCCATAACGCTCTTTGATATAACCATCCCACATAATGAACAACTTTGGATTCTTTAGATGCATGATTTTAGATGCGCCTGTGTATTTTACTCCTTTTATCGCAGATAATATGTTATAGAGTTCTTCTACGTCTTCTCTAATTTCAGTGAAATCTACACTTTCAAGATTCTTATCCTCCAGTTTATCAAAAATGGGATTGCACTGATCTTTTATAACCTTCTTAAAACCATCAATGTCAAATTCTTTCATTGCGTATCTGAATGTTGCGAAATTCCAAGTAGCTAATATCAGAAAAAATGCTTCTATTTCAAATCCTTTATTTGTCATATTTAAGGCCATGTCATAAAAAGTGCCTCTTCTCTCTAATTCTTCAAATTTCTTACATTTTCCTACCAATTCTTCTAAACCGATACTCATTTTATACTTTCACTCCATTTACAAAATTCACAATCTGCACTAGCTTCTGGTGGTTTTTCTAACTGTAAAATCTTTATCGCTTTGTTGAATACTTTCTCCCCTCTTTTATCATCTGTTAGAATTTTGATTAGTTTTGTATCAAAGATAACCTCTCCTGTTTCAGTAATTTCTCTAGGATAATAGAATAGCAGATATGCATAATCTTCTGTATCATAGCCATTTTGTCTTAACAAGAAATTATAGATGTCCATTTGAGTAATGTAATGCTCGTGGGTATCTTCTTTTAACGGATATCCTCTTGTTTTGTAGTCAAGAACAACCAACTTCTTTTCTTTTTCCAGAAGATTATCAACAGCTCCCCTTAAAAGAATTCCGGAAGTTTTGTCTTTATACTGAATTCCTTTTTGATTGCTCCTCCAAATGTCTAATTTTGTTTTATCACTGAATAACTTGTATCCGTTGCCTAACCCATATTCTCTAATTTCTGGAGGCAACTCCCCTTTTTCCATGAATTTATCAAAATGCTTTTTAAGAATTCTATCCATCCCTCCTGGAAGTGAAGGAAAGATGCCTTCTGGTCTTTTTATCTTCTTAACTACTTGAAGCCAAAAGCATCTTTCACATTCTAACATTAAATTAATTGAAGATGGGGAGAGTTTGTAGGTCATTTTATCTGAAATCTTTAAGGTGCTTTACTAAAAGAATACTTTTCATGTAAAATGTTTTATCTATAAGATTCCTTCCTTGTTCTAATTCAATTTTTGTTCCGTAATAGTTAACTCCATTTCTAACATATCTTAACCTATCGAAAGTGTTAAAGTCAAAATCCTCAATCAGAGTTTTTAACAATTCTCCCAAACAGGCGTGGGAAAGCACTTTATATCCTTTTGAAATACAAATTGCCTCTAAAATTTCTCTAAGGGATTCATATGCCAAAACCAAATATGAAGGAATATTGATTTCATTTATATTGGCTTCTCTTACCGTTGTTTCATTAACATTCGACATTTCAATCAAAGAACTGATTAAGCCAGTATTTACCTTGGTCTTCTTAATAAATTCTTTTTTATAACATTCATCTAAGTCCATTTTATTTCCCCCTGGATGACTATACCATTTAACACATTATTTATGAGATGTTTATTTTTCAGGTCTTTAAGCTCCTTTAAGATAAACATTTGTATATCCCTTTTTAATATCTTCTCATATTTTTCTTTTTGATGAAATTCTTTTGTCTTTTCGCTTATTACAACAAGATCATAATCACTTGTCTCTGTATCTATTCCATGAGCACCTGAGCCAAAAAATATTATTGTCGGTTTGCCATAAAAACTATTAAGTGATTCTATTACGCCGCTTTCCTTTATTTTTCTTAAAGTGTAGAATATCTTTATGTCTTTGTAATACCCATTGTCAAGGTTTGCCTTATAAAAATTAAATCTTCTGTCTTTTCTTTCTTTTAAGACTCCATTTTTTGCAAAACCTTTTAGCTCTTTGCTTACTGTTGCAGGAGCCTTCTTAATAAGCCTGGCTATCTCTCTAACATTGAACTCTCTCCCAGGGTGCTCTAAAAATACTTTTAAGATGTTTAATTCTTTAAACATATGTTTAATAAAATAAACAGATATTTATAAACCTTTTGTTCGAAATCTGCACGAGAGCGTTTTAGGACTGATAATTGGTGTTAGCGAGAGTTTGTAAGCTGGTTTCATTTTTTCTCTATTAATCTCTTTAATTTTAAATAATTAATTTTTGTAAATTCTATAACTTTCTCAGCATATTCTTTGTCAAGAATTGTCCCGTAATATAACATACCATTTCTAAAAAACCGCATTTGGTCTGCGAATTGAACTTCCTGCTCTTTGTATCCAAGATTTCTTAAATAGGCAATCTCTGCCTCATGCGCTCCAAAACCAGAAGCGTTCAATCCCCCAAGAAGCATTTTTGCCCTTATTAATTCAGTTAAAATATCATAACACTTTTTTACATAGTCATTAGCATTAAGGTTATTAATTCCCATCTTTCCTATTAATTCTAATAAATATGTGTAATTTTGTTCAGCTTCTTTAACCAAAAATCTTGCTCTTGATTTGTTGGGGTTTTGCCTCCTAACAATTCCTGATTTAACAAACTCATTAAAATATTTCACAGGCTTCATAATTCAATTCCTCCTGCGAGAATAATGCCATTAAAGATATTTTCCTTTAAATGCTTATGAATTTCTTTGAAGGAAGGATAAAAATTAGGAAAAATAGTTCTTTCGAGCATTTTGTCAAACTTGGTTAAATCAAGCTCTTTTTCTTTTCTTCCAATTATAGCAATATCTATATCAGAAGTAATTGTATCATCCCCTCTTGAGTAGCTTCCAAAAAGAATTATTGTTGCTCCCGCAAACTCTTTTTCAAGAAAGTCTGCTAATCCGGATATATAAATCAATCTCAAATTCTCAGCCATTTTTAATTGCATTGCTCTATGATTATCTCTATTCAACTCAATAGACCATCTTTTAGATTCTTTGTCTTGTTTAGCTTTGATAAGATTGTATTTTTCTAATCCTGGAAGGGCTTTCATAACTCCTGCCTGACTTACTTCAAGCATTCTGGCAATTCCTCTTTGATTTAATGACATGCCTGCTTTTATGAATAGCAATCTCAAAATCTCCTGCTGGAGAATAGTTAACTCTTGTTTATATAGGTTTACCATAGTTAATATATATTAACTT
>CAYTKV010000001.1:42299-51959 GCA_964438545.1 Candidatus Woesearchaeota archaeon | reverse complement strand
TTGCTAGGTGACTGGAGTTCAGACGTGTGCTCTTCCGATCTAACCCATTGTTTTCAAGCATTTTTGTCATTGTTTCGCTTGTGAATATGTATAAATGTTGTTTTGGTTTCCTATGCAGCCATTTCCCTCTTGTAAATTTACACATAAAACTATTCCCCCTTGGTGTTGATATATATATCCATCTTCATTGAGTAAAGAATGCGCCTTTATTAGGGCTGCCTTAGGATTTTCTAAATGTTCAATCAAATCATTCATTATTATTAAGTCAAATTTTTCCTTCATTTTAAAAAAATCTCGAGTTGAACAATTTAACTCCTGTTTTTTGGCTATATTTATCGCTGTTTTATTAACATCAACGCCCAAACAATCCCAGCCATGCCCTCTTGCTACCTTAACTAAAGTTCCTATATTACATCCCACGTCAAGCATCTTGCCTTTCTTCTTTACAAAATTTTCTATTAAGTTAAGTCTCCTTTCAAAATCTTTTTTATTGTCGTCTTCTATTTCTAGGTAATCTTGGACACCCGAAATATCTTGATTATTATACAAACTATTAATTTCATTCATTGATAATCTCGGATTTGGATATGTTAAACCACATTTGCATTTAACTATTGTGAATCCCTCGGATTTGCACCATTCTTTTCTATTTTCTTTTCCACAAAAGGCACACTTAACATATATGTTTCCTTTTAGTTTTTTTGTTTTTATTTGTTCTGATTTTCTAATTATCTTCTGGAGCATATTGTCTGTCTCTTAAACGAGTAAACGCCATACTTTATAACATTAACTACATAAGTTATTTTTTTCTTAATCTTGTCATATATTCATGAATTTCTTCAGTATAAGCAGGCATGCCTCCTTCTGGCTCGCTAGGAGACCATGGCGCGAATTGTTTATACCCATTTGGATTAAAAGGGCCAATTGAAAGGTCTAATATACAAGAATCTTGCTCATTAGATAAAACAGTATGATACATTAAAGGAGGAATTTCAACGAATCTGCTGCCATTATGCTGATTGAAAGTATTTCTGCTTATAACTTTTCCTTCTTGATCGAAAAATAAAACATCTAGCTCACCACTAAGAATTCCAAACGCTTCTTCATATTCATGTCTATGCGGCTGAACATAACTTCCTGGTTGTATAGCATTCACAAGAATTCTAATTCCTTTTTTTTCAGGAGGATGTAAAACTGTCATGGCTCTTCCTCTACTAGACATTCTAGATTTTTCAATTGTGTCCTGAATAACTTCTTTATCAACAACTTCCGCTAGATTATTCATTAATTTGGATAAAAAAGTCGCTATTTAAACCTATCTTTTATTCCAGCTAAAACAGCACTCGCATAAGAAGGAATTTGTTTTCTATAATTCAAAGTTGATTTTTTTAAACTTTTTCTATAGTGTATTGGTAACTCTTTGATTTTACAACCTTTATTAGCTGCCTTTAGCAGAATCTCAACATGTAAGCCAAAACCATCATTTGTTAGATTAAGACTTTTCAAAACTTCTTTTTTATACAGTTTAAAGCCAGTTGAAATATCTTTGACTTTAACACCCAACAAATTATTAACAAGAAAATTAGAAGTTCCGCTAATTATTGTTCTTGTGATAGGCATTTCAGCAGAGCCACCAGCATATCTGCTTCCAACGATTATATCTGCTTCTTTTCTCTTGTCGAAAAGTTCTTTAATCATAGCAGGATCATGTGATAAGTCACAATCCATTATCAAAACATAATCTCCTCTAGCATAAGAAATTCCTTCTCTGAGGGAACTTCCCAAATCTTTACTTGGTCTATCAGTTCTATGTATAACTTTTAATCTTTTATCTTTTTTAGCTATTGAATCTGCTATTTTACCAGTATTATCTGTGCTATGATTATTTAAAAAAATAATATCACCCTTTATTTTCAAAGAGTCAAGTATTTTTAATACGCCCTCAAGTACTTTTTTCACAGTTTTTTCTTCATTTAATGCAGAGATTATGACAGTTAACTCAGACGCCATAGGCTAAAACTAAAGAAAGACTTTTTAATCTTTTTGGTAAAATTATTAGTATGAGTATTCTCCATAACACAAAACTTTTTTAAGTTAGCCCAGTGAAAAATACTATGAAGAAAAAAAGTAAAAATAAATTGTTTTTAATGGCTATTTTTCTTTTGCTCGCATTAATTACTTTGTCAACAAGATTCTATGGAAATACAGATATCTATGACTATTCTAATGTCGCAAAATTTTTTAGCGAAAAATATCCTGCAAAAATTAGAAGTTCGCATTCTTATTTATATGGCTTTATACATGCGCCATTTGTTTGGTTGATGGAAAATTATCTTATATTTAAGATAACAAGTTTGATTTCTTTATTTATGTTAGTTTATTCTGTCTATTATATAAGCGGAAAAGATAAAAGAACGCTATTATTAATGCTTCTATCTCCAATAGTTTGGTATATGGCTCCTTGGATTAGTCCAATACAATTATCAAGCCTGTTATTTTTGTGGGGTTATTATTTTATTAAGAAATATGATGCAGAAAATAAGATCAATAGTCTATTCTATTCTGCTCTTTTAATTGGGTTATCGTGGGCTTTTTGGGACGCTATATTATTTTTTATACCGCTTTTCATAATCTCTTTCTTATATGATAAAAAATTACTTAATACATTATATTTTATAATTTTCTTATTTGTAGGTCTTCTGCCAAGATTGATTTTAGATCAGATACTATTTAATTTTGCTTTTTTTGGTATAATCAGACATTTAGGAGCTTCTTTAACTTTAACTTTCTATGGCGGTTTTTATAATCAAGGAACTCTTTATGGTTTTCTCTGGCTTATTTTAGTTTTGCCTTTTATTCCATTTTATTCTTATTTAATGTTTAAGAAAGACATTTTTAAAAAAGATAAAAAAACGAACATGTTTATCATACTTTCTATTTTGCTTTTATTAATAAATTCTCAAATCAGGTTTACACTGTTAATTGTCCCAATCATAATTCTTATTATTTCAAAATACTTAAACAAAAAACAATTTGCAATTCAGATAGAGATGTTTCTAATTATTACAATTTTGATAATTAATCCTTACGTAATCCAAACAAGATATGAAATAAGCAATAACAAACACTTCACAACTAAAGGTTATGAAGCAGGAGGGTTTTTACTAAACATTAAAGATATTTCCTTAAATGAAAAATTTGTAAGAGATTTGATTGCACAAGACTTACTAGAGATAAGTAAAGAACACCCCAACAAGACTTTTGTCGTAGGGAATACAGATGACAGTTATCAAACCCTTGCAGATTTATATTGGGGCGTCAATGTTAAAGAATTTGTAAGCATTCAAGATTACCAATTATATCTAAAAAATAATCCTATAATAGCCAAAAAGGAATTTTGTTCTAATGTTAGAATAAACGAAAGACGAGATATTTGTGCTTCTGTATACATAAAAAAGGCCAGTAATGACGATACGAATTATAGCTCAATAAAATATGCAATTAGCGAAGAAGACGCTTTAGATTTAGAAGGATTTAAATTTGTAAAAAAATATAGGGTTCTATCATTATTTGAAAAAGCATGATTTACCTTGCAAAATATTTACTTATTGGAGCTATAATCAAGCCTAATAACTATTAAAGAAAGCTTTTATGCTGCTCGTAATTTTTTCTTGATCTTCTTTTTTTAGCTCTGGGAAAAGTGGGATAGATAACACTTCTTTGGACAATCTTTCCGCCACAGAAAAATCGCCTTCTTTGTGTCCAAGATAAGAAAAAGCTGGCTGAAGATGTAATGGAATAGGATAATGAACGCCAGTCTCTATGCCATTTTCCAATAGATATCTTTGTAAATCATCTCTTTTTTTTGTTCTTATAACATACATATGATAAGAGTGATAAATGTCAGAATTTACAAAAGGAGTTTTTACTTCCCCATTTAATTTTTTATCATAAACTTTTGCTAATTCTCTCTTTTTTTTGATCCAATTATCGAGATGCTTTAATTTTGTATTAAGTATTGCTGCTTGTATATTGTCTAAGCGATAATTAAAACCTTCTGTTTCATGCAAATATTTATCTTTCCTGCCGTGATTTATGAACATTTTACATTTATTTGCAAATTTTTCATTATCGCAAACAATTGCTCCCGCATCGCCCATGGCTCCCAAGTTTTTCGCTGGGAAAAAACTAAAACAACCAATTTCTGCGATTGGCACTTTTTTGTCGCTATACATCGAACCATGCGCCTGCGCGCAATCTTCTATAATAGCTAAATTATGTTTTTTCGATATTTCAATTATTTTATTCATGTCGCAAACATTGCCATATAAATGAACAGGAATAATTGCTTTTGTTTTTTTTGTAATATTCTTTTTAATCAAATCTGTATTTATTAAAAAATCATTTTCATTAACATCTACAAAAACTGGTTTTGCTCCACACAATGTAACAGAAAAAGCAGTCGCGATAAATGTATAAACTGGCAGTATAACTTCATCGCCCTCTTTGATTCCAAGACACTTCAACGCAGCAAATAAGGCAGTACTTCCACTAGAAGCACCTATACAATATTTTTTTTCACAAAAATAAGAAAAATTTTTCTCAAATTCTTTTAACTCATCGCCGCCTATAAACTGACTTTTTTCTATAACCGAGACTATTGCTCTGTCTATCTCTTCTTTGATAGAGTCATGTTGAGCTCTTAAATCAATTAGTGGTATTTTCATTTTCGAGTTAATTAGTTTAATTATTAATGTATTTAAAAATATGTGTTAAAATTAGTTTATAGAAAATAAATATTATATTTTTTACATGAGAGTCACTATTTATTAACATCTTTATTATATCTCACAACTTTTGCAGGATTTCCAACAACAACAGCATAATCAGGAACATCTTTAGTAACAACAGCTCCTGCTCCGACTTTTGCATATTGGCCAATTGTAACAGGGAGAAGCACTGCTCCTGAACCTATCATAGCTCCCCTTCTAATTAGTGTTGGTTTCCATTCATTCGTAGAACCTGTTCTTTTTCTGGAAGGTGGATTTATATCATTTATTGTTATTACATGATGACCTATCCAAGCGTCATCTTCTATCTTAACCAAAGAGCAAATAAAAGAATGACTTGAGATTGTAACGTTATTTCCTATTCTAGCATTGTCCTGAATTTCAACATAGCTTCCTATTGTACAGTTTTCTCCTATTTCACAACCATATAAATTGGCGTAAGGCCATATCCTTGTGCCTTTACCTATCTTAGAGTCTTTTATTCTTGCGGCATCAGAAATTGTTGCTCTTTGATTACTTTCCATGAATATTTCTCATTTTCATTGTTTTTATTATTTACTATTTTAATTTGTATAATAAGCTAATGAAATAAAAATAGAAAAATGATAAAGCCTATCCAAATTCTCAATTTCCATGAACCATCGTCAACTTCAGAAATTAAAATAAAAATTGAAAAAGATAATTATTCTAAAGATATTATAATAAAGCTTAAATATACTATTTTATGAATTGATTAAATGAATGAAACAAAATTAGAATATAAGGCAAAAGAATTAACGAGAGAAGATTTGCGGCAACAACTTGCTAGTTTTTGCGAAACTCTAAAAAATCTGAGAGATGTTGGTGACTTATCCGTGGAAGACGCAATAAGAATTTTATTGAAAATTAATTCGCAAAACGGACATGTTTATGTAGCCCAAAAAAAAGATGGTGAGATAATCGGGGCAGCAACTCTATTAATAGAACAAAAGTTTATTAGGGAGGGCGGTAGGGTTGGGCATGTTGAAGATGTAGCAACGAGAGCAGGCTATGAAGGGAAAGGTATTGGAAGAACTATTATGGCCAAATTAATTGAAGAAGCTAAACGATATGGTTGCTATAAAGTTATACTTGATTGTTCTGATAAAAATACTCCATTTTATGAAAAAGCAGGCTTTCGTCGTTATGAGAATTGTATGAGGCTTGATTTATAGCACTAGAGAAAGCCTTTTTATCTTAATTGGTTGATAAAATAGATAATCCAAATCTTTAAATAAGCTCTGCAAAAGCATTCTATATGGCAGTTAAGATACTTTACGGTTTTGATACAGAAAGGCCTTATGGTCCACAAGCAAGAACAGATGAAGGAAAAGCCGAAAGAGAAGCGAATCTAGAGCTTATTGCAAGGGTTAATGATTCAATGAATAAACAAAATGCAGGGAGAACATTTTTTATTTTAGGAGAATATTAAGAAGCAAGCGCCGAGCATTTAGGAAGCGAATGTTTAAGACAGGTTTTTCGCCCAGAAAATCCGCTTATTGAAATTGGCCAACACACATATTCTGATGTAACAATTGAAACAATGGCAACAGGTCCAGACAAAGAAACTGTTTCTTCTGAGGAATTAAGAACAAATTTGAAAAAAGCAAACGGAGTTATAAAAAGAATTTTAGGAGTAGAAGAAGTTATTGGGTTAAGAACTCCATTAGGGTATGTTCATCGTGGCGATTGTAAAACTACTCTTTCTGAAAATCCTGAAGTTTTGGAAGTATTAGCACAAGCTGGATTAGGGTATGTAAGTTCTAGTTTAAGAAGCAAAGATTGGGGAATTAATGCTCCTCTTCGTGAAAATGGATTTTTAAGAAAGCCTTTTTTCTATCCTAATCATCTAGTTGAAATACCGTCTCACGGCTGGCAGGACACAGCATTTACTGGAGAATCAAAAACAAAAGGAACAGAAGGATATCCAACATCTCCAGAAGGAATTTTTGGACATTACAAAAATTTAATTTCAGAAGCGCAAGATATTAGTAAAAGTTTTTACCAGGAAAATTTTTACTTAGGATTGTGTATGCATCCTTGGGCAATTAGGAGATATGACCCAAATTTGGAAGTTTTGAGCAGATTAATGGAATTAACAAATAATAACGGAATTGAGCACCACTCTTATAGAAAATGTTTTGAAGAAATGGCTAGACTTAAATATGAAGTAGACAACGCTTAATTATCCTAATATTCTCTTCCATCAGCCAATCTTTTAACAATTTTCAAATAGTCAGAATAATCTTCAGTTTTCAACATAGTTTTTGGCTCGTTTAATTTGCCTTCGCTTAAATTTGAGTAAAGCGGCAAAAACACCTCTTTTCCAGTTTTAGCAGACAAATGAACAGCCTCTATTATTTCCACTGTTTTTTTTCCTTCTAAAGCATCAACTATACTAGGATTCTCATCCCCTATAATCTTCTTTATAACTTCTCTAAAAACTTGATCATGCTTTGATGAGCTTCCTCTGTAGCTTAATTCATTGCCATGATAACTTTCCTCTTTTTTTTCTGGAAGAGGATAACCTTCAACATTCCAAAATTCTATCTTGTTTAAATATTCACCACCAATTTTAGCAGAGCCCTTTGTTCCGAGAATAGTTATAGAGCCTTCTATATTCTTATTATATGCACAATTTGTATAATACATCATTCCAAAAGCGCCAGATTCAAATTTTATTATTATAGCTCCAGTATCCTCTGTTTCAATATCATGTAAAAATCTATCTGTTTTTGCAAATACACACTTTACCTTTCCTCCAATCCATTGCATCGTGTCTATAAAATGACTTGCTTGTGTGGCCAATGCGCCGCCATCTAACTCCAGAGTTCCGCGCCAAGATTCTTCTTTATAATATTCTGGCCTGCGATTCCACATAACGTTTGATGTTATAGTATACAGCTTGCCAAACATTCCTTTATCTAGGGCGTCTTTTAGTATTTTTATTGGCTGATTGAATCTATTTTGTTTCACAACAAATAAATGCTTGTTATTAGCTTTAACTGCTTCTATAATTCTATCAGCTTCTTTAACATTCAAGCACATTGGTTTCTCGCATAGAACATGTTTTCCCGCATTTAAAGCATCAATAGACATTTTTGCATGTAATCCAGTTGGAGTGCAGATGTTAACAATATCTATATCAGGATTTTTCAATAGTTCTTTATAATCCGTAAATATTTCTGCTTTATTGTCACATAAAACAGAAGTCTGTTTTGCTTTTTCTTTTATTACATCAGAAACAGCAAGAAGTCTAATACCATCCATATTTTTAAGAAAACCAATGTGCCTTATTCCTATTTTTCCGCATCCTATTATTCCGAAATTTACCATTTTTGCAATATTAACTCAAGATTTTGCCTGTGATGTTTATATAGCCCATTACAATGACCGCGTTTAAGCTTACTTACTTTTTGTGTAAAATCTCTGATGTTAGCATCTGATTCTATTTCAACAAAACTACCAATAACGCAGTTTCTTCCGATTTTGCTTCCACTAAGTATCTTTGAAAAGGCCCATATTTTTGTTCCTTCGCCTATGTCGGCAGATTCTATAATTGCTAATGGGTTCTTATAATAATCCATTTTAGTAACCAACAAATTTTTTAAGATAGTCTTTTTTAGCTTTAAATAATTCATGCAGGTTCTCGGAATTAAATATTTTTGGTATCGAATTTCTAATTTTATATGTTAAGTTTATTGATGGCCTTGCCTCTTTAATGCCTATGCCATTTCCATTTAATATATTTTTATAAATTTCTGTGTGAAGGTCTGCAAATACTTCAGAAAATTCAATTTCCTTCTGGTTCACTTTCAGCGATCTATATGCTGATTTTTGTTCAGTGTTTTTAGAATTTGCAGGCAAATCATTTTTGTCTATAGAGAGGAACCACTTTACTTTTGCTTTCTCTAACTCTAAATAACCAGATGCCCTATATTTGTCTATATAATGGACTTCAAAATCAATCACTGGACCAAATATCCACATTAACAAATCAAAGAAATGTATACCTAGGTTAGTTACTAATCCTCCTGATTTATCTGCATCTCCTTTCCATGAGTACTGATACCACCTCCCTCTTGGTGTTATGTAAGTAAGTTCAACATCATACTTTCCTGCGGTTTCTTTTTTTTCTATCTCATTTTTCAATGCTATCAAATCTGGATGAAGTCTTAACTGGAGGACAGTAAAAACTCTTCTTCCGGTTTCTTTTTCTAATTTTTCAATTTCATCAAGACCCCAAGGGGTAACTATAAGAGGTTTTTCACATATGGCATCAGCTCCAATACGAAACGCGAATCTTATGTGTGCGTCATGTAAATAATTCGGAGAGCATACACTAACATAATGAATTCTTTTGTCTTCTCCTAATCTCCTCAATTTTTCGGCATGTCTATCAAATCTTTCAAATTCAGTAAAGAAGTGCACTTCATCAAAATACTTATCCAAGATGCCAACTGAATCTGATTTGTCTAATGCGGCTACAAGTTCATTTCCAGATTCCTTTATTGCTTGTAAGTGTTTTGGGGCAATATAGCCTGCGCAGCCGATCAATGCAAAATTCTTCACCATTAAAAATTTAATAAGTTGCTTCTTTAAAAACATATATGTAATTAACTTTGTTATAATCAAGAATATTATCCGTGGTAAAAAGTGAAAATAGTAATAAATAAAAAGCTAAAAAAGTTTTATGTAAAATGGAAGACCAAGAAAATGGATTTAACACCCCTCTAAAGTCTATAGCAAAATCATCAGTAATAGTTTTTATAGGGCTTTTTCTTTCAAAAATTCTTGCATATGTTTATAGAATAATAATAGCGAGACATTTTGGAGCAGAAGCGTATGGTTT
>CAYTKV010000001.1:39686-42289 GCA_964438545.1 Candidatus Woesearchaeota archaeon | reverse complement strand
GACTTCAGGCAGCTGCCTGATTATGAAATCTCTATCTGTGATGCTTTCTGGTTGGATAATAGTAATAGCCATTTTTGGTTTAAATAGCGGTCTTTTAAGATTTATTTCAATTTTTAGAGGAAAAAAAGAAAATGCTAAAATTAAATATATCTTTAAAAAATCATTTTATTTGTTGTTGATCACTGGTTTACTCGGAGGAGTTTTTTTATTTACTTTTTCTTCTTTTGTATCAAACAACATATTCAAAGAACCACAATTAACATTGTTTTTAAGAATATTTAGTATAGTTATACCCTTAAGTGTCCTATTAACTGCTTTTCTTTCTCCGCTAAAAGCTTACGAGAAAATTGGTTGGTATTCTTTTATTTCAAATATCTTGGGGAATGTTCTTCATGTATTCTTCATACTTTTATTAATTCTTGTTGGTCTGGGAACAATTGCAATCCCATTATCTTACCTGTTTGGCTCTTTTGCGATATTTATTGTTTCTATTATTGCACTAAAGATACATGCTCCAGTTTTATTTAAAAAGGCAAAAATACATCGAAGAACCTATGTGTTTAAAGATGTCTTGTCATATTCGTGGCCGTTGATATTTGCAGCTATAATTGGGCGAGTATTCCAATGGACAGACTCTTTTTTTATAGGTTTTTTCAGCACAGCAGCAGATGTTGGGTTATATAACGCGGCTGTCCCAATTTCTTTGCTTTTGGGTTTTTCGCCTTATATCTTTACGCAAATGTTTGAGCCTTTAATCAATAAAGAATTTTCTAAAAAAAACATGAATACAATTAAACAATTGACTCAGCAAGTTGGAAAATGGGTTTATGTCGTAAACCTGCCTATTTTTATTTTGATACTGATATTTCCAGGGGAGCTATTAAATATTTTATTTGGCTCAGAGTATATATTTGCAGAAAATGCTTTAAGAATTTTAATAATTGGAGCCATATTTATTTCAATTTCTGAAATTTCAGCAAGAATTATTACAATGCTTGGAAAATCAAAAATGTTTTTCTTTGATATAGCTTTTACAGCAATAATTAACTTAGTATTAAATATCTTTTTAATACCAAAATATGGAATTGATGGTGCAGCTTTTTCAACTTCTTTATCTTCTGTTATTCTTAGTTTTATTTTTATATTTCAAGCCTATAAGCAAACCGGTATAATGCCAATAAGAAGAAAAAATCTGAACATAACGCTTGCTGTTATTATCTCTTTGGTCTTGCTACTCTTGTTAAAAAATTTTGTTGATGTAACTCTAATTTCATTAATCCTATTGGCCGCCTTCTTTGTATTTTTTTATATCTTTTTAGTTATTGTATTTAAAGGTTTAGATAAAAATGATTTCATGGTTATTAGAAGTTTTTTTAAGAAATTAAAGAAGTAAATTAACAACCTTGTCTCTTTTGTCTATATTTTTCAACTAACTCAATATATTTTTTTTCAATCTTAAACTTGTTTTTATTCCAGTTTAATTTATCAACCGCTGTTTTTCTGGCGTTTTTTCCTAATTTTTCTCGTAGTTGTTTATTTTTTAACAATTTAATTATGCATTCGGCAAGCTCCTTATAGTCTCCCCGTTTATAAAACAGCACATCGTAATTATGTTTCATATACTCATTAACTCCCGGATTATCAGCTAATACTACTGGCAGCTCACATGCCATGGCTTCAGCTACTGTTACTCCGAAATTACTACCTGGCAAACTTCTTTGAAAACTATCTACATATATCAAAGAAGAATTCAATAAACCAAGGACTTTTTCATGATCTATCCATTCTAGAATCTTGATGTTATTATTTAATTTATATTTATTTATTAATCTTCTCATATCTGTAAAATCCTTACCTTTAATCATTGTAGCAGTGAATTTAGGAAATTTCTTCTTTACTAAACTAAGAGCATTAATAAAAACCTCTGTTGAATATTTATATGTACATTTTCTAAGATACAATATTTGAATCTTTTTTCTTTTTTTAACTGGTTTAAATTTTTCTGGATTCGTCCCCCAATATTGCAAAAAAAGCTTTTTTTTGCTTGCATTATATTTCTTGTTCAAATAATCTGTTGTCGCTTTATCTGGAACTTGTATCAGATCGCTTTTTTTAAGGATATATCTAAACATAAAATTAGTTATGGGATTTATTTGGCTAAATAATGCAACGTCACTTCCCCAAACAGTGCCCATAAATGGATGAAATCCGCTTAAAACTCCTAAAAATGTAAATGTGCCTAAATAATGAGCATTAATCATATCCGGTTTTATTTTTTTTATTAGCCTCCTGATTATAAAATAGCTTAAGAAAAAATTAAAATATTTGTTATATTTTGTTTTAGTGGCATGAACTTTGACACCTTTAATTTCTGCATTATATGGGCTAATCACGTGAACTTCATGTCCTAATTCGGCAAAACTTTTTGCCCAAAGAGGAGTGTGGACATCTTGAGGTCTAGCATCCCCCATAAAACATATCTTAAGTTTTTTCTTTTTCATTTGAAAATAGGGGCATTATCTCGGAATTTTCTAGCAGGATTTCCTACCCACATTTCCTCGTCTGGAATATCCTTTGTTACTACTGATCCTAGACCTATAAAA
>CAYTKV010000001.1:0-39676 GCA_964438545.1 Candidatus Woesearchaeota archaeon | reverse complement strand
CCAATTGAAGTTCCATCTCTAATCTGTGCACCAGAGGCTATTGTTGTATAATCACCAATCTTGCAGCTCCCTGCCAACATAGCATTGGCCCTGATATCACAATGTTTCCCAACTAAAACATTATGGGCGATGTAAACCAAGTTGTCTATTTTTGTTCCATCACCTACATATGTATCATCAATAGTGCCTCTATCAATAGTTGTACAGGCCCCCACATTGACATCAGAGCCGATAGTTATACCCCCTATACAAATAAACGGTTCTAATTCTCCACGTTCATTTCTCTCATAGCCAAACCCTTCAGCCCCCAAAATCGCAGATTTGTGGATGCGACAATTGTTTCCCTTCGTAATTTTTGGTTCTATAAAATGAGGATATAATAATTTCATTGCGCGAAGAAAGGTTATCCTAGGATTTGGAGAAAAAATGTAAGTATTTCCATGAGGGAGGTTACTTTTGTACATAGCATCTGGAACTATTATCAGCGCGCCATTTGTTTTGTTTAAGTGTTCAATATGTTTTAAAGTGCAAAAAGTTAATGTTCCTTTTTTGTAATTCTTTAAAGAAGAAACTTCATGAACTTCTTGTGGTCCCCCGACTACACATTCCAAACCGGATTCTAAAATGCCTGATAGTAGTTTTTTAATATCCATTCTTCTGGAGGAGATTATTAACTTTGAGATAAAACACTTTATAAAAATTTATGCATTTTTTACTAGATTCAAACCTAAAAAACCTAAAAGTATATAAGTAATATTGAGAAGGTTTAATTATGCAATCTTTAAAGGGAAGTAAAATATTAGTAATTGGCGGAGCAGGGTTTATAGGTAGTTTTGTGGTGAAGGAATTATTAAAAGGAGATGTAGCAGAAGTCAGGATATTTGACAACTTTTCTAGAGGTAAAATAGAAAACATAAAAGAATCACTAAAAGACTCGCGATGCAAAATTTTTGAGTTGGGAAATGATATTACTCATCCTGACATGCTTGATGCTGCGATGAAAGACATAGATTATGTTGTCCACTTGGCAGCACTTTGGCTGTTGCACTGTAAGGATTTTCCGAGAAGCGCATTTAAAGTCAATATAGAAGGAACCTTCAATGTTTTAGAAGCATGCGTGAAAAATAAAATAAAAAAACTTGTTTATTCTTCATCAGCTTCAGTATATGGTGACGCCATAGAGATACCAATGAAAGAAGACCATCCATTTAACAATAGAAATTTTTATGGCGCAACTAAAATTGCAGGCGAGGCAATGTGCAGGGCATTTTATGATAGATATGGTTTAAATTATTTAGGTTTAAGATATATGAATGTCTATGGCCCGAACCAAGATCAAAAAGCAGTTTATACTGGAGTTATACCAATAATGCTAAACAAAATAGATGAAGGAGAATCGCCCGTTATTAACGGAGATGGCTCTCAAGCATATGATTTTATTTATGTAGAGGATTCTGCTAGGGCCAATGTATTGGCTATCAAGAGCGTTAAAACAGACGAATTTTATAATGTAGGAACAGGTGTTCAAACGAGAGTAAAAGAGCTCTGCGAGTTAATACTTAAACTTAAAAACAGCAAATTAGAAGTAAAATATCAGCCATATACCGCAGAGGATGCAAGAGCATTAGTTAGGAACAGGATAGGTTCTCCAGAAAAAGCAAAAAAAGAAATAGGATTTGAATATAAGTACTCTTTAGAAGAAGGGCTTAAAAAACTGATTGAGTGGAGAAATAAAAATGTCAAACAATAGTGAAAAGAAAACTATATTGCTTACTGGTGCAGGCGGCTACATGGCAAGAGCTTTTGCTGAACAATTTCATAATAAATATAATATTGTAGGATTACACAAAAAATATAAATTAAAAAATAAAATTTTTATAGATAATGTAAAATATGATTTAAGTAAAAAAAAAGACATTGAGATTAAAGAGCCTATAGATATTGTATTACATTATGCTTGCTTAACGGATGTAAAAAGGTGCGAAGAGGAAAAAGAGCAGGCATTTTTAACAAATACATTTGGCACATTACAACTCCTAGAGTTAGCTAAAAATAAAGGTATAAGAAAGTTTATTTTAATCTCAACAGGAAGTGTCTTTAAATCAAAAGATGAACCAAATAAAACATCAGATCAAAAAGAGCCAACTAATTTTTACGCATTATCAAAGTTACTAGCTGAAAAATTATGTAATTACTATTCAAGATATTTTAAGGTGATAGTGGTGAGACCTTTTTTTCCATATGGGCCCAAAACCAACCCAGAGCGTGTAATAAACAACTTAATAAATAATATAAATTCTGAAAAACCAGTTTTATTAAACATGGATAACAAACCGAAAATAAATCCATGTTATATAGAAGACTTTAACAATGCAATTGCCTCTTTAATCGAAAAAGAGGATAGGAAATATTCCGAGTTTAACATAGGTGGCCCACAAACAGCAGATATTAAGGAAATATCCGAGATTATTGGAGGTTTATTGGGCAAAAAACCAATATTTAGGGATACAGATAAAAAAGCATTTAATGTTCTTTCTGATAACTCCGAGATTAATAAGGTTTACGTCTGTAAATTTGATATTAAAAATGGAATTAAAAAAACAATGGGGGAAAGAATCAATGATAATATTTAGAATCTATTACAACAGCTATTTAAATACTAATTTTAACAAAAATGTAGAACAACCATACACATCTCTAAAAATATAATTAAAATATCTAATGATAAAAAAATCATAAAATGTGCGGAATAACAGGAATATTCAATTTTGATGGTAACACTCCATCAAAAAAAGTCATAGAAGAGATGACAGAAAGCTTAAAACACAGAGGCCCTGATGGAAAAGGCATATTTTTAGAGAACAACATTGCTTTAGGTCATAGAAGACTTAAAATATTAGATTTAACAGAAAAAGGCTCACAACCAATGACAACAGAAGATAATTCTGTTGTAATATCTTATAATGGAGAAATCTATAACTTTAAAGAAATTAAAGAAGAGCTTCTGAAGAAAGGATACCCATTTGAATCGCTTACAGATACCGAAGTCGTACTTTATGCATACAAAGAATGGGGAATTGGCTGTATAAAAAAATTCAATGGAATGTTTGCATTTGTTCTATGGGACAAAAAAAAGAAGAAAGGCTACCTAGTTAGGGATAGATATGGTGTAAAACCTCTGTATTATTTTAAAGATAATAAAAAATTAATAGTTGCTTCAGAAATAAAAGCAATATTAAAACATCCAAATGTTAAAGTTGAATTAGATTACAAGGCTTTAGATGAATACATTACATTTCAAAACATTTTCTCTAACAGGACATTATTCAAAGGAATTAATATTCTTGAGATGGGAAGTTATATTTTGTTTACTGAAAGCACATTTGATATTGTAAAATACTGGGATTATGACTTTCTGTCTAATACTAAAAACCATATAGCACTATCTTCGATAAAAAACAGACTTATACAAACTTTTGAAAAGGCGGTTGTAAGGCAAATGATTAGTGATGTGCCTGTATCTTGTTATTTGAGCTCAGGTGTTGACTCAACTTCGATAACTGTAATAGCCTCAAAACATTCTAAATATATAAACACCTTTAGTTGTGGCTTTGATATGAAAAATGTCGGCGGGTTTGAAAAGTCATTTAACGAATCAGAAGGAGCAAAAGAAACATCAAAAATTCTTAACACCAAACACTATTCTATATTAGTGAAAGCAAAAGACATGGAAAATGTCATGTTAAAGCTTATCTATCATTTTGAGGAGCCGAGAATGGGAATGTCTTTTCCGACTTTTTTAATTGCTAAACTTGCTTCAAAATATAATAAAGTAGTACTATCAGGGGTTGGAGGAGATGAACTGTTTGGGGGGTATGTATGGAGATATAATTACGCAGTCGGAAACAGAAATTACGAGGACTACTTAAGTAAGGCCTATAATTACTGGAAAGGAAGATTAATAGGCAATGAAGAACAAAAATCAATTTTTACCAAAGATTCTTTGAACGAAATTGGAGAATACGATACCAAAAATACATTTGTTGATTTATTTTATGACAAAAGAGTAAATCCTAAAGATAATGGGGAATGTATTAATAATGCTTTACGCTTTGAAGCAAAAACCTTTCTTCATGGACTTTTTATTTTAGAAGATAAAATGAGTATGGCACATTCCTTAGAATCAAGAGTGCCATTTATGGATAACGAAGTTGTTGATTTGGCTAGGGCAATTCCCCTGAAATACAAGTTAGGTAACTATGATGAACTTATGAAAATAACACCAGAAATGGCTAGAGAACTAGAAGAAAGTTATATAGAGTCATCGAAGGGAAAATTAATATTAAGAGAGGCTCTGGGCTCGTTCATACCAAAAGAAGCGGCATTTCGAAAAAAACAAGGTTTTTCTGCCCCATTGGCAGAGTGGATAAGAAAAGATGGGAGAAAATATATTGAAAATATTTTGTTATCGGATAGGACGTTAAATAGAGGCATATTAAATCCTGAATTTATTAAGAAGAAAATTAAAGAGCACATAGAAAGAAATATAAATAACAGGCTTATTATATGGTCTTTATTGAGTTTTGAATATTGGTGCAGGATATGGCTTGATGGAGAAAAACCTAATTAAAAAGAATTTCATATGAACTCCAAAAAGCCATTTCTTTCAATGTATTTATTACCACACACGTCACAAGAATAAATATTTTCTGCCCTTGTTTTATGTACAAAACCATTGCAGAGGCACCTGTTTTCATTTTGTTTGCAAGCCCATTTATTTTTATATAATTCAAATTTTCTAATCGCATCTAAATCTACCTCTTCATCTGCAGGTTTATGATAGCCCCCTTTTCCCGTTATAGTTGTTCCAATTTTCTCATGGCTCTTTGCATATTCTATTATTTCTGGTAATACGGTAACTTGTAAATCATAAATTCTCTGATTAATCCCATCCAATGAGTCATCTATAAAAACAGGAACTAAAAATTTTCTTATTATTTTACCATGATCTACTTTTTCGTTTATATAGTGAACTGTCATGCCCTGGGGCATGTCCATTTTAATAGCCCATAAATAGCTATCTAGGCCTCTGTTTTCAGGAAGCAACCCAGGATGAAAATTAATAATTCTATTATCAAAGCTACTGATAATATAATCTTTTATAATTCTAGCACCAGCGATAACTCCTAGATTAATCCTGTGAGAAGCAATTAGTTTTATAACTTCTGGATCATTATGGCGTACTTCGCTGTAGTTTACGTCCAGTCTATTACACAAATCTTTAGGTTCAACCAATCCGGTCGAATCTTGATTTCTCATTATGGCTCTTTTTGGTAAACTAAGTTTTTCCCTTGGGCTGGCTATTACTAAGTCTGGTTTATACCCTTTTTCACATAACACACTAATAAAGTCCTGTGTTTTCCTATGTGGAAATGCGTAAGCAAAAACAGCCAGCCTAGAATCTCGCATGATATTGCTTAGATTCAAATCTTTTAAGTTTTTCTATTTAAGAACTGCTATTTTCTTTTTGTGTTAATACCTTATTTTCGAATAAATTCTTCTTAAACCTCTAAGAAATTTTTCATTAGACTTATAATCATAATGGCTTTTTATTGGCAAATTCATAAGCTCCTCAAATTCTTTATTTGTTATACCAAATTTTCTGATTACATAGTCTTTTTCATGTTGTAACTCTTCTTCTGAATAAATAGGTTTTTGCATTTCTTTTAATGCTTCCTTCCTTGAGATTTCATTTGCGCAGATTAAAGTTGATAGGTGAGCTCTTCTTTTATCAAATCCAAACTTCCTTGGTAAGATGTATGATTGAAAAAAATGAGTGAACGTAGACTCTCTGTGCTTGCCGCCATACTCTTCCCACCCAAATTTTTTCGTCAGTAGCTGTTGAGCTTCTTTTTTCTTATAAGGAAAATAATTTAGAATTTCAACCATTTGAATATTTTTTATTAGTTGATAATAAATTCTTTTAGATAAAGTTAAAATCGGAAAAGTTTTTAACGCCATAGTTCCGAATTTTTTATGAATGTCTTTTATATTTACGTAATCATTTTTATAATGCCCCCAAGCACTTGGTATAATGCCTTCGGTTGCGACATTTATGCCTGTGATAATATATTTAATTCCGTGCCCATTAGCAATTTTATATAAAGCGGCTTTTATAGCGTGATCTGTTAGGGCTTCTATATCCAAGACAGAGGCTTTTAAGTAAGCTAATTGTAAATCTTTAAATTCTTCCCAGTCTATGACATATGTGTGCAAATCTATGCCAAGTTTATTCAGTAATCTGCCAATATTTCTTGTTGCGGTTTTGCTGTTCCATCCATTATCAAGATGAACAGTAAACTGTTTTATTCCAAGCTTTTTTGTTATATATAAAACATATGAACTATCAGTTCATCTACTAAGTCACAAAATACAATCATATTTTTTATTTTTCCCTTTTTCTTTAATCTCATTTATAATTACATTCAATTTTTCCTCGCCTTCTTTTCCTTTAAAAACTCTTTTTTTTATCTTTTCTTCGTATTCCCTACAGTTATCACAAACCCCATTTTCATCAAATGTTATTTCAGGATCTGTTGTATCCATAATACATCTTGTGCATATTTGATATTTTCTTTCTTCCATTTAGCGAGAAAAATATTTCGATATTTAAGGTTAACTATTTTAATAGATCTGGAATGCCAAAATATCTAATGTCAGATATTAATACAAAAAAATTGATAATTTCTGATGTTGAAGAGAGAACTATAAATTTTATCTAAAAACCTCTTCCAAGTCCTTCTTATCAGGATAATTAATTAGAATTCCCCTATTTCTTCCGCTATAGACAAATAAACTTCCTGCAGCCACAGCCGTAGCTCCGCTCTTTGTTGCTTTTACAAAATCTTCCAATGAGCCAGAGCCACCGCAGGCAATTACAGGAATATTTACATTTTCAGAGACTAATTTTATTAATTCTAAGTCGTAACCCTCCATTGTGCCGTCTTTCTCTATAGAATTAATTAAAATTTCGCCAGCGCCAAAATTTTCCATTTTCTTTGCAACTAAAATTGGATTTAAAGCAGTATTTTTTGTCCCTCCGTATATGTAAACTTCATAACCCCTTTTACTTTTTTTCACATCAATCGAAGCAATTATTGATTGACTTCCAAATATTTCAGAAGCTTTACTTATTAAATAAGGATTTTCTATTGCTGCGGTGTTTATCACTACTTTTTCTGTACCGCATTTAAAAATCGACCTTATTTGTTTGACGTTTTTTATTCCCCCACCAACAGCAAAAGGCATGAAAGCCTCTTGACCGACTTTTTTTACAAAATTTAAATCTATTAATTTATTCTTTTTAGATGCTTCTATATCCAAGAAAACCAATTCATCAGCTTTAAAATCATTGAATATTCTGACAGCATTTATTGGATCGCCGATGTAAGTCGGATTCGAAAATCTTATAGTTTTAACTAATCCTAGCTCTTTTAATAGCAAACATGGGATAATCCTTGGTCTAAACATATCACAAATTAACAAAATTTTTTAAAATTTGAAGTCCTTGCTCATGACTCTTTTCTGGATGGAATTGCACTCCAAATATATTATCTTTGTTCATAGCAGAAACAAATTCTTTTCCATAAATAGTTGTGGCCAAAATATCTTTTTCATTTTTACAATTAACATAATAGGAGTGAACAAAATAAAAGTGAGAGTATTTTTCAATATTTCTGAATAAAGGAGACGATTTCTTAACTTCTATAGAATTCCATCCCATGTGTGGTATTTTTAATTTTTTGTCTAAATTTAATTTAATAGTTTTTGCATTAAACCAGCCAAAACCAACAGCATTTCCTTCTTCACTAAACTTTGTGAACAATTCCATGCCCAAACAAACCCCTAAAATAGGAGTTTTTTCTTCTAGAACTTTTTTGTTTAGTAATTTAATAAGATTCAATTTGTGTAAATTTTCCATTCCTCTTTTAAAATTTCCGACTCCTGGAAGAACTAATCTCTCAGCATTTTTTATATCTTCAACTTTAGAAGAAACAATTGCTTCAACTCCTATCCTTCTAAATGCTTTTAGTACAGAGTGTAAGTTTCCCATACCGTAATTTATTATTGTTATCATGTTTATTCCCGTGATTTATGATTTATAAATTTTAACAATTTATAAATAGCCACCCTAAATTATTTAAACCTATCATTTCTGCCATCTTCATGACAAAAAAAATATGCTTTTTCAGCGCAGGATTTGCATTTAATAGGCTTAATAGACTCAAATATTATGAAAAAATATTTCCCAAAAACGTTGAGATTTTTCTTTTTACTACAAATAGATATGAAGGAAAAGAAAAAGAAAATTATCAATATAAGTGGGAAGGCCTAAAAAGAACTAAAATAGTAGTAGAGAATTTTTCTTTTAGTTTACCTTTTTCTCTTAGAAAATTTTGCATAAAAAATAGGATAGACAGAATAGTAAATTTAGGCAATAGAAAATCATTTCCCTTATTTTTGTTTGCTTCTTTATTCACCAAAACAAAATATATCGCGAGTCTTATGGGATGGGTACCAACTGAAAAGTCTATTAAAAAATTTGATTTTTATGAGCTATGGCAATTATTTTTCTATTATTTTTTTGGTTTTTTTGCTGAGAAAATAATTACTAATGATTATGGGATATACAAAAGATATAACACACAAAACAAACCTCTTTTATCAAGATTATTCATATCAAATGACAAAGTAAAGTTTCTACCGGTAACTGTAAATTCTAATTTATTTAAACCAAAAAATAAAATCTCAACAAGAAAAAAACTCGGCTTGCCGCTGAATAAAAAAATTGCGATTTTCGTTGGAAGAACAGCAAGATGCGCAGGTATATTAGCTGAACTAATAAAATTAAATAGAGATATAATCTTTATTATTATCGGCAGAATTACCGATAAGCATATTCCAAAATTAAAATCAAAAAATCTTTTATACTCCCCCAAGAAAACATCAGAAGAATTAGTAGATTACTATAATGCTTCAGATATACATATAGCCTTACATGACAAAAAAGGAGCAGGTTTAGGCTTAGCAGCAGAAGAATCTTTATCGTGCGGTGTTCCAACTGTAGTACCATTTACGGATCTTATGGAAAATTCTCAAGCTTTATTTCAGATTCATCTAAATAAGAAAGAAGCTGAGAAGACACTTCATAATTTCTTTAAAAACTCTAAAAAAGAAAGAGAAAAATTATCAGGGCTTGCTAGGAAATATGCAGAAAAAAATTTTTCAAATTATAGATGGAAAAAATACTACGTTAAAGGGTACCTTTATTAATATCCAGGTATAACCTTTTTTGGGTGATATACATCTCCCAACAATTAACTTTCCCGTCTTTATAAATAGCCTATATTATCTTTTATTATTTTTTTAAAGACGTAATGTGGATGTAAATCAGCCTTATCTTTTCTGTACAAAGCAATGAATCTAAGATTAGTATTTTTTTCAACGATTTTAATTTGCCTTCTTGGTGAACTATAGTAGGTACTAAGTTCTCCAAAAAGATGGGTCTCTATTTTATATCTTGAAAAGAGCGATCCTCTTTTGAGGTTTCTAAATATGAATTTAGGTCTAAATTTGAGAAAAAGAGCCAAGGGGTTGTGCGAGCTAAATACAAATATTCCTTCTTTCTTGAGCAATCTTTCTATTTCTTTTAATGCGCGAACTCTTTTTTCTTTTGGAAAAATATAGTCTAAACCGTTAAATGAAAAAAAAACTGTGTTAAATGAATTATCTTTGAATTTTAGATTACATGCATCTCCAGTTTGAAAATTAATTTTGGGATAAAGACTTTTTGCTGTTTTGATCATCTCTTCAATTATATCAATTCCAATTACTTTGAAACCCTTCTCGAAGAGATATTTTGTCGTTCTGCCAACTCCACAGCCCAAATCAAGAACAGGACTTTTAAAATATTTGTCAATTAATTTTTTTTCAATAGGTTTTATTTCGTTAGTTGTATAATGCTTTATAGCTTCTCTAGTCTTGTATGTTTCTATATTTTTCTTATTAAAATCCATTTTCTATAGTTGATGGACGGGAAAGGAATTAACCTTATTTAAAGTCTAGGACTCCCGCCCATAAAATGAATTTTGCTTTAATATTTAAATATTATCTAAAAATCAATCTTTCGCCCCATTATTTTATACCATAACAGCCTTGCAATAAAAGAGTTTCTTATAATTTTTCTTCCAATGGCTCTAAAAAAAGGATATTCTGTTTTGTGATAAACTATACTGCCCCATTTCTCTTTGAATTTATTTATTCCTTTCAAATGCCCACGCGCATTTATTTGCCAACCACCCAAATCAAATTCTTTATATCCATTATTTTTTGCCCACAGTATACAATCCCAACAAAGAAGATTATTTGGCTGTAAATTTAGATATTTTTCGGAAGAAGCAATTTTTAAAAGACGCGGAATGTTTATGTTATATACAGAATCAAAAAAAATTGCTGCTCCACCTATTAATTTGTTATCTTTCTTACAAACAAGAAGAGCATGTGTTTTGTTTTTAATATAGACTAAAGTTTGCACAGTTGCTCCACCCTCTCTCGCAACCTCTTTATAAATCTCGTAAAAATCCTTCCAATCTTTGTCCAAATTAGTTTCTTTTACAATTAATCCGGATTTTTTAGCTTTTTTTATGCCCCATCTCGCATCTTTGTGTAAATTCTTAAGTATAAGCTTTTCTGTCGGCGAAAGATCGACTATTACTGTAGCATTTATATCTCACATCTTAACTTTGTAATAGACTTATTTGCATATTTTATAAAAATCTATCCCCATTTATTTTTAATAAAGCCCTTCATTGTTTTAATATCTTTTCTTCCCATTTGTATATTAAAAATGTATCTAACAATTTTCGACTGATAACTTTCCTCTTTATTAAACAAGAAAATAGATATCTGCATTCTTTATCTAGGAAAGCTAGCTGTGTAGCACCAAAGACCAATATATTTTTAAAATGTTCTTATTAAATAAATTTATGACTGCATACAAAAAGCCAAATCTTTTCATCGTTGGTGCGCCAAGATCTGGAACCACATCCCTTAAAAATTGGCTAAGCCAACACCCAGATATTTTTATGGCAGAATTAGAACCAAATTTTTTTGCCTTAGATATCGAAGGAAAACAGGATCGAATTCGCGCGATTAGAGAATATCTTTCTTTGTTTAGCAAAGCATCAACACAAAGATATATAGGAGAAAAATCTCCCCGTTACTTGTTTTCCAGAGACGCAGCAAAAAATATAAAGGCTTTTAATCCAAATGCAAAGATTCTAATAATTTTGCGAAATCCCATGGAAATGCTGTATTCTTGGTACAGACATTTGAGAAGACATGGACTTGAGACTGAGCCAGATTTTATTTCCGCTTTAAGAAAAGAAGGAGAAAGAAAAAAAAAGTACGGATTTTCTATTATAAGGGATTTTTATTATACAGAAACAGTGAAATACTATTCTCAAGTAAAAAGATTTATAGATTGCTTTGGCAAAAGAAATGTTAAAGTACTTATATTAGATGAGGTTGAAGCAAACCACAAAGCAGCATATAACGAAGTACTTGCTTTTTTAAAACTTCAAAAATTCCAGCCGGAATTTGCAATTCTTAATATCGGACATGGTGAACCAAAGAGCAATTTTATTGCGAAACTGTTATTCTTTTTTCAGCATCTTCCTTTGCAAATAAGAAGGTTTATTAAAATCTTTATCCCTGTTGGTTTCGGAGGAAAGCTAAGAGCTTTTAACGTCGGTTCAGATAACTTCTCGTCGGACCTTGCTTCTAAAGAAAAAGTTAAACTTAATAAAATTTTTAAAAGTGATATTATTAAGTTAGAGAAACTTATTGGAAAAAATCTATCGCGCTGGTATAGTTAATTATTCCAAGTGACTTTATTACTTCCCCACTATCTAATCTTTTTTAACAAAGCGATATAATAGTTATTTGGGAGAACATAATCAAGTAACTCTATTATCGGGTATGAGCAGAATTTACTTAGAGGAAAAGATAACACATTAATAATGTTTTTCGATTTTACGATTTTGCAGCCTACAAAATATTTTCGTAAAAGGGCATTATTGGCATATTCAACATATCTATTATCCAGCCCCCTAATTGTTTTGACAACTTTTCTTATCATACTAATAAGTATATTGTCTGACAAATCAAATACAAGCATATATCCTCCTTTCTTTAATTTGTCTGTTATGGATTGAGCAATCTGCGGTCTGTCTTTAGGCGGGATGCAGTTTAAGCAATAGATTAAATTAATAAAATCAAAGTAATTGTCTTTAAAATTGGAATTAAGTTTGTAAACGTCCATTTTTCTATAATTAATTCCAGGATTGATTGCTTTTGCTGTTTCTATAAACTGAGGTATAAAGTCGATACCATGGAGGTCCTTTGATTCTCCTTTCAAAAATGCAAGATAATTAAGTTGAAATCCTCTATGGCATCCTATGTCTAATATGCGTTTATCTTTGAAGTCAATACCAGCATAATTAAATAATTTAATAGCTTCATGAAACTTCCTATACTCAAAATAAAAACCAAACTTATTTCTTAAAGAATATCTTTGTTTAGTATCATTTACATCAGCGTGATATCGCTCATCCTTTTTATATTTTTTTATTACAGATTCTCTTGCCCTGTCTATTTTGCTTGGCATGTTCATATCTTAAAATTACCTTCATATTACTAGATTATAAATCTTTATTGGCTTTTTAATTTTATCAAAATAGTTATATATAGGGCATTTTTCTTCGGTTTAATATAGTAGCAACATTCGGCCATTCTCCTGCATCATACCATTTCCATCGCTTTGGATCTCTTGGTGGCTTCTTCCAATCGCCATACTTTTTTTCTAAATAGGCTTCTGCAGCATTTGGGATTTTAATCCTGAGTCCACAATATTTAATACTCTTTAGATATTTAAAATGTATCGCAGGAACAACCAAAGAAAAAAATATGGTTTTTTCAAAACCTGCAAACAGATAACAAGCAACATTGTACAGATATGCTCTAAATCTCAAAGGGAGAGTTTGCGCAATACTAAAAAAATTTGCTTTCACATTGTCCCTCATGCTATTTGTTCTATTAAATTTTGACCAACCATAATATGACGCTAGCTGAAGCTTGTGTAATTTAACTAGCAATTTTCCAATTGCATTTTGACTCAAAAATCTTTGGACAATAAATCCACTTTTATCTGAGGTTGGTTTAAGTAGGATTATGTCCGTATGAAAATTATCCCGATATACAGTAATACTATCACGAAAAAAATATACATTAAATCCTTTGTTAGCGAGTTGTCTTGCAACTTTTTTTCTTACATTTTCGTTTTGAAATGAAGTTGCAAAAGCCCCTAAGTCAATATCACGATCCCACGGAATCATTCTCCCATCACGAACAGCACCTAATAGAGTACCATCCTCTAGCCAAAAAGGTATGGAGCAGGAATCTAAAACATTTTTTACTTCTTTGAGGTGTTTCACGAGTTCTTTTTCATTCGTCATGTTTCCCCCCTGTCTTGTTTTTTATTAAAGCAACAACATTCTGTGCTCTTTTTATATCAGCCGGAGTATCAATTTCGCACCATAGAAGGTCTTTTTTTATAATGCCATACCAGGGTATGTAAGCACCTGCTCTGCATGCGCAATATTCGCAATGCTCGCTAAATATGCTGTCTCTTATGTTTTGTTCATGGAGCTCAAACATTTTTTCAATAAATGCCTGTGAAAACTTTGAGATTCCAGTAAATTCAAGCCTAGAATCTGGATTTTGTGCTGGAGAATC
Source organism: Candidatus Woesearchaeota archaeon (assembly GCA_964438545.1). GTDB lineage: Archaea > Nanobdellota > Nanobdellia > Pacearchaeales > GW2011-AR1 > UBA73. The sequence goes on along the minus strand of CAYTKV010000001.1, from coordinate 25,822 downwards.
AGCAATTGAAATAATTCCTTCATGGGAATTGTGGTTAAGATTATTTTTCCCTAATGAAATAACCCTCCCACTGGACATGAAGACATTTACTTCATCACCGCTGCCTGACAGCTTTCTCAATAAAACCGCGTCTTTTTTATCTGCTTGTAAAATGCGCTTGATTGCATCTGTATGGAAGATGATGTCTCCGTCTAATACTAAACAGGATTGCGGCTTGCCTAAAGCTATATACAGGGAATGCATGCTTCCGGTATTATTATGTATATTATTCAAACCATAGTTGATCTTCATCTTTTTATAACTCTTACCAATTTTCTTTTTAATCTCATCTGCCTGAAAACCAATAGCTATTATTGTTTCTTGTATTCCTGCAAGATGCAATGCATCAAGAGAATGCTCAAGCAAGCTTTTTCCCCCGATTTCAAAAAGAGGTTTTGGCTTTCCTTGTAAGACTTCTTGTAATCTCGATCCTTTTCCAGCAGCGAGAATTATTGCTGTCATGTTCTTAGATTTTATAGCACTTTTCAAGAATAATAAGATTTATTAAGCTTTGCTTAGTGCACTATAAAAATGGAAACAGTTGTTTTCATTACCGAACCAGAAGCGAGAACACTAATTACAAGAGAATATCAAGATGCAAAAAAAGTGGGGCAAGACAATGTAAAAAATTTAAATGGGTTTGTTGGACATCTAATAAGTACTGGGAGTATTGCTGAACATACAGCCCGTGCCATACTAAAAAGGCATCCTTCTTTAGGAAAAGTGATAAACCCCGATTTAATGAGAGTCACAGGTTTTATGCACGACATTGGAAAAATATGGGTCGGCTCTGCCTATCATGAAATCACTGGAGCACATTATGTTTTGACACAAGGTGAAGCTGTAGGTTTGGTTCAAGCATCCGATACACAATTAATTAAAGAACTTTTACTGCGAATGTCTAGCTGCATTCTTAGTAGCGAGTATGTTGGCCGCATCACTATAGGTGACAATTTTCCAAACAATTCACCATATCCTAAATATATTACCAAAGACATTATAAAAAAAGTAGCCACATTACAAAAAGAGCTTTCTCAAAAGCAACGCTTCGGTCAGTTTAGAGAACTTGCAATTCCTAATTCGCTGGAAAAATTAATTCTTATTTATGCAGATTTCTCAAACCTTGAGGGGAGAGAATTAAAAGTCCAGGAACGTATCGATGAGTTAGTAGAAAGATATAAAAAACTTGGAAAAAGGGAAGATGAAGAAGCAGCTTACTATCGCGTCAATGCTAAATTGTACGGTCAAGAAAGAGCAGGAATAATAGCGCTTTGTGGTATTGTTGAGCAACTAGCAACATCTTAGAAATAATCTTATTTTCTTAATTGTAAAAAAATATAGAAACGTTTTTAAAGTTCTGTAAGAATTGCTAGATGACATGGGAAAGGAAGCAAAGGGGCCAACACGAACATACCTTGATTTTGGGAAAATAGTTGGGGATAGAAGGGCGTGTTATGATTATTATGAAGGTCAAGATGCGTATGATTTGTTTATGGGAGCGAGATACTTTAAAGACATAATTTTTTATCGTGAAGGGCAAGTGGATAAGATCTACCAAGTAGAAGATTTAAGGGATCAAAATAGGAAATACGCGGCTCTTCTCGCTTGCAAAAACGCCTATGACTCCCTTGTTTTTTTTGAGCCTGGTTCTTCTGCAATGGGAGTTATTGACGCCTTAGAATATCTCAATAAGAAATACGAACAATTAAACGTTAAAGACATTAAATTTCTAGGTATTGATAATTCTAAATGGATGAACGCAGTTGCCGTATACGCACATGAGCAGTATGATATAAAATTATGGGAAAGCGCAAAAGAGTTGGGGCCTGTTAAATGTGATTTGTTCTTTGCAAAGGGAGTTTCACTCATGTATATTTATGATAATGAGGAATCAATGTGTAACGCGTTAAAAAATAGCAAGATTGCAATTTTTGATTATACTTTTTCGTTAAAAGAAAAGGTACAAGATTTCGTTGGCACAGGACTTCCTGTAACATATCTAAGTTTAGATAAGTGCAAAGAGCTTTTAGAGTCAGAAGGAAAAGTACTAGTTATAAAACCATATATAATTAAAAATTACTATCACAATCCGAAAGAGAAAGTCACTTATGATTGTATTTTTGGGGATAAAGAAATTGTGGAGAAATATCTTGTAGAATTAGAAAAGAAAACCGGCGAGAATTTAGATAATTATGGAGATAAAAAGTTTATAAGAAAAGAATTGGATAATAAAAAAGTTTATGTTGGAATGGTTGCGGATTTGATTCATAATGGTCACATAAATATTATAAAAGAGGCGGAGAAATTAGGGGATGTTATCGTTGGTTTATTTACAGACGAAGCAGTTGCCAGTTATAAAAGGCTTCCTGCTTTGAACTATGAACAGAGGAAAGCGGTTATTGAAAATATTAAAGGAGTAAAAGAAGTAGTGGCGCAGGAAGTTTTGGATTATGTGCCAAACTTGAGAAAAATAAAACCCGATTTTGTTGTCCACGGGGATGATTGGAAAGAAGGCGTTCTGAAACAAACAAGGGAGAGAATTATAGAGGTTCTTAAAGAATGGGGAGGACAGTTAGTTGAAGTTCCCTATACAAAAGGAGTTTCATCAACAATGCTGCATAAATCATTAAAAGATACAGGCACTGAAAAGATTAAAAATTAAAGTTTCGAGACCGAACATAATGCACCGATAGAAAGTATTTTAAATATTACTTTCAAAGTTGAGCTATAACAAGATTATCTGAATTTAAAGATACCCAAGATAATATGACAAATAACGAATGTGTTTTTTGCAGCAGAAAAGATATAGAAGAAGGACTCTTGTATCAAAACGATAATTTTTTTGTGAGGGCTGCTGTTAGAGGAGCCATGGCCCCGGGGCATGTTTTGTTAATTCCTAAAAGACATTTATCTTGTTTTGGGGTAATGCCTGAAGATTTTGATGCAGGATATGGCGATGTTTTAGAGAAAACAAGAGATAAAATTACAAAATACTTTTCCCTGCCTATTTTAACAGAGCAAGGAGTTCATGGACAGAGTGTTAAGCACGCACATCTGCATTTTGTTCCTTCAGTATCACCGTGGTATGATTTCAGGGACACAAGATTAGTGGAATATGTCCCAAATGAAGTAAGAGTAGAGCCCGCGCTTTCCATAGGGGATATAAGGAAGGTATTTAGGGAAGATGGACAGTATGTGACAATCGAGCAAAATAACTCTCTAAGTATTTGCAGAACTCTTGGATGCTCTGGCACTTTTAGGTTTTTAAGGGATATTGCCACCAAAATTACGGGAAGAAAAGATTTATACGATTGGAGAACGGTTATTCCAGAAGTTGCTGCAGAAAATAAAGTATGGGTTAAGCAGACGATTGATAAATTAAGGGAAATCTAACAAAATATACGGCTGGACTGCGCATCCAAAATGAGACAAATAGTCAAGGTAACAAATAAATAAAAAATGATAAGGGGTGCACCAAATCAGGGCAAGAAGAATAAATCTTTGCTGATCTTTTCGTGATTATCTTTTATTTTTATCGCAATTAAAATAGTAATCTAATACTCCTAATTGTAATGTAAATATCTTTTCAGGCTCTTTTTCAAATAATTTCTTTAGATCAGATTTTTTCATCCATTTTATATTTTTAACCTCTGAAATCTGCGGGACGGGATCTTTATCATCGGCCTCACAAATAAACACGAACCCAATCCAAGGTTTTCCGCCCTTTATTTGTTGCTGGCAACAAAATGGGACAAAAGCAAAAGAGCCATCACTTTTTGGCGAATAGGTCTTAGTTTTTATATTTGGTTTGATTTTCAAGACTTTTAATCCTGTTTCTTCCAGAACTTCACGCCTCAGCGCATCGTAAATATTTTCGTATTTATCTATCCATCCTGCAGGAATCTCTAATGTTCCTGAATATTTTTGGTCATTTTTAGGTTTCCATCTAGTTTGAACCAATATTTCTATTTCGCCGTTATGAAAGCGCTCAATAATAGCTGAAACTACTGGTATGCATATATTTAATTTATTACTCTGATTCATTATTAAATTATTTAATTTGGATATAAATAGTTTCTCTTTGATATAAGAAACGTTCTCTTATAAAGAAATATCATTCTTTCTAATTTCCTCTAATGCGGCAAGCAATTTTTCATTATCTTCCCTGTTTCTAACCCCAAGCCTTATATAAGAGTCAGTATTAAAGTCCTTCTGGTTTAAGCCTTCTTTTACCATAAGGTTATACTTATCATATAAAATTTCAGCTAATTTCCGAGCGCTTCCTTTTACTCGACAAAAAACAGCATTTGCGTATGTTGGAAATGGTTCTAAATACGGAATTTCTTTCAGATTCTCATAAAACCATTTTGTATCAGCAACACTTTTAGCTATAGACTCTGCATGCTCTTTTTTATACTTTGGAAACGCTTCGATAACATATTCAGTAAGTGAATTAATATTCCAGATTGGAATGTGCTCTCTTATTTTTTTCTTAATTTCTTCGTTGCTTGTGAGTAAGTAACCTAAACGAAGCCCAGCAATACCTATTGATTTTGTACAACTTGTTACAATAACCAAATTTTTATATTTAGGAACAAGCTGTTCTGCAGAATATTTTTCTCCTGCAAAAATCATAAATGCCTGATCGATTATCAAAGTTACACCACTTTTCAATATTTTTTCGATATCTTCTAGAGGTATAAGGTTGCCTACAGGATTGTTAGGATTTATAATGACTGTAAATTCGCTATTTGATTTTTTTACCTCTTGAATTAATTTGTTAGCATTGAGCATGAATTTTTTCTCTTCGTCCAACAAATATTTGTGAATTTTTTCATTAGGCATTCTAACAAATTCATTAAATGTTGGGAGTGGCACAGTTACTTTTGTAAAAACATGGTCGTTGAGCAACCTAATAAGCTCAGAAGAGCCGTTGCCAACAATTAGATTATCTGCATTGAAATAATCCTTATCTTTCCATTTCGCAAGCAATTGAGCTAATACGCGTTGATTCGACGGATAATAATTTCCTATTAAAGGTAATTTTTCACTTAATTCCGCATAGAACTCTGGTGTTGGAAAGTAGTGATTAAATAAGTAGTGAAAATCTAGATGTTCATATCTCCAATATCCTCCGTGAAGAGAACGAATCTCGTTTATTCCTAACTTTTTCTCAAAAAGTTTTTCTGCAATTTTCAAGTCCCCTTCCTCGTCAATTTCAAACCACTTTATATTACCTACTTCAAATGGTACTATAGTAACATTTTGCTCCTTGACTAGTTCTTGCATTACGTACTCAAGTGGCTCTATCCCTTTTTTTTCTTTAATATGCTTTTTAAGAATAGGTTTAAGATAATTTCCCACAAAATTTTTATCAAATTTATGAATATTCACTGTTTTGAATTTGTCTTCTATTGTAAAATCTGGATTTCTCCTTGTTTTGTGTATCCAGTCAACTACCTTATTTTCTTTTATGTCAACAAAACTACCTTCCAAATTAGGATTATATTTTTGTACAATTATTAAATTTGAATTACTTTCTTTTAGAAATTCTTCTAATAATCTTTTTTCAAAAAAAACATCGCCCTCAAGTATTAATACATCTTCATTAGACAAATCTTTTAAAGCCAACCACAATGAATAGCTTGTATTTGTCTTATTATAAATGTCATTCTCCACAAAAGTTATTTTCATATTACCAAATTTATCTCCTATTTTTTCTTTTATTCTGTCTTTTAGGTAACCAACGACTATCTTAACCTCTTTTATCTTAGCGTTTTCTAAATTTTCTAGCGCGTTAACAAGAATTGACTTGCCATTCACTTCTATCAAACATTTTGGAATCGTGTCTGTTAGTGGCTTAAGTCTTGTTCCTACCCCAGCCGCAAGAATTATTGCTTTCATTTTGCCACTAGTTAACCTTCCTCATAACTTCTCTTAAATTTTTCAAAAACCATTCAACGTCTTTAACACCAATGCTTCCTAAAGTCGCGATTCTAAATCTTCTTTGACTTAAGACATTTTCATCAGAATATATCGTTATTCCTCTGGCTTTTAGTTTATCATGCACTTGCCAGTAATCCATATCATCTGGCATTTTTATTGTTGTTAATATATTAGATTGCATTTCTTTTGGAAATAAAATAAGTTCAAATCCAAGTTCTTTAAGTCCTTTTCTCATTTTTTCTGATAAAGATTCATATCTTTTAATTCTTTCTTTATAACCTTCAGCCAAAAATTCTTCTAATGCTTTATCGAGTGCAAAAATTAATTGGAGGGCAGGCGTAAATGGGGTTTCTCCTTCTTGTTCTTTTTTCCAATGTTGAAAAATATCAAAATAAAAACTTCTTGATTTTCCTTCTAACTTTCTTATTTCTTCTGTTCTAGCAATAACAAAAGATACACCAGGAAAACTTTCCAAGCATTTATTCACATTCACAGCACAAAAAGCAATATTATCTTTCTGCATATTAAATTCATGCCCGCCGATACTGCTTATAGCATCAACACAAAGCAACTTGTTATATTTTTTTGCCAGCTCACCAATTTTTCTTAATGGAGCCAACACGCCAGTTGTCGTCTCATGATGCACCAAATAAATATGAGTTACATCTTTATTTTCTTTTAATGCTTTTTCGATAAGATTTATATTAATTGGCTCAAGAGGATCAAATTTTAATCTTTCGAAAGAAACATTGTGTCTCTCTAAAATCTCACAAATTCTATCAGAATATTTTCCATTATTTATAACCAAAACTTTACCATGAATAGCCGCGCATATTGCTTCGTTGCATCCTGTTCCTGAAGAGACAAATAATACAGCAGAATGTGTTCCTTCCCCCCCAAATATTTTTACAATATTTTTATTGACCCTTAACAAGACCTCTCTAAATTCTGGCTCTCTATGACAAATATCTTCTGTTTTTATTGCGCCTCTTACATTTTCCGATACATTTGTCGGACCAGGGTTAAATAGCAATTTTTTCATATCTTAGAAGATTTTTACCATTATTTATAATTTGCGTTGCTTTGTCGCGAATTAGAAAAAATGAGTATTTTAGAAAAGTCTGGTTTTCTTTGCTTATATAGAATGCTCTATATTTTTTAGCATTTCTTTGGCAGTTGCAACGTCTTTTTCATTGTGAATTTCAAGCCAACCACCACTTGTTTCATGAACAAAAATTTGAAAGCTCCTATTTATCAATTCCTGTAATATGTCAGTATCAGCTGCTTTTTCAAATGTTTCTGCCTCGTGGAATCTTCCGGAATGATTAACCAAACAATCTTCGTAAACCTTGATAAGTGCTTCTGAGCCCTTTTTTGAGAATTTTGCTATTCCCGCATATTCATGAGTTATTTTATCTTTTGGAATTTTTTGTCCGATTAACATTACTTCTTCATCTGATTGCCTCAGTCTCTGATAAGTAGCCTTACTACCTTTTTTTGTTATTACAGCATCCAGTTTTTTATTAATCTCATGTTTATAATAAAGATAAGACGTATCAACAACAAGGACCATATCTTCTTTTCTTTCTATGAGTTCTTTTAAAAGTCTTTCATCTATCAAATTATCAGAGTTTGTGTAAATAAAACCTTTTTTCATCTTTGCCCTAGCGCTCATTAAACTATGAAGAATTCCTTTTGTTTTATATTCTGGATTTACGATATAGTTTATGCCACGAATATCAAATCTATGTTTTTGATAGCCGATTACAACATTAATGTCTTGTAAACCAAATTTTCTAAATAAATCAATTTGGTGCTCAAGTATAGTTTTCTTATTAATTTTAAGTAAAGGTTTTGGAAGATCTCCTAAAATATGCTGTAATTCAGGATTTTCTCCTGCTGCTGGAATAATAACCGAAGGAACTTGTGAAAGCTCTTGGTCTTTTTGTTTTATGTCCAAAAAACCAACTTTTTCAAATATCTCTCCAACTGACGAAATGAATGGTTCTGTTTCAAGAGATCTTCCTTTTTGCAAGATTATTTTTCCAACATCTTGCATAGCCTTATATGTCGCTCTTAACAAGTGATTTGCATAAATTACAATCCCAAAACCTTTATCTTTTAATTCTGATTCATACACCATGTTGTATGTTGTTGGTATTGCGACGAGAGGCTTTTTTTTGTTAAGTTCTTTGCAAAGTTGTTCATATTCTTTTGCAAATTGGAAAATTTCTTTAGGGTCACTTGAGTTTGAGTGGATAACAATACCATCTGCACCAGCCTCTAAATATTTTCGTGCTCGCTTCAATGCGTCACTAACTGATTTGCCAGCAATTAAGCTTTCAATTCTCGCAAATATCATAAAGTCATCTGATTTTTGTATAGATTTTCCAGCCTTAATTTTTTCAGCAAACTTATCTGGGTCTTCTTGAATTTGAATTGCTCCGACTTCTAAACTATTTCTTTTTGGAAAAACTTTGTCTTCAATTACGACAGCAGAAACTCCTAATTTTTCTAATTTTGGAACCAAATACTCAAAATGATGAATATCGCCTCCTGTATCACCATCAACTATCATTGGTTTGTTCGTAACTTCAAAAATCTCTGAAACAGTCTTCAAGCGCGAATCAAAACTAACTAATTCTATGTCAGGATGTCCTTTTGAAGCAGAATCTGTCAGACTGCTTTCCCAAAAAAAATCAAATTCGTTATAAATCTTGCGCCCTTTTTCTTCGATTTCTACTTCTAAGTCATTTATTATCAAAGCACCAATTGCGTTATGTACTTCTATTCCCTTAATAAGTTCTTCTGAATTTAATTTATCTTTTAATTTTTTTCTTCGCTCTTCTGGCACTATTAAATATCTTAAAGTCATGAAGAAATAATAAAATACGAATTTTTAAGGTTTTGTATAATAGATTTATTCTTCGTAATACCGCCGCAGCTTGCTGCGGGGATAAAGCTATAAGTTTGTAGAACCCAACGTTTAGAAGTCAGAACTTATCTTGGGACAGTTGGAGAAGGAATTAATGGAGACATAATAAGAAACTACATAAAGAATCAAGGAAGAAAAGATGATCAGTTAAGCTAATTAATTTTGTTGATGCCCAGCTTGCTAGGGTGGTTGTTCACTAAACCATATAATATTTTAAAAAACCTCGGAGAAAGATTACTTAATATAGTTGACTTTTCAGTATTATCTGCCTACCAACACGATGTTTTAAAAATCTTTTCTCTACAATTATGAAACTTTCTTCATCCAATGCCCTTTTTATTTCATTTAACGAATATTGATGTATTTTATACCCTGTTGGCCTGAAAATCATTTTATAAAAAATACTAATAAATTTTCTTAATGCAGATTTTTCTTCTACATCAAAAATTAAATAACCTTTTTTTTTCAATACGCGCCTTGATTCTTTTATTGCCTTTCGCAAATCTTTTTTATCAAGATGATTCCATACTCTCATCGTTACAACTTTATCAAAAGAGCCGGCTCCGAAAGGTATTTTGAACATGTCAGCATTAATGCATTTTGCTTGCGGATTTTTCTTTTTTGCAATTTGTAGCATTTTTTTTGAAGTATCTATAGCTGTTACCTTTCCTAAATATTTTGTTAAAAATCCAGAACTGCACCCAAGCTCTAAAACTTTTTCTCCCTCTTTCTTGTCGACTAAATCTAAGAAATGCTTGAGTTCCAGAGCCCTTTTCATTCTTCTATACTTTGTTCCTTCTCTTTGTTTGTCGTACGTTTTCGTTACATTTTTTCGCTTGTAATAGTTTATAAAAGCCTGTGTTTCTTGACGCATTTTTAAGAAACATGTACCTTGCTTTTAAACATTTCTGCAATATATGAACCTTTTTTCGTCTTTAATGGACATATAATTAGAACACAATTATTTATTAAGCGATAGATTTTGCCAAATTGATGAAAATTGCACATGTTTGTTCAGAGTATAAACCTGCAATAAGCGGCGTGGGGCAAGTTGTTGAAGAATTAGCAAAAAGACAACTTGCTGAGGGCCATGAAGTTCACGTATACGCACCGGACTGGGACAAAAATAAAAGAATAAAAGAAAAAAAGGCGATTGTTGATGGAGTTTTCGTCCATAGATGCACCCACATAGCAAAGATATCAAATTTTGCGACTATATTTCCAACTGTTTTTCCCCAATTAATCAAAGAAAAATTTGATATTATTCATAGTCATGTTTTTGGCCATCTACATTTTGTCTTTTCAGCATTAGCTGCTAAAATATCTGGTGCAAAGCATGTCCATACTACTCACTGTCCGTGGACAGAGGCCTATCGCTCTCTCATGGGAAGACTTGGGATTTTAGTGAGCTATAATATATTTAGTAGACTAGCATTTAAGTTAACCGATAAAATAGTTGCAATAACTCCTTGGGAAATTGAATTCATAAAAAAATATAGCGACAAAAAAGAGCAAATAATTAGCATTCCGAATGGCATGTCAGATTTATTTTTTAAAAAAATAAGAAATAATAATTTCAAGAAGAAGTTAGGAATCAAAGGAAAACTTGTTTTATTTTTTGGACGCTTGAATATAACAAAAGGCCCAGAAAAATTTGTAGAAATCGCGAAGTTAATTTTGAACGAAAGAAACGATGTTACTTTTGTTATCAGGGGCCCTGATGAGGGCATGAAAGAAATTGTTAAGAAAAAAATTGGCAGAGAAAAGAAAATTATTCTATTGCCACAAACGAGAGACAGAAAAGAAATTGTAGAAATGTACCAAGCGGCTGATGTTTTTGTTATGCCTAGCTATAGAGAAGGTTTGCCATTAACTTTATTTGAGGCAATGGCTGGTGGTTTGCCAATCGTAGCAAGTCCTGTGAATGGAATCCCATATGAAATGAAAGAACAAGAAAATGGGTTTTTAGTTAATTATGGAGATAATGAAGGTTTTGCTAAACGAATAATTCAGTTATTAGATAATAAAAAACTAAAAGAAAAAATTTCTAGGAACAATATCAGAAGAGCAAAGAATTATAGATGGGATATGATTAGCGAAAAAACAATAGAATTATACAAAGAAGTTTTAAGGAGCTAACCTAAAATCTTTCATCTTTTTTCTATACGATGTTGGGTCTTTTATATTTTCCCAATAAAAACCTTCTTGTCTTAATCTACAAGCTAGGCAAGTTCCGCAATGTTTTTTCTTGCCAATATAACAACTAAATGTTTTTGTGAAATTAACTCCTAATTTATTTCCAAGTAAAATTATATCATCCTTGTCTTTTTTTATTAAGGGAGCATTAATTTTATATTTGCCTAGTGTTGCAACATTGTTTATTTTATTTAATAAATTCAAAAACTTTTGAGAAGTATCTGGGTAATGTTCTTTACCTTCATTTTTAAATCCAACAAATATATCACTAATTATTTTATTTTTAATGAACAAAGACTCTGCAAATGCCAATGCATAACTTAAAAAAATCAAATTTCTGCATGGCACATACCATTTTTTACTTTCTTCTTTCGTGTCTTTTAAATCCTTTTTCTTTATTATTTTGTGTTTTTCATTTAAATTAATCAAAGAAGTTGATATTTTTCCTAACCATTTGATATTTATTTCTAAAAAATTAGCTTTTAAATCTTTTGCGCACTGCCTTGCACATTTTCTTTCAGCTTTTAAACTTCTTTGGCCATAATTAAAAAATAAAATTATTATATCGCCATATTTTAACTTTTTTTTTGCATAAAAAGCCGAAACAACACTGTCTACTCCACCAGAACATAAAACTATAGCGTTTTTCATATTCTTTTGGAATTAATAAAGTTTATAAGTATGATTATTAAAAATAAAACATGAAGAAAAAGGCCAAAGAACTTAAGAAAGGAGATAAAATAAAGATAGGAGGAAAAATATTCACCATAGAAGATATAGAAATATCTGAGATTGGAAAGCAAGGCACAAGAAAAGTAAGAATTTTAGCAAAATCAGCAGAAAGCGAAAAAATTATTATAATAAGACCAGAAGATTATCCTTTTGAAATTTAAAAATGATAGATGTTATAATAACTTCTTATAAAGAGCCACGAGCAACACTTAGAGCAGTTAATTCTTTTTTAAAGCAAAACATAAAAGAAAAATTTAGGATAACTATTGTTGATCCTTTTCCAGAAACAGAAGAATTTCTGAAGAAAAACACCAAAGACAAAAGAGTGAAATTTTTTCTTGATCCTGGAGAAGGAAAAGCATATGCTTTAAATATTTTATTGCAAGAATACAACTCTTCCAATCCAAAAGACATATTTATTTTTACGGATGGTGATGTTTATGTTTCTAATAATGCCGTAGAAGAAATATTGAAAAAATTTCAAGATAAGAAAGTTGGTTGTGTAACAGGCAAACCCATATCTTTAGATTCAAAAAATACAAAATATGGTTATTGGTCTCATGTGGTTTTTGATGGCATAGACAAAGTAAGAAAAAAATTGTCAAAACAAAAAAAATTCTTTGAATGTTCTGGTTATTTATTTGCTATTAGGAAAGGCATTATTTTTGACTTTCCTCCAGAAACTTCAGAAGATAGCATAATTCCATATTTACTCTGGAAAAGAGGCTATAACGTGGAGTATGCCGACAAGGCTGAAGTCTATGTTAAAAATCCTAGTAATTGGAAAGATTGGCTTTCACAAAAAATAAGAAACATAAAAGCCCATGAAAATTTGAATAAAATTGCCCCAGATATGCCAAGGACAAAGTCTTTAATAAATGAAATAAAGGAAGGTGCTTTTTTCGCAATTCGACAGCCCAATAATCCTAAAGAATTTTTATGGACTCTTCAACTTTATCCAGCAAGGCTTTACCTTTATCTTAGGGCTTTTCAAGAACTAAGGAAAAAACAATTTTACAAAGACGGTTGGCGAGAAATTGAAATAAAATCGACTAAACCATTTAATTAGATTCTTTAAACTTTTTTAGTTTTTTTTCCAATTCTTTTATTGAGCTAACAATTTCCATAGAGCCAATTAAAATTGCGCTTAAATATTCTAAAGCTTCTTCAACTGGCTCATCTATCTTTATTCCAATTGCTGGAATATCTTTTGCATAAGCATAGCCTAATTCCCAGGCTGTTCCAGAGCCAACATGTAAGCCATCAAGCACAGCAACAACCAAATCTATATTTTTGAAACCCTCGTCTATATCACCCTTAAAAACTTTATTAACGTCCTTCATACTTTTAGCTAAGCCAACATCTCTATGTGGCAAGAATGTTTCAAATCCTAAAGATTTACATAATTTATCTACTTCTTCTAAAAATTCTCTTTCAGATTCTGTCCCTACTTTGCCAGCAATGTAGATTTTCATTTTATTTATGAATTTAGGTAATCATTATACCATACAATAGATTTTCTAATCCCCTCTGCTAAATTTGTTTTTGGGCTATAACCCAACATTTTTTTAGCTTTTGAGATATTTGCTATATACTGAATAACCTCACCCTTTCTATTACTCCCAATTGAAATTTTGACGTATGTATTAAGAAACTTTTTTATTATATTGGCCACGTCTAATATCGTATTGCCTTCGCCAAAACCTAAATTAAATGCGTTGTTTTTTACATTATCAAATTTTTCTATTCCTAACATAACCGCAGTAATAGCGTCGTCAATGTAAGTAAAGTCTAGCAATTTATTCTTTCCAAAAACTGTTAAATTCTCATCATTTAAACATTTTTTTATAAATAGAGGTATAACCCTGTCGCTATCGTCATACATTCCATAAACATTAGAAAATCTAAATATTACAAAATCAATATTATAACATTTTTGATATGCGCTTATTAAAGATTCACCACCTATTTTTGATGCGGCATAAGGACTCTCGCATTTTTTTAAATGTACTTCGTCTTCGTCATATGTAACTTTTTCAGAATTTCCATAAGTTTCCCTTGAAGAAGCAAAAATTATTTTTTTTATATTATTTTTCCTGCAATATTCAAGAATATTAAAAGCCGTAATAAAATTCTCTAGAGCAAGATAAGGGTTCAAGACAAGATCATACACGCGCGCATTTGCCGCCAAATGAACTACCAAATCTATATTTTCTTTTAGTTTTTCCATAGAATCAGAGTCACAGATATCTAAAATTTTAGTTATTTTATTGACGCTCTCTTTCCATCTATTCTCTTTTCTGTCTATTCCAACAACATAAAATTTTTTTTCCAAGAGAAACTCACACAATCTCGTCCCAATTGTTCCGCTACTTCCCGTAACCAAAATTCTTTTGATTTTCATATTATTTTTATATTTGCTAGAGAACATATTTATAGCTTTGGATAGCCTTAAAAACTTTGTAATTAACTCGTTTTTATGAAAAAAATAGCAATAATAAAGTTAGGAGCTAAAGGGGATGTGATTAGAACTCTACCAATATCTAAAGCTATAAAATCTCAACACAAGGATTCTTTGATATACTGGATAACTAAGGATAATATTATAGACCTATTAAAAGGCTCTCCATTTATAAACAATTTATTTCCTATTCCTTATGAAGCAAAAGAAGAATTTGATTCTTTGTATAATTTTGATATAGATGAAGAAGCAACAGAGTTAGCAAGAAAAATCAAAGCAAAAAAGAAATACGGATTTTATAAAGAAAATAGTTTTGTTTCAGCTTTCAATTTAGGAGCAGAATACTATCTTAACACATTATTTGATGATGAAGTCAAAAAAACAAATAAAAAAACATATCAGGAAATGATGTTTGAAGCAGCAGATATTCCGTATAATAAAGAACATGTTTCAATTATTCTAGATAATGAGGATTTAAAATATGCGAGAGGATTTATTAAAAATAACAATATAAAAACAGAAAAATTAATAGGAATTCATATTGGTGCATCACCAAGATGGCCTTCCAAAGTTTGGCATGAAGAAAATCTTAAGGAATTTATAAAAAAAGCTAAGGCAAAAGGATATGAAATTTTATTATTTGGAGGTCCTGACGAAATTGATAGGCACAATAACATTTTAACTGAGCTGAGAGATAATAATACGTTTGTGCATGTGAATAATCCTAATAACACAGACAGACAATTTACAGCATTGGTTAATATTTGTAAAGCCATGATATGTTCTGATAGTTTTGCTTTACATGTTTCCTTGGCTTTAAAAAAGCCAACGATTGGATTATTTTTTTGTTCTAGTCCAGATGAAATAGAAGATTATGGTTTATTACAAAAGATAGTTTCTCCAATGCTTTATGATTTCTTTCCAGAAAAAATGAATGAGCATAATGAAGAATTGACAAAGAGTATAAAAGCGGAGGAAGTATTGCTTGCTCTAAATGAATTGACCAATAGAAATAAATAAAAATAAATCTCAATTAAAAGTACAAAATAGAATTTCGAAATTTTAAAAATGAACCGTATTGAACAAATCTTATCAAATTTCAAAGAGAAAAAAATTGTAGTTATAGGAGACGTAATGTTAGACAGGTATCTCGAGGGAGATGTTTCAAGAATTAATCCAGAAGCTCCTGTGCCCGTTGTTTCTTTAAATAAAGAGTTTTATGAATTAGGAGGAGCAGCAAATGTTGCCTCTAATGTCTCATCTCTTGGCGGCAAAGTTTTTCTTTTTGGCTCTGTTGGAAAAGACGAAAACGCTAATATCATTAAGAGCTTACTAAAAGAAAATAAAATAGAATATTTTTTAGAAGAAAAAGGCACAACAATTGAAAAAACAAGAATCATAGGAAAAGGTCAGCAACTTCTACGCTTTGATAAAGAAGAAACTTCAGATAAGCAATTCGGCAACAAAACAAAAAAGATTATCATTGATAAGGCAAAAGAATCAAATATTATAATAATTTCAGATTACGCTAAAGGAACTATAACAAAAGATTTAATGAATTTACTAGAACCATATAAAAATAAAATAATTGTTGATCCAAAACCAAAAAATAAAAATCTTTACAAAAACGTTTTTCTTATTACTCCAAATGAAAAAGAAGCTTTTGAGATGGCTAATTCCAATAATTTAGAAATAGCCGGGCAACGCTTAAGGAAAGAATTAGAATCAAATATCTTAATTACCAGAGGAGAAAAAGGAATGTCTCTATTTTCAGATAAAAATGTTAATATTCCAACATATGCAAAGGATGTTTTTGATGTTACAGGAGCAGGAGATACTGTTTCTGCTGTTTTATCATTAGCAATTGCTGCTGGCGCGTCTCTAGAAGAGACAGCGATTATAGCAAATTATGCAGCGGGCATAGTCGTAGGGAAGAAAGGAACTTATGCTGTTAGTTTAAAAGAATTAAAAGAAAAAATATTATCTGAAGAAAGCAAAATAATAAATTTTGAAGAATTAAAGAAAAAAATTGAAAATGATAAAAGAAAAGGAAGAAAAATTGTTTGGACAAACGGCTGTTTTGATTTATTGCACATTGGCCATGTAAGATACCTTAAGGAAGCAAAAAAATTAGGAGATGTTCTAATTGTTGGCATTAATTCTGATGAATCCGTAAAAAAATTGAAAGGAAAAGATAGGCCAATACAACACGAATTAGAAAGAGCAGAAATTTTGTCTTCATTAGAATTTGTTGATTATGTAATTATTTTTTCAGAATTAAGCGTAGAAAAATATCTTACTGAGTTCAAACCAGAAATTTATGTTAAAGGAGGAGATTATAATCTTGAAACAATAAATAAAGAGGAGAGAAAAGCTATAGAGAGATATAATGGTAAAATCTCTTTTATTCCTCTTCTTGAGGGAAAATCTTCTTCGCAGATTATCGAGAAAGCAGGTAGAGTAATAGAAACTAATAAAAATCTATTAAATTAGTTATATTAATGGAAGCAAAATCAGAAGAAGAAGTAATTAATAAGAACATAGAAAAGAGAAAAGAAAAAATAAAGAACTGGCTTAAAGATAAAAATAACTTAATCTTTGCCGGTATATTAGTCTTTGCTGTCATTATAAGAATTTATTATTTCAATTTAACGAAAAATCAACCTTTGTGGTGGGACGAAGCAGATTATATGGCCTACGCAAAGAATTTAGCAGGCTTCTCAGTTGATTGGGTTGTCACAGCAAAGCACAATTCACTTTTCCCATATTTAGCAGCGTTATTATTCAAACTTGGTTTTTCAGAAGCAATAACTAAATTTATAATTATTATTTTACCTTCAATTTTACTTGTTCTTCTTGCATATAAAGTTACTCTGTTAATGTACAAAGATAGGCGCATAGCTCTAATTTCTAGTTTTCTTATGGCAACACTTTGGGAAATTCTTTTTAACAGCACTAGATTTCACTTGGAGACACCAGCGCTCCTAGCAGGTTTTTTATCTATTTTTGTTTTTTGGCAAGGCTATGAAAGAAAAGAGAAAATATTTGGTAAAATTGATCCAAAATGGGCTCTTCCTCTTACAGTTTTTCTTTCTATTTTGACTTATACCATTAGAAGAGGATATTTCTTGTTTGGGATTTTCTTCTTAGTTTACATACTCTTTACTAAGAATATAAAAGAGTTAATCAAAGATAAGTATAACTGGGTTGCTTTAGGATCGGCTATTTTGTTATTCTTTTTTGCAGAAAAATTTATTTTTATTTCGCAAATTAGTGATGTTGGGCAAGCGTATTTTCATGAAAAGGAGCCAATAAACTTCCTTCCTTTATGGGTATTTCAAGCTTATTACAATAATCTAGGCCTTTCTTGGGCAAGTGTTTTGTTCTATTTGTTTTGGTTAGGAGCAATTATTTTGATTTTTAATATTTTTTTGTCTTTGGGCCGTATAAAAAAAATTAATAATTGTGACACAAAAGCAGATTTTTTTATTATCATTACAATTATTTTAACACTTGCATTTTTTATTTTTGTTCTAAGAACACAAGACAGTTTTGGCGAGCCAAGATGGTATTTTCCTTTATTGTTAGGAACATTCATTTGTATTTCTAGAGCGTCTGTTACTCTGACAAATTACATCAAACCTTATAGCAAGAATATTTCTATAGGCTTGTTAATTCTATTAATAGGCTATGGAGGGTATTACGAAGTTCAACACGCTGATTTCATTATAAAGAATAAGATTCCGTCATATGAAGGGATTAGACAAGCAGGGTTATATCTAAAAGAAATTTCAAATGAAAATGGTTTAATAATTACTATAGCAAGGCCACAGATAGCATATTATGCTGAGAGAAGTGTTAGGCTTCCAATGGAGCTGACTTCATGGAATGCTGGGAAACATTATGAAGTACCATTTGAGGCAGTGTTAGAAGGTATTAAAGAAAATAAAGACGTTAAGTATCTGTTAGTTTCCTTTTCAGAACCAAATCATCCAGAATGGATGAAAAGAATACAATACAACCAAAATGGTCAGATGATTGTATGGGAAATCCCCTTCATGGACACAAAAATAGATTTTGCTGCACAACAACAAGACATAAAGCAGGAAAAGACTTATGGAGATATTACTTTCAGATTGTTAGATGTGAAGCAGGAAGTTTTTATTTACGAGGTAAAAAGAATATAACTTTTTTACTTTATATTATCTAGATGCGGATTATTTTCATCTTTTTGCTCGAAGCGCCCACCCTCTTTTTGTGTCTGTTTTGATAAATCTGGCAATAATCTCGCCTAAAAAAGTTATTGTTGACCATAGCAACACGATAAAACCAACATAAAAACTTCTTTTCAAAGCGTGCGAAAAAATAAATAAACTAGACGGTAAATAATAATTAAAAAAATTAATCTTCATTATTTTGTTTTGATTAAGTTGTTTTCTTGCAATTGCTGTTCTTACTTTTTGCTTAAATAAATCTTTAACAAAAATTTTATTATATGTGGCAATCATTCTGGGTATTTTTATATCATTAAAAATAACCACCTTACGTCCTCTGTCCATAATGTCCTTCGTTCTTTCAAAATCGTCCCCAAGAGATAAATTTTTTTTATATAATTCTTTTCTAAATATATTTGTTAGAAACATTGTTGGTTCTTTTAAATATCTAAAATTACCATTTTTATAAGTAAATTTTTCTTTTTGAAATTTAAGCCATAAAAATGAGCTGTAAGCAACCATTTTGTATCCAGTGTTACCTTTAGTAATTTTTTCTTTGTCCCATTCGACAGGAAAAGACTCTGCAATTCCGCCAATAGTAGGATCATCAAAAACCGACAAAAATTTATAAAAAGTTTTTTTGTCCTTAACTCTGAAAATCCAATCAGCATCATTAATTATTATAATTTCTCCAGAGGCTTTTTTGTTTTTTGCTTCTATAACAAAGGGTTTTCATTTTCTTATATTTAGCTTGTAATATTTAAATTTCTTTGATTTCTTCGCGAACTCTTTTACTAAATTCTCTGTTTTATCTGTGCAACCATCTAGCCCCACAATAACATCATAGTTCCTGTAAGGCAAATTTGCAAGATTTTTTAGGGTTTCTCCTATTACTTTTTCCTCATTGTGAGCGGCTATCAAGAAAGATATTCTTTTTTCTTTCATTTTATAACTTCCAATTCAAATATGGCTTCTGAACATGGTAAAATCCAACAGAAAAATCTTTCATACATTGCGGGGTTTATATTAATCAGTGGATTAAACATTTTGTTTAGAGGAGTAAAAGCAAAGCGCGTAAAGTTCAATCTTCTGCTTTTTATTTTGAACATATTACTCTCATTTCTTTTGTAATAATCTTTTGGATTTGAAAAATATTCAAAGGTAAAATATGAGAATAATCTTTTATGTGTAGGATCTCTGTAGCTAACTCCGCATGAAAAATGAGGCCCGCGAATATTAATTTTAGCATTTTTTTTCGATATTCTATGTATTTCTTTCATTGTCTTTATTAGATCATCAACATGTTCAATTATATGGGAGGCATATATCTCATTGAATGTATTACTTTTAAATGGCCATGGAAATTTATTGATGTTGTGTACAATGTCTATACCAGGCTGTTTGATGAAATCTACATTTACGTACCCTTCTTTTATATCATCCCCACATCCTAAATTCAATTTTTTCATCTTGGAATATATCCTATTACTTTGTCATAAATTCTCATTAGATTCTTAAAAGGAGAGTTTAAAAGCCTTAGTCTTAAAACGCCCAAGGTCATCCAAGGCCCAGCTTTCCAAAAATTGATTGTTGAATATTCCTTATCGAACCATTTTGTTGGAATTTCAACTATTTTAAAACCTTTTTTTCCCATTTCATAAAGTAAATCAACATCAAAAGCCCATTTTGACATTGTTAAATTATTAATTATTTGTTCCACAGCCTTTCTTTTAAATATTTTTGCTCCGCATTGAGTGTCCCTATATGGAAGGAAAAGCAGTGCTCTAACTAAAGAATTAAACATCCATTTTGCTATCTTTCTTTGGATTGTTGGTTTAGGTTCAATTACAGAGCCATTTAGATACCTGCTTGCAATTACTCCGTCATGATTTTTTATATTTTCTATTAGTTTAAAATATTCTTTAGGAGAAGTCGCCATATCAGCATCAACAAAACCAATTAAATCGCTATTTCTTTTTAAAGCGTCTTTAAAACCTTCTATAACAGCGTAACCCTTCCCTCCAGGCTTTAAGTTTAAGTATCTAATCTTTTTATTTTTTTTCTTGTTTTTTTTCACTATTTCTTTTGTTCTGTCAGTTGTGTTATTTATCACAACAATTATCTCGTAATCCAAATTTTTATTTTTAAAAAGGCTATTAAAATATTTGGTGTAGTTTTCTAATGTTCCGCCTATCCTTTTTTCTTCGTTATAGGCCGGGATTACTATAGAGATTTTTTTCATCGAGATTATGAAAACTTTATTTTTTTAAACATATGGACAGTAGGATTTATATATAAAAAAAACAAAGAGGAATAATGGAGATTAAAACAATTGAAAATAACGTCATTACAAGTGAAAAGGACATTGTTTCTAAAATAATTGATAAAATTTTTTCTATGAAAAGAACTACTATTTATTTAATTCTTGTATTCTTGTTAGCTTTTATTTTAAGATTAATTGCTGCTATAAATTTATCAGTTTCTGCGGATGATATGCATCATGTTACGGCAGCTATAAACTTTTTTTCTTCAGGCAAGCTTATCACATATGACCAATCTGCAGGATTGTGGCATTCTTTTACAAGTTTAATATACAAAATTTTTGGCATGACTCAACTGACTTCTAGATTTGCTGCTTTGTTATTTGGTTCTTTCACTGTCTTCATAATTTTTATGCTCGCAAAAGAATTCTTCGATGAAAAAATTTCTTTAATTTCTGCATTCTTGCTAGCGATAACACCATTTCATATAAAGAATACTATAGCAGAAATGGATGTAATGGCTATGTTTTTTGTTTTGTTGGGTATGTTGTTATTTATTAGAGCCATGAAAACAAATTCTTATCAGAAATATGCATTAAGTGGGACATCTATGGGCCTAGCAATTTATACAAAGGTCTATCCTTTGTTGTTTATACCTTCACTTTTACTTTATTTCGTTTATATAAAAAGAAGCTCAAAAAAGCAAATAATCAATAAAGACAACATAAAAAAGATTTTTGTTTTTTTGGTAGTTATTTTTGTATTCGCAATTCCAGTGTTAACTCATAATTATTTGCTTTATAAAGATAAAGGACTTTTGGATTTACAGTTTACAAGAGTTACAGGGTTAGGAAAAGATATTTCTGCGCAATATTACTCTTGGGATGTGCAATTTGAAGCAAAAAATGATTGGTTGGGCTTAATTTTACCAAACAGTTTTTCTAGCAAGTCATACAATAGGCCAATGCTTCTTGTGGCTATAAATTATATTCGCTTAGGCGATCCTATTATTTTCTATCTTGGATTAATTGGGCTGGTATTGATATTAATTAATAAGCAGTACAGAAAAGAAAAAAAAGACTATTTAGTTTTTTTCTTTTTGGGTATCCTCTTTGTTTTGCCTTTTCTTGCTTCAATTATTTTATTACCAAAGCACTATATTTTTCTTGAATTATTTTTAATTCCAGTTGGAGCATTTAGCTTATATGAAATATCAAAGAAAATATCAAAATCTGTAGGAAAAGATGTCACGAAAGTATCCATTGTTATCGTCCTTCTATTCTCTCTAATTTTGCTTGGTTTACAAACTATTCCTTTCATCTATAGCTCAAATGCAGCCTATCATTTCTATGGAAAAAGTCATGTTGCACAAGTAATAGATTTTAAGGAAGAGAATATTCCTGAAAATTCGTTAATTGTCGCAGATAGTAGAATCTACAGAGGAAGAATAAATTGGTTTTCTCAAGGCAGACCATACTTAGAAGGCACAGATTTTATACGATTAGTTAATCAACAAGATCAAATTCCAGGAAATCCAGTTTCAATAAACACTTTTTTTATAGAATGCGTAATTGATGATTGTGGGTGGGGCGGAGGGCAAGTTCAAGGCGAATTTAATACTTCGATGGAATCATTGGCAGATTTCTTTAAACAAAATGGCCAATTAGTAAGAACAATTTATGAACCAGAAAGAGAAAAATCTTATTTCCCATTGCTTTCGAATAATAAAATTGAATTAACACGCATTTATTCAGCTCAAATTCAAATAAAAGATTCCATCATTACTTTTGCCAATCAACCGAAAAACTGGTTTTTGTATGACATAGGTTACCAACCAAAAGAAAAGCAATTTGATTATTATAACACAAATGGGATTTTTGATACTTTACTAAATAAAATCGCGCATTGGATTGTTTTGTTTGCTGTTATTTCAGCGTTTTTAAGTCCTTTGTATGTCGTTTATCTAATTTTTAAAAATGAAAAAAATATCAATAATCATACCAGTTTATAACGAAGAGAAAACAGTTGTTAAAGTTTTAAATAACCTAACTAAAGCAAAATTAGGTATAAAAAAGGAGATAATAATTATTGATGACGGAAGCACAGACAACTCAAAAAATGCAATAAAAAGTTTTCTAAAAGATAAAAAGAAAAGCAAACTTTTAGAGTTTAAATTTTTAAGCAAGAAAAATGGAGGAAAAGGGTCCGCTGTAAGAAAGGGAATAGAAATTGCCACTGGAGAAATAGTAACCATCCAAGATGCAGATTTGGAATATAACCCAATAGATTTAAAAAAATTAATAAAACCGATTATTGAAGAAAAAGAGAAGGTAGTTTATGGCTCAAGATTCTTAAAAAAACATAAACCCTTATACAAAATATATTTTTTAGGAAATAAATTTCTGACTCTCTTAACAAAAATATTTTATGGAACAAAAATAACTGACATGGAGACATGTTATAAAGTTTTTAAAAGCGAAATAATTAAAAATATCAAGCTAAAATCAAATAATTTTAATATAGAACCAGAAATAACGTCAAAGATTCTTAAGTTAGGTATTAAAATTAAAGAAGTTCCTATTTCATATGCACCAAGGACAATAGAAGAAGGAAAAAAAATAAACTGGATGGATGGCATACACGCGATTTTCACTTTGTTTTACTGGAAATTTAAGAAGAATAATTTTCTCATTCATTCATCAAAACGATAGAGCCGAATAAAAATGCGGCAGAAGATGTTATGAACGCCCAGGAAAATTGAATTAGATTTTTAGAGAAGAAGCTCAACAATAATAGTTCTATCAAAACAAAAATAAAAAGATAAGGATAATTTTTAATCTTTCCCAAGGATAATTTATACAACAAAATTAAATTCGCTAATGAGATTAGGCTAGTTCCAATTCCTAGATAAAACAAAATTGAAATTGCTTCAGGAATGAACTTACCTGAAAATAGTTTGACAACAAGCCCAGGAGCAAAAAAGAATACAGCTAATGCCGAAGAAATGCAAAGGAATATAATCAAAAGCGCGCTATAAAGAACATTTTGAGAGTCTCCTTTCCCTTTATGATTTTCTGCTGATAAGGGAAACATTGCTTTACTAATTGGCAAAGTTCCCCAGAAAACTGCCTTTGAAAGAATTGACGCGATTGCGTAAACCCCGACTATTTCAGGAGGAAAGAAAATTCTTGCCATGACAACGTCAATA
The DNA here is from genome assembly GCA_964438545.1 of Candidatus Woesearchaeota archaeon. Classification (GTDB taxonomy): domain Archaea; phylum Nanobdellota; class Nanobdellia; order Pacearchaeales; family GW2011-AR1; genus UBA73. Next base: position 1,830 of record CAYTKV010000001.1, on the reverse strand, counting down.
CTATAAAGGAAAATAACAATGAAGGTGACAACAAAGGCAGGTTTTGCGTAATCGTATATTCCAACAGTTTTCGACTTTTTCTCTTTCGATATTATTACATCTTTTAATGAAACAAAAGATAAGCTAAAGGCTATAAGCCCACCGAGGAGAATTCCTGCGATTGCGCCATAAACTCTTAATCCAACATAAACGAAAAGTATACCAAAGAATAATTTACCAATGGCTTCTGCAACAACATTTAAACCAAGAGATTTAAATCTGCTCTTAGCTTGCATCATGCCTCTGGATATTGGCAAGAAAAAAGCTAAAAATATTACCAGCCCATTCAAAGAAATAAGAAGGTATTGTATTTTTAACAAAAATGATAAAGGCACAGCAACAATAAAATATAAAATGAGCAATGCGATTGAAACAATAAACGCTTTTTTTGAAGATTTTTTCAGAATATTTTTTAATTTCCCATTATTTTTTTCACCTGTCGCGAATTTTGTTATAATTGTTTGAATAGATTCACTAAAAATTAACAAAATATAAATAATAGAAGAGAGCACTGCAAGTATTCCGTAATCAGTTAGCAAAAGCATTCTAGACATAACCAGTTGGAACAAAAAATGCAAAAAACTTGAAAAACCAAATGCGAATAAAAGAACCAAACTTCCCCTTATTAAAACTTTATTAAGTTTCATCTTAAGAATATTCCCTCTCTGAAGACAATGAGTCCTAAAATAACAATTACAAGTTGAAATAACCATATTGAAGCCACAACTTTCTTTTCTGTTGGTTTCATGCCATATTTTTTCATCAAGTAAATTGATAGATGATTTAAGCTATAAATTTTATCATATTTTAAATCTAGACTGCCATCTTTTTTTTGAATTGCAAAACTTTGTTTAACAAGATTTCCTCTAACTTTTAGAAAGGTTTCTATTATAAAAGGCATAAAGAAAAAAACAGCTATTCTCTCAAAGTTTCCTAGAATTGATATGATTGCTATTAATCCTCCAACAGGATAAGTCAAAGAATCTCCTGGGAAAATCTTTGCTGGATAAAAGTTGAAAATAAGAAAAGCAATCAATGACGCTATCATGCACAGAGCTATGAGAGCCAACCACTGGCTTCCAGTGTAGTAAGCGACAACAGATAATGCACTTAATACTATAACCCCCAAGCCAGCTTCTAATCCATTAAAGCCAGCAAGAAAATTAAATGTAGTTGTTGCGCCAACAATTCCAACAGGTATAAGGATCAGAGGATACAATATTCCTAGATCTATTGAACCAATTACAGGAAGAGCAATTAAACTTTTTCCTGCGTTAATAGAGATTAAGGGAATAGACGAAAAAGCAACTAAAATTAATCTTGTTCTTCTTCTAAGGCCTATCTTCCATCCAGCTATATCATCTGTAAAAGCAATAAAAGCAATTAATAAAAGAGAGCTCATGAGAGCAAATATTTCTATAAAGTTGTTAGTTCTTTTGAATATAAAGGTGTTTGTTGCTATGTATGCTAGCACTCCTAGAGAAAAACCGGCAACAATACAAACTCCTCCAGCTTCTGGAATTTTCTTTTCTTTTCTTTTATGGAGGTCTATTCCAAGAATCCCAGCTTTTTTAGCTCTTTTAATCCAATTTGGGATTAGAAACAAAGTTACAAAAAAACTTGCTAATATTGGAATTATTAAAAATGGATTTATCATCTCGCGTAGTATAATTCTGCAGGGTAATAAGTGCTTAAGTATTCTTCTTTAAATTCTATATCTTCAGGATAATCAATCTCCCAAATTCTAATTGGGCCTCTCAAGCCTTGGAACTCTATTATGTCTTTATTAAA